>JAKPNJ010000055.1 GCA_029548445.1 Bacillota bacterium | reverse complement strand
GGAAGGGCGTCCCGGCGACCTTCTTGCCCAGGCCGGGGGTTTCGTTGTCCGACAGGATCCGGGCTGACAGGACCCTGCCGGAACCGTCGGCGGACAGGGCGACGCCGGTCATGACCGCTACGTCCCCGGCATAGCCGCGGATCGCGGCCTGCACCACATAGCCGATCCCGGCCCCGGATTCGTCCAAAGCCTCGAAGACCGCCAGCAGCCTTGCCTCCCCGGCCACGGACGATGGCATGCCGTCCAGCCGTTCCCGGGAGATCTCCCGGAACGAATCGGCCTCCGGGAAGACGCCCTTCCGGGCGGATTCCTCGGCCAGCACCTGCTGGCTGCGGATCGCATCCCGGGTCAGGCCGTCGGTGGCGGCCAGCGCTGCGGTCGTAAGGGCGCAAATCACCATGAGGATCAGCGCGGGCTTCATCAGCGATTCCCTAGGCACGGGCCGCACCTCCCCCGAACGGAACCGGCCGCGTCCAGCGGTCCAGGTGGGGCGTCAGGATGTTCATGAGCAGGATCGAGAAGGACACGCCCTCGCCATGCCCCCGAACAGCCGGATCAGGGAGGTGATGAGGCCGCAGCCCAGGCCGAACAGCAGCTGCCCTTTCCAGGTCAGGGGAACGGTCGCGTAGTCGGTGGCCATGAAGAAGGCGCCGATCACGAGCCCGCCGGACATCAGGTGGACCAGGGGATCCCGTCCGGCCGCCAGGGTGAACAGCCCGACGACGGCGAGATACGACAGGGGGGTCCAGAGGGGGATCACCTTCCGGAAGACGAGCCATGCGGCGCCCAGCAGCAGGGCCGCCACCGAGATCTCCCCGATGCAGCCGCCCTTGTCCAGCCCCAGGAACAGGGACAGGAGGGAAACTTCTCCCTGGGCTCCCTGGCGCATTTGTTCCAGGAGGGTGGGGCCCGTCACGACGTCGGCCTCGCCGATGCCGAAGGCGGAGAGCAGCCCGGGGGTCCGGTCCCAGCGGGTCATGGCCACGGGAAAGGAGATGGCCAGGACGACCCGGGCTGCCAGGGCGGGGTTGACGAAGTTCTGGCCGATGCCGCCGAAAAACTGCTTGACGATCACGATGGCGACGACGGACCCCAGGGCCGCGATCCACAGGGGAATCGTCGGCGGCAGGTTCAGGGCCAGCAGCAGGCCGGTGACGGCGGCGGACAGGTCCCCGATGGTATTGCTGCGCCTGACCAGGCGTCGGAAGAGATATTCGGAGCCCACGGCGAAGGCCACGGCCACGGCGGCCACCGCCAGGGGCCGGAGCCCGAAGAGCAGGGCCGAGGCCAGGAGGGCGGGAGCCAGGGCGATGAGGACATCGCCCATGATCCGCGGGGTGGAGGCGTTATCCCGCAGGTGGGGGGACGAGGACAGGACGAGGTTCATGGACGGACCTCCTTCGCGGCGCGCCGGCGTCCGTCCTCGGCCTTCTTCCTGGCCTGGGCGGTCCGCAGGATCGTCTTGCCGAGGCGGATGGACTGGACCAGGTGGCGCTTGGCCGGGCAGACATAGCTGCAGCAGCCGCACTCGATGCAGTCGAGGGGATTCGTCGGCTCCAGCAGGTCCGCGTCCTCCAGGCGGGCGGCGGCGTCAATGGCGGTGGGAAGGAGGCGCATGGGACATGCCTGTACGCAGCGGGCGCAGCGGATGCAGGCGGTCTCGGCCGGCAGGGCGGCCACGGCCCCGGACAGGACGAGGATCGCGTTGTTGGCCTTGATCACGGGGGTGTCCGGTCGATCCAGGGCCACGCCCATCATGGGACCGCCCATGAGGATCTTCTCCGGTTCCCCCCGGGTTCCGCCGGTCAGGGCCAGGAGGTCGGCAATCATCAGGCCGACGGGCACATCATAGTTTCCGGGACCGACAGCCAGGTCCCCGTCCAGGGTCAGCCGACGGCGGACCAGGGGCATCCCGGTGGCCAGGTAATGGGAAATGAAGCCGACGGTGCTGACATTCAGGACCATGACCCGGACGTCATGGGGCAGTCCGCCGGTGGGGATGGTCCGGCCGGTGCAGGCATGGACCAGCATCTTTTCCGCGCCCTGGGGATAGAGGGTGGGCAGGATCCGGATCTCCGCGGCCTCGGCGGCGGCCCTGCAGGCGGAATCGGCTTCGCGGGCGGCGGCGGCCTTCAGTGCGTTCGCCAGGGCGGCGGCAGCCCGGGGCTTGTTGTCCTCGATGCCGATCACGGCCCGGGGGATGTCCATGTAGCGGAGGACCTGCAGGATGCCGTCGGCGATGGCATCGGGCTCCTCCAGGCAGGCCCGGTAGTCGGATGTAATGTAGGGTTCGCACTCGGCCGCATTGATCACCAGGCAGTCCGGCGCCTTGTCCGGGGGCGGCGACAGCTTGATGTGGGTCGGGAAGCTCGCGCCCCCCAGGCCCACCAGGCCCGACGCGGCGATGGCGGCCACGAAGGAGGCCCGGTCGACGACGTCCGGCGGCCGGACGGAGGGATCGACCTCCCCCAGCCCGTCGCTGGCGATTTCCACGGCATCGGCAAAGGCGCCGCTGCTCTGGAGGATCCGCCGGATTGCCGTCACGGTCCCCGAGACGGGGGAATGGACCCAGGCGCTCATGGGCCGATCGGCGGCGCCGATGGGCTGGCCGACCAGGACCCGGGCACCCTTGGCCACCAGGGGCCGGGCAGGGGCGCCGAGGTGCATCGCCATGGGCACCAGGAGACGGGCGGCGGCGGGCGGGTCGAGGCGCAGGGTGGCGGCGTCGAGGGTCCGTTTCTGCGGGTCGGGGTGGGCCCCTCCCGGGAACGGTCGGCGGAAGGCCACGATAGGATCCCTCCTTCACATGGCGGCACGGGGCGCCGCCGGAATGCGCATCCAGCCCCCACGGGGCTCGGGAATCACGGGAAAGAAGCGGGCATCCGGAATCGGATTCCCGCTTCGATTCGCACAATCGAACCTAATCATAGCAGATCCCTCAAAAAGAACAAGCCGCGCCGCCCCCCGACTGGTTCCTGCGCCCCCGGCCCGACGCCCCGGGCCTGTTGACATCGGATGCGGCCCTCCGTACACTGGGTGTGCGGATCCGGACCGGTTCCGCGCCGCAGGCCCGCATAGCTCAGAGGATAGAGCGTCGGTTTCCTAAACCGCAGGTCGGAGGTTCGAGTCCTTTTGCGGGCGCCATCCCGAAACCCGGCAGGTTCCGTCCGGGACCGCCGGGTTTCCGCATTCCACGGGACCGGGTCCGGCAGTGGACAGGTGGGGCAAGGGATTTGGGGCATGCGAGAAGTCCGTTCATGCCAGGAAAGGATACGGAGAGGGGACAATGAAGCATCGGAAGGCGATTCACCTGGCAGGCAACGGCCTCCTGGCCCTGGGGACCGCAATCGGCCTTTATGGCGCCATCGACCTCGTCCTGCGTTTCCGGGACCTGCCTCCCGGCGCCTGCCCCTTCGACATGAACCGCCCCCTGTTCCTCGTGGCCCTGGTCCTGGTTGTGGCTTCCCTGGTCCTGTCCCATCTGGAGAAACCTTCCGGCGAAGGGAAATAGCCGCCGGGATCCCTGCCCGCCCCATCCCCGGGAACAATCGCCGTCCCTGACCCGAACGCCGCCCTTGACCCGTACGCCGGAGGGGGAACGACATGACCGAAACGGGAACGAAGCCGGACCAGCTGGGCGCACCGAGACTGTCCCTGTGGCAGAAGGTTTTCTACGGTGCGGGGGATTCCACCAACAGCATGTCGGGGACCATCCTCGACCTCTTCCTCCTCTACTATTTTACCGATATCCTGGGGCTCAAGCCGCTGCTGGCGGGCCTTGTGCTGCTCTTCGGGCAAATCTGGGACGCCCTCAACGACCCGATCATGGGCTATCTCTCGGACCGAACCCGCCTGCGGTTCGGCCGCCGGCGGACGTTCATGGCTGTTTCCGCCATTCCCCTGGGCCTGACCTACCTGTTCATCTGGCGGCTGCCCGCCGGATTGCCCCAGTGGAGTACCTTCCTGCTGGCCATCCTTGTGTATATCCTGTTCGACACGTTCAACACGGCCTTCTCGGTGCCCTACCAGGCGATGGGCATCGAGATCTCCCAGAACTATGACGAGCGAACCTCCCTGATGGCCTGGCGCATGCTGTTCTCCATCGTCACGGGCCTGGCCGCCACGGTGCTGCCCCTGATGATCGTGGATTCGGTCCCGGTCGTGTTCCCTGCCGGGATTCAGGAAATGGTGGACCAGGCGGTCCGGGACGGCCGGCTGCCGGAGTCGGCCTGGCAGGCGATCCGCGGCGGCCTGACATCGGCCAACGCTGCCCTGACGCCGGACCTGCTGGCCCGGATCCGGGAGGCCATGTCCGACGGCATCCTGCCCGCCGATTTCATCGGGCAGGTCAACATGGCCGTCACCGCCGCCAAGCGCCAGGGATTCCCCCTGATGGGCCTCATTTTCGGGCTGTCGTTCATCCTGTTCCCCTTCTTCCCCGTGATCGCCCTCCGGGACGGAAACGGGGCCGGCCGGCGCCATGCGCCCTTCTTCCGGTCCCTCGGCCGGATCCTCCGGGATCCCACTTTCCGCCGGATGCTGGGATACTACTACCTGATCTGGGCCACCATCGGGATCATCATGGCCAACATGCTCTACTACTTCAAATACGTGCTCCAGCTGCAGGAGCAGTTCGAGATCATTGCCGGCGGCATGTTCGTGGTGGCAGCCCTGGCGCTGCCCCTGTGGGTCCGGATCAGCGCCCGCACCGACAAGCGGGTGGCCAACATGGCCGGTATCCTGATTTTCGGCGGGGTGCTGTTCCTCCTGCTCCTGCCGGCCCAGGTCCTGAAGGCGACCTGGTTCACGATCCCCTTCGTCGGCTGGCCGGTGTCCCTGCTCTGGCCCATCGTGCTGGTCGTGGGCATCGGCCTGTCGGCCGCCCATGTCCTTCCCAACGCCATCCTGCCGGAGGCGGTGGACAAGAGCCGGCTCGACACGGGCATCGACTCGGACGGCACCTACTACGGCGCCCTGAATTTCTGCTTCAAGGCGGGACGGGCCTTCGCGCTCCTGGCCGTCAGCCTGCTGCTGGAGTTCAGCGGCTACATCAAGGTCACGGCCGAGGGGCTCATGCCGGAATCCCAGCCCGACTCGGCGGTCCTGGCAATCCGGCTCATGATGGGCCTGCTTTCGCCAGTCCTGATCTGCTCGTCGGTCCTGCTCCTGCGCAAGTACCGGATCGGCCGGCAGGAACACCTGGAGATCCTGAGGCAGCTGGCCGAACAGGAGAAGTAGCGCAACGGGCGGCCGCCTCCCGGGAGAGGCTGCGTCGCTCCCCGGAGGAACTCCATGCCCCTTCTGAAATCCATTCGGATCGGAACCGTGACCCTGCCGGGCAACCTGGCCCTGGCACCCATGGCGGGGGTCACGGACCTGCCGTTCCGCCGGATTTGCCGGGAGCTGGGCGCGGACCTGGTCTGCACCGAACTGGTCAGCGCCCGGGGCATCCGGTTCGACCGCTCCCTGGGGCGGGCGCTGTCGCTGCTGGAAATCGACCCGGACCGGGAGGCCCCGGTGGCCATCCAGCTGTTCGGCGGCGATCCGGAGGATTTTCGGTACGCCATCGATGCGATCCGGTCCCACCCCGTCCTGGACCGGTGCGACCTCCTGGACCTCAACATGGGCTGCCCCGTGGCCAAGGTAGTGCGCAACGGGGACGGTGCCGCCCTGATGCTGGACCCGGCCCGTGCGGAAGCCGTCATCCGGGTCGCGGTGGAAGCGGCCGGCCGCCCGGTGACCGTCAAGTTCCGCCTGGGATGGGACGCAGCCCGGCGCAACGCGGCCGACTTCGCCCGCATGTGCCGGGACGCCGGCGCCTCCGCCATAACGGTTCATGCCCGGACCCGGGACCAGATGTATGCCGGCAAGGCAGACTGGACCCTGTTGGCCGATGTGGTCCGGGCTGTGGATATACCCGTTTTCGGGAACGGGGACGTCCGCTGCGGGGAGGACGCCGTCCGGATGATCCGCGAGACCGGGGTCTGCGGCGTCGCCGTGGGCCGTGCCGCCATGGGGGACCCCTGGGTCTTCCGCCGGATCCGGGTCGCCCTCGGGAGCGAGGCGCCGGGCGCGTATCCCCCGGACGCGCATCCCCCGGAGGCGCATTCCCCGGAGGGGCATCCCGGGATGGCGTCGGCGGAGGAGCGGGCCGCAATGATGAGGCGTCACGCAGCCGAGACCGCAGCGCGGCTGGGCGAGGCACGGGGCATCCGCGAAATGCGGGCCCACCTGGGATGGTACCTCAGGGGATCGGCGGGCGCCTCGGCATTCCGGGGGATTGCGGTCCGGGTCGAAACCCTGTCGGATGTGGAGGGCCTGGTCGCAGACTGGCTGTCGGTCCAGCGGGAGCACGGCCGGCGCTGAGGCCTCCGCTTCGGGCGCCGTTTCAGGCGCCGTTCCGGGGCGTCATTCCGGGCGCCGTCTGGAAATCCGGACAGTCGCATAGTATAATATCACCCAGTGTCCACGGGCGCCATGTGAAGGCGCCGTTCCTTCCCATCCGCGACCATCGTTCAGGAGGTACCAGAATGAAGCAATATCCGGCGTCCAGGATTCGCAACATCGTGCTCCTCGGCCATGGCGGAGCCGGCAAGACCACATTCGCCGAGGCCATGCTGTTCAATGCCAAGTCGACGGACCGGCTCGGCCGGGTGCCGGACGGCAACACCACCATGGACTTCGACGCCGAGGAAATCCGGCGCAAGTTCTCCATCAATACGGCCATCGCAGCCCTGGAATGGAAGGACAGCAAGATCAACCTGCTGGATACGCCCGGCTACTTCGACTTCGTCGGGGAGGTCATGCAGGGCCTCCGGGTCGCCGACGGGGCGGTCATCGTGGTGCCCGCCAAGGACGGCGTGGCCGTGGGAACCGAGAAGTCCGTGAAGCATATTAAGCGGATGAATATGCCGGCCTTCTTCTTCATCAGCAAGATGGAGGAGGACAACGCCGACTTCGACAAGACCCTGGACCAGATCCGGGAGACCTTCGGCGCATCGGCCCTCCCTTTCTGCCTCCCGATCCTCGAGGGCGGGAAAATGAAGGGCTATGTGGACCTGCTGGATGGGAAAGGCTATCTCTGCGGAACCGGCGGAGCCGTAACCGAAGCCCCGGTGCCGGGCGGCCTGGCCGACCGGGTCGCGGAACTGCGGGAGGCCCTCAAGGAAAGCGCAGCCGAGTCCGACGAGGAGCTAATGGAGAAGTTCTTCGGCGGGGAGGATTTCAGCCGGGAAGACATGATCAAGGGTCTCGGCGCATCCCTGCGGGCCGGTTCCCTCCGGCCGGTGTTCTGCGGATCCGCCGCCGCCAACTGGGCCATGAAACTCGTCGCCGACCGGCTGGTGGAGCTGATGCCCTCCCCGGCGGACGCCGGAACCGTGTCCGCCCTGGCGCCCGACGAATCCGCCATCACCCTGCGGGCGGACGAAGGGGAACCGCTCTCGGCCATCGTATTCAAGACCATCGCCGATCCCTTCGTGGGCCGGATCTCGATTTTCCGGGTCTATTCCGGCACCCTGCGGGCCAACTCGTCGGTCTATAACTCCGTGACCGAGAAGGACGAGCGCATCGGGTCCCTCTTCCACATGGTCGGGAAGAAGCAGCTGTCCGCCGACGCCATCGTGGCCGGCGACATCGGCGCCGTGACCAAGCTCACGGCAACCTTCACCAATGACACCCTCTGCGACCGGACCCGCCCGGCGATCCTGAAGAAGACCCTGTTCCCGGTGCCCTACCTGACCATGGCCGTGGTGGGCAGGGCCAAGGGCGACGAGGAGAAGATCATGTCCGGCTTCTCCAAGCTCCGGGACGAGGATCCCACCTTCATCATCCGCAGCGACGCCGAAACCCACCAACTGCTGATCTCGGGCATCGGCGAGCAGCACCTGGACGTCCTGTGCTCCAAGCTCAAGGCCAAGTTCAATGTCGAGGCCGTCCTGACCGAGCCGCGGGTTCCCTACCGCGAAACCATCCGGAAAAAGGTCAAGGTCGAGGGCAAGCACAAGAAGCAGACTGGCGGCCATGGCCAGTACGGCCATGTGTGGGTCGAGTTCGAGCCCGGGGAGACCGAGGAGCTGATGTTCGAAGAGAAGATCTTCGGCGGATCCGTGCCGAAGCAGTACCATCCCGCCGTGGAAAAGGGCCTCCAGGATGCCGTTTCCCGGGGGGTCCTGGCTGGTTATCCCGTGGTGAACCTGAAGGCGACCCTGGTGGACGGATCCTACCATGATGTGGACTCCAACGAAATGTCCTTCCGGCTGGCCGCCCGGCTGGCCTACAAGAAGGGCCTCCCCCTGGCCTCCCCCGTTCTCCTGGAGCCCATCGGCACCGTCCAGGTCGACATCCCGGACCAGTACCTGGGGGACATCATGGGCGACATGAACAAGCGCCGGGGCCGGATCCTCGGGATCAATCCCGTGGAGGAAGGCCAGCAGGTGGTAGCCGAGGTACCCATGTCCGAGATGGCCAAGTATGCCAACGACCTCCGGTCCATGACCCAGGGACGCGGAGCCTACACCATCGAGTTCGCCCGGTATGAGCAGGCGCCCCAGAACGTGGCCGACAAGGTCATCGAGGATGCCCGCAGGCTGATGGCCGGCGAGGAGGAAGAGGAATAGTTCCGGACGATCCGGGAAAGCCGTCCGACCCCGTCCGGTTGCTGGAGGAGCGGCTCCGGCAGGGAGCTGTCGACCTGCACCTGCATACCCATGCCTCCGACGGGGCGGACGCCCCGGAGGTTGTCGTCCGGACCGCCGCATCCGCCGGCCTCCGGACGATTTCCATTACCGACCACGACACCCTCGCGGGCATTGCGCCGGCCCTGGCCGCCGCCGAGACCCTGGCCGCCGCCGGGGGCCCGGTGCCGGAGATCATACCCGGCATCGAGCTGTCCGTGGACGATGACCGGGAGGTCCACCTCCTGGGCTATTTCCCCTTGGGCGGCCACCAGCGGCTGGATTCGTTCCTCCAGCGGCAGCGGAGCCTGCGGCGGGACCGGAACAGGAAGATGGCCGAGGTGCTCCTGGCCATGGGCATGCCCGTAACCCTGCCCGACGAAGGCGCTTCCCCGTCCCCGGATCCCGGGGGATCGCCCGGATCGGGCCACCCGCCTGTGGTCGGCCGTCTCCATGCAGCCCAGGAGATGGTGCGCCACGGATATGTGCCCTCCATCCGGGATGCCTTCGACCGCTACCTGTCCCCGGGCCGCCCTGCATACGTGGAACGGGAACGCCCTTCCCTGGCCGAGGGGATCCGGGTCATCCTGGAGGCCGGCGGGGTCCCGGTCCTCGCCCACCCCGGCCTGTACGGCTGGTGCCTGGGGGAACCGCTTGTGGGACGGGACCTGGTAGCGCGGTTGGCCCGGTATCGGGACCTGGGCCTCGTCGGGGTGGAGGCCTGCCATGGCGAGACCTCCCAGGAAAAGAATCGGGAGATCCTGGGGGCGGCCCTGACCCTGGGCCTGCTGCCCACCCAGGGCAGCGACTGCCACGGCGTCTCCAAGTCCGTACCCATGTTCCGGAAGGACACCCCGTCACCCTGCCGCCAGGCGCTGCCGGTGGTGGGGGCCCGGCTGTCCCGCCCTTCCGATCGCCGGTTTCTGCTGGCCCGGCGGGGGCCGGGCCGGGACCTGGAAGGACATTGGGAATTCCCCGGCGGCAAGGTGGAGCCCGGCGAACGGCCGGAAGAGGCCCTCCGGCGGGAGCTGCAGGAAGAATTGGGCATTGGGGCGGCCATCGGGCGCCCGATCCGGACCCTTTGCCATCCCCTGGCCCCGGATTCGCCCCGCCGGCCCGAGCACCGGCTCCTGGTGCTGATGATCTTCGAAGCGGTTCCCCTGGATCCCGCCGCCTTGACGGGCACCTTCCCCTGCAACGCCCACAGCGATTTCCGGTGGGTGTCCCCCTGGGAAGCACTGTCCCTGCCTCTCTGCCCCGCGGATGTGCCGCTGGTCCGGTCCCTGGCCGACGACGCGACGGCCGCATCGGCCGCGGCGGCTGCCCCGCCGGCGCCGCCCTTCGGGAGCCCGCCGCCATGACCCCGGGCCATCCATTCCGGAAAGGCCTGGCCGCCGGGATTCCCGTCGCCCTGGGGTATTTACCCATTGCGGTCGCGTTCGGTATCCTGGCCCGCTCGTCGGGCATTCCGCCCTGGGTCGGCATGGCCTCCTCCCTCATCGTGTTCGCCGGCGCCGCCCAGTTCGTCGGCATCCGGATGATGGCCCTGGCTGCCTCGCCCCTGGAGATCATCCTGACGACGGCCCTGCTGAACCTGCGCCATGTCCTCATGGCCTCCGCCATCGCCCCCCGGATCGAGCGGGGCACCCGGCGATCCCGGCTGCTTGTGCTGGCCTTCGGGTTGACCGACGAAACCTTTGCCGTGGCGTCCACCCGGCCCGAGGCCACTTTCCCTGCCTCTTTCCATATCGGGCTCAACACCGCCGCCTGGACGGCCTGGAACCTGGGCACCGCCGTGGGCCTGCTGCTGGCGGGAGGCCTGCCGCCCATCGTGGAGCGGAACATGGGCATTTCCCTCTATCTCATGTTCGTCGCCCTGCTGGTACCCTGCACCCGGACCGCCCGGTCCATGCTGTGGGTGGCGATCCTGGCGGTGGGCGTGAACCTGCTGCTGTCGGCGATCCCGGCCCTGGCCGGATCCGAGGCCTTGCGGCCCCTGCTGGCCACGATCCTGTCGGCTTTCCTGGGGACGCTCCTGTTCGGCCGGTCCCCGGACCCGGCGGCCTGCCCGCAGCCGGCAGCCACCGGTCCGGATGGGGAGGCTGCCCCGGGCTCGGCAGCAGAGAGGGGAGACTCCTGATGGCGCCCCTATATTGGATCGCCATCCTGCTGGGCATGACCCTGGTCACCTGCCTGCCCAGGATGCTGCCCCTGGCCGTTTTCCACCACCTGCGGCCCAAGGGCGCCTTCCGAACCTTTCTCGGGTTCATCCCGCCGGCCCTGCTGGCGTCCCTGACCCTGCCCGCCGCCCTTGCGTCCACGCCGACCCCCCTGGCGGCGATCCTGGCCCTGGCGGTGGCCCTGGTCCTGGCGCTGCTGAAAAGAAGCCCGGTGCTGGTCATCCTGGGCGGCGTCGCGGCGGCGGTGGCGGTGGATCTCCTGCGCTAGAAGAAGGCCCGGTCGATCTCCGCCACTTCCTCGTCGGAGATGCGCCGGATGGATCCCAGTTCCGTGGATGAAATGATGGAATGGGCGCTGTACTCCGCCACCTCCAGCCGGTCGAAGGCCTGGAGGAGGCTGCCGCCTGTGACGATGACGCAATCGTTCTCGCAGATCAGCATGGGCGAGGCCGGCGAGATCATTTCCGCCGTCATGCCAGGCTGGAGGAAGCTGGACCCGAACGGCAGCTTGGGCACCGAGCGCAGCAGGATGTAGCTTTCCGGAATGGTCCTGGAATCGAAGGCGGCGTCGGTGACCGCGAACGCCATGATGTGCGGCGGATGGGCCACCAGGATGGAGCGGATGCCCGGGTGGCGGTCGTAAATGGCCTGGTGCAGGGGGACCGACCGGCTGGGGAGCTTGCCGTCCTCCCGGCACCCGTTCCGAATCCGGACCAGGTCCTCGGGCTCCAGGTATTTTCGGTCCTTCCCGTAGGGCGTAATCAGGAAGGATCCGTCCCCCAGCCGCAGGGAGTAGGTTCCCTGGGTGCTGGTGAACAGCCGCTGGTCGTAGGAACGGCGGATCAGCCGGACCATGTCCCGGCGGGCCGCCCGTTCGGCGCTGTCGTGCCCCTCGGGCACAAAGACGCCCAGGTCCGCGTGGTTTTTGCGGCGGGAGATGTCGATCCGCCGGTCGTCCAGGGGATGGAGGGCGGCCCCCAGCCGAAGAGCGTTGATCTGCAGCCGGGCGCAGGATTCCAGGGTCTCGAAGGCCATGAAACAATCGAAGAGGGAGCCGGTGCCGATGACGACCCCGTGGTTTTCCAGCACCACCGTGGACCGGCCCCGGTCGAATTCCACCGCGATGTTCTCCCCCAACTGTTCCGAACCCGGCAGGGCGTAGGGGGCCATGGCGATCTCCCCGCAGATCAGGCTGATGTTCGGGATCAGCCGGATGTCCGGCAGCCGCCGGACGATGCTGAAGGCCACGATCCCGGGGGGATGGGCGTGGAGGATGGCCCGGATGTCCGGCCGACGCCGATAGACCGACAGGTGGAAGGGCAGCTCCACCGAGGGCCGGTGTTTGCCATCGACCCCGCCATCGGGACGGACGCGGATCATGTCGTCCCGGGTCAGGGATCCCTTGTCCACCCCGGACGGGGTGATCCAGACCGCTCCATCCTCGTCCCGGATGGACAGGTTGCCGCCGGAGGTGGTGGTCATGCCGTAGGCGTAAATGCGCTCCATCAGCATGGCCAGCTGGTCGGAGGGGTGGAGCAGGTCGAACCGCATGGATGTTACCTCCGCAGGTCGTGAATCTCCGCGTTGCCCTGTCCGGGGAAGGTCGCCACGATGGGGAACCACTCATCGAACAGCGCCTCGTTCAGGGAGAAATCCGCGTTCCTCCGAAGGTCGTCGTCGAGGATGGCGTACGCAATGCCGTTCTTCCGGAAGTAGGCCACCATGGCCTCCCGGTCGCCGAATTCCCCGCTGAACAGCCGGCGAGTTTCGTCCCCCCGGGTCGAGGTGTCGTGGCCGGCCGACCAGGCATAGTACGAGTGGCCGAACCAGATCTTCCGGCCGGACAGGAAGAAGGCGTTGAAATGGTAGGGGGCGGTCAGGAAGATGTCGTCCGGGGAGGTGTTGGCC
>JAKPNJ010000142.1 GCA_029548445.1 Bacillota bacterium | reverse complement strand
TGGTCTTGCCGCTGCCGGTGCCTCCCGAGATGAAAAGGGTCCTGCGGCGCCGCACCGCGTCCCGCAGGAATCCGGCGGTCTCCGGGGACAGGGTGCCCGCCCCCGCCAGGACATCCAGGGACGGTCGGATGCCGGTGAATTTGCGGATGGTCAGCAGCGGTCCCTCCGGCGCCACCGGGGGCAGGACCGCATGGGCCCGGGACCCGTCCGGCAAGCGGAGATCGGCGATGGGGGCCGTCTCACTGATGGAGCGGTCCCCGCGGGCGAAGAAGGTGCGGATCACCTCTTCCAGCCGGCCCTGGGAGTCGAACCGCAGGTTCGTGCCTGCGATCCGTCCCTCCCGCTCCACATAAATCCGGTCTGGCCCCACCACCATGATTTCGGTGATGCCGGGATCCTCCAGCAGCGGCTGCAGGACGTCCAGGCCCCGCATGGCATGGAAGACTTCGGCTGCCAGGGTGCGACGACCGGCCAGGGTCATCCGACGTCCCTCGGTGGACCGGACGCAGGCCTGGGCGATCATCCGGCGGTAGGTCTCGTCATCCGGATCCACCGTCATGCGGGCGGCGGCCAGGACCTCCTGGATGATCCGCTCCTTGAGGGTCAGGCGTTCCGGATCCCGGTCCACGGCGCCACCTCCCCCCCGTGAGCGGGGTGGCCCGGCAGGGCCAGAAGCCGCCCGGACGCCTCCCCGATCCGGTCCTCCCGAAACAGGTGGGGTGGGGGGAGACCGGGATCGGCTTGCCGAATCCAGGACAGTTCCCGCAGGAACGCCCGCCCGCCCGGCGTGTCCTCGCCGGAATGCGCCGCACACCAGGCGGGAACGCCCCGGGCCAGGGCAGCCAGCCGGAAGAAGGAGAGGGGACCGCATTCCAGGAGAACCAGGGAGAAGGGGGATTCGGGTTCGTCGGCCATCCGGGCCAGGGCCCGGGCCAGGGCCGTCAGGACCCGGGGATCGGCCTCGTCCAGGTCATCGCCCCGCTCCGCAGGGAAGGGCGACGCGGACCCGTCCGGCAACCGGGGACACCGGCCGGCCAGGGTGGCGGCATCGGGCAGGGCGCCGGCTTCCGCCAGCAGGAGCCAGGAGGATACGGTCTCCGCCGCAGGACCCGAGGGGTCCGGCCGTCCCCGGACCCAGTGGGGCGGGATCAGCGGAACCCGGAGCGTCCGGCCCGGGTCGGCGGCCGAGAGGCGATCGGCCAGCAGACAGGCAGGCAGGACCAGGGCCCCCGAGCCCGGGTCGGGGACAGGAAGGCCGGCCAGCAACAGGCATCCGGACCGCCTGTCCGCGGAGGGAGCCGAGAGACGCTTTGCGGACATGACACCACCTCCCGGGCCCATTCTAGGCGTCGGGAGGCAGGGGCGGGAAACCGGGTTGCCGACGGATCGGGACAAAACGTGTCGGAGATCGACAGTGGATCGGGACCGGACCGTCAGGCGGACAGGGACCGGAATACCTCAACAGTTCGGCGGAGGTCTTCGGGCGTCACCCAGTAATGGGTGACCAGCCGCATGATTCCGTCCTCGGGCGGGTTGGCCAGGATGCCCGCCGACGCCAGGCGGTCCATGAGCGCCTGGTCGGACAGGCCCAGCCCGTCGGACCGGAAGAAAACCATATTGATCCGAAAGGGGGCCGGCAGGACCTCCAGGCCGGGAATCGCGGCCAGGGCCCCGGCCAGGTCGGCGGCCGCCCTGTGGTCCTCCCCCAGGCGTCGTGTCATGTCCCGCAGGGCGATCCGCCCCGCCGCCGCCAGGATGCCGGCCTGCCGCATGCCGCCGCCCAGAATCTTGCGGTTCCGGCGGGCCCTGCGGACGAAGTCCCGGGAGCCGCACAGCAGGGATCCGACCGGGGCGCACAGGCCCTTGGACAGGCAGACCATGACGGAATCCGCGGGGCCGGACAGGTCGGCCGGCGCAACGCCGAGGACCTCCGCCGCGTTGAAGAGCCTGGCCCCATCCAAATGGACGGGAATGCCGAACCCATGGACCAGGCTGCAGAGCGCTTCCATTTCGTCCAGGGGAATTGCGGAGCCGGAGGAATGGGCGTTCTCCAGGCACAGGAGTCCCGTCCGGGGCTGGTGGATGTCGTCCTGCGTCCGGATCGCCCTCCGGACTTCAGGGGGGGACAGCCTGCCATCCGGGGCAGGCAGGCACCGGAGCTGGGCCCCGGCCAGGATCGCCGCTGCCCCGGCCTCATGGGCCACGATGTGGCAGGCATCTCCCAGGATGACCTCGTCTCCCCGGGACACCCAGGTCATCAGGGCCAGCTGGTTCCCCATGGTCCCGCTGGGAACGAACAGGGCGGCTTCCTTCCCCAGCAGCCGGGCCCCGTCCTCTTCCAGGGCGTTGACCGTCGGGTCATCTCCATATACATCGTCTCCTACGGGCGCCTCGGCCATGGCCGTCCGCATGGCGGGCGTCGGATGGGTCACGGTATCGCTTCTCAAGTCGATCCAGCCGTTTTGCATGCCAGTCTCCCTCGTGAGGTTGTGGAATCAGTCGTGGATGAATCCGCTGACCAGGACCTGGACAGCCGCCGCCAGCAGGAAGATCACCCAGCTCCAGGCCCACCACCCCAACAGGAAGCCGGAGACGAGATAGGCCAGCACGGCGCAAATCCAGAGCAGGCCGGACAGGGTATCCGCCAGGCGTTTCCGGGCCCGGTCCGCCGGGTCGGGAGCGGGCGTCGAAGCCCCTCCGGCCGAGACGGGGGACGTCCCGGATCCCGGGCTGTCCTCCGGCAGGATGAATCCGCTGACCAGGATCTGGAGGGCGGCTCCGAGAATGAAGATCACCCAGTTCCAGGCCCACCACCCGAACCAGAAGCCGGTCAGGAAATACCCCACCACCAGCAGCAGCCACATGGCACCGGAGATCGCGTCCCGCTCATCCTTCCGGCGCTTCTTCGCCACGGCGTCCGGATCCGGGACGCCCCCCCCGGGCGCCGGGACAGCCCGGGAATCCACCGGCCCCGCCGGTCCTGCCGTCGGAGGCGGAATCGTGTCGGAACCGACGGACGCCGCTGCCCCCAGCTCGCTCCGGTCCCCGATGGAATCCACCGCCCGGGCGAAGGCCTCGTCCTCGGAAAGTCCCGATGCCCGGAGATCCGACATCCGGTCCCGAAGATTGGCCGCCATCTCCTCCTTCAGCTCCCGGGTCTTCCGCGTGTCCGGGAGATCACGAAATACTTCCTGCAGATAGGCGTCGATCCGATCGTTCATAGGGCTGCCTCCTTCTCCGTCCTGGCCAGCAGGCGATCCAGCATCTGCTTGGCGAATGTCCAGTTCCGGAGGCTCCGTCGATAGCGATCCAGCCCCCGGACCGTGACGCTGTAATACCGGCGCCGGCCTCCCCGGGACCCTTCCCCCCAATGGGAGGAGAGGCAACCCTCCTGTTCCAGCCGGCGGATGCTGGCGTACAGCGTGGCTTCCTTCAGTTCAAAGGTATTGTCGCTCCGGCGCAGGATCTCCTTGTAGATCTCGTACCCGTAGCGATCCTCCTCCAGCAGCAGGCCCAGCACGATGGTGTCGGTCATGCCCCGGATGAGGTCCGGCGTCAGCTCTCCCTGGTTTGCATTCATGGGATCACCTCCAGGCACAGGATAGCACCAACTACTATATCAGGCAAGGTACTTGATCATGAAGGAGCCGAAGTCGTGACAAATGTCATGGCGCCCCGCCAGGGCGAGGTTCGGACGGGATTCGGGTCGACCCGTTGAAGCCGCACGCCCGGAATGGTATGATGACGCCACCGGTACGGCCGCGGGGCCGACTGCACCTTGACAGCAAAAAAGGATCTTCCTTCCTTATCAAGAGTGGCTGAGGGACAGGCCCTGTGAAGCCCGGCAACCGGCGCTACGGCGCATCGGTGCCAATTCCTGCAGGCGTCGGCCTGGAAGATGGGGTGCCATGATCTGCTTCGTATTGCATGACTCCGTCTTTCCCCGGGAAGGTCGGGGTTCTTTTTTGCCTGAAATGAACGGATCGGGAGGAGACGCGACATGACCACGAGGAAAAGGGAACGGCACCTGTTCACATCCGAGTCGGTGACCGAGGGGCATCCGGACAAGATCTGCGACCAGGTGTCCGACGCGGTGCTGGACGCGATCCTGTCCGAGGATCCCATGGCCCGGGTGGCCTGCGAAACCGCCGTGACGACCGGCCTGGTCCTGGTCATGGGCGAGATCTCGACCAGCTGTTATGTGGATATCCCGGTCCTGGCCCGGGAAACCCTCCGGGGGATCGGATACGACCGGGCCAAGTTCGGTTTTGACTGCGACACCTGCGCGGTCCTGACCTCCATCCACGAGCAGTCTCCGGACATCGCCAGGGGCGTCGATCATTCCCAGGAGAGCCGGACCGGCGAGGACTCGAACGAGTTCGGAACCGGGGCCGGGGACCAGGGCATGATGTTCGGCTATGCCTGCGACGAGACGCCGGAAGGGATGCCCCTGCCCATTTCCCTGGCCCACGCCGTCTGCCGTCGCCTGAGCGGGGTCCGGAAGGCCGGGATCCTGGATTACCTGCGGCCGGACGGGAAGGCCCAGGTGACGGTGGAATACGACGGCTTGACGCCGGTCCGGGTGGATACGGTGGTCCTGTCGACCCAGCACGGCCCCGACGTCCCCCAGGAACGGATCCGGAAGGACATGACCGAGCTCGTGGTGCGGGCCGTGGTGCCGGAAGGGATGATCGACGGCCGGACCCGGATTTTCGTGAATCCTACGGGCCGGTTCGTCGTGGGAGGCCCCCAGGGCGACTCGGGCCTGACCGGACGGAAGATCATCGTCGATACCTACGGCGGATCCGCCCGGCACGGCGGAGGCGCCTTCTCCGGGAAGGACCCCACCAAGGTGGACCGGTCGGCTGCCTATGCCGTCCGCCACGCGGCGAAGAACCTGGTGGCGGCGGGGCTGGCCCGGAGGGTGGAGATCCAGGTGGCCTATGCCATCGGGGTCGCCCATCCCGTTTCCCTGGCGGTGGAGACCTTCGGTACCGGCCGACTGCCCGACGAACGGATCGCGGAGCTGGTCCGGCGGCATTTCGACTTCCGCCCCGATGCCATTATCCGGGACCTGGGCCTCCGTCGTCCGCTGTACCGGCAGGTGGCGGCCTACGGCCATTTCGGGCGCCCCGACCTGGACCTCCCCTGGGAGCGCACCGACCGGGCGGAGGCGCTGCGGCTCGATGCCGGCCTCTAGCCGATCCAGCGGTCCCGAGAGCGGACACGGCACTCCCGCCGGACACCACCGGCTGGAGGCCCGGGTCGAGGATGTCCTGTTCCGGAACGAGGAAAATGGCTTTTCCATTCTCCGGGTCCGGCCGGATTCCGTGGAGCCGCCCCCTCCCCTGGACATGCCGCTGCCGGCCGCCGGCACACTGGCGGTGGTGGGCGTCCTGCCCTTCTGCCATCCGGGCGACCGGTATGTCTTCGACGGCGCCTTTGCCCGCCACCGCGAGTATGGGGTCCGTTTCGCGGCAACAGGGGCCATCCTGAGACCTCCCAGGGGACCGGGAGAGATTCTCGGCTACCTGGCGTCCGGGGCGCTGCCGGGCATCGGGGAGAAGATGGCCCGGAGAATCGTGGATCGCTTCGGGGACAGGACCCTGGAGGTCCTGCGGACCGATCCCCTCCGGCTGTCGGAGGTCACGGGCATCGGCGACAGGACCGCCCGGAAGATCGCCGACGCCGTCGCAGGCCGGGAGTCTTACCAGGAACTGCTCCTGCTGCTGGCTCCCTACGGCATCGGGCCCGGCCTGGCCCACCGGATCGAGCGGCGTTATGGGGACCGGGCGGCCGCCGTCGTGCGGGACAACCCGTACCGACTGGCCGAGGAAGTCTCCGGAATCGGGTTCCTGACCGCGGACCGGATCGCCCGAAGCCTGGGGCTGGCCCTGGATTCCCCCGAACGGCTCCGGGGCGCCGCGGTCCATGTCCTGGACCAGGCCGCCTCCCTGGGCCATACGGAGCTCCCGGCGGACCGGTTCCGGGATTGGCTCGCCGACCTCCTGCAGGTCCCGGACGGGGAGCGGGAGGGGCTTCTTGCCCGGCTGCGGCCGGTCGCCGGGCCGGACCTCGTCTTCGAGGACCACCTGGATCCGCCCCGGATCAGCCGCCGGGACCTGGCCTGGGCCGAGCGGAGCACCGCCCTGCGGCTGCGGATCCTTCTCCATACCCCCGCGCAGGAAGCCCCCGGGGAAAGCCCCGAAGCCGCTGCGGCCGCCCTGGGCCTCCAGTTGTCCGACTCCCAGAGGGAGGCCCTGGATACGGTGCTGGGCTCGACGGTCTCTGTCATTACGGGTGGCCCGGGAACAGGAAAAACGACCCTGATCCGGGTCCTGGTCCGCCTGTTCGGCGGCATCCGGGGCGGCATCCGGATGGCCGCGCCGACCGGCCGGGCCGCCAAGCGGATGGCCGAGGCCGGCGGCATGGAAGCCCGGACGATCCATCGGCTCCTGGAAGTGGAGTTCCTTCCGGAAGCCGAGGGGCCCGCGGTGACCCGGGCCTTCGATACGCCCCGGTTCCGGAGAGGCCCGGACAACCCCCTGGACGCCGGGATCCTGATCATCGACGAAATGTCCATGGTGGACGTTCTCCTGTTCGCCGACCTCCTGTCCGCCATCCGGCCCGGCACCCGGGTCGTGCTGGTGGGGGATGCCGACCAGCTGCCGCCGGTGGGCCCCGGCGATGTCCTGCGGGACCTGATGGCCTCGGGCCTGGTCCCCGTGGTCCGGCTGTCCACCATTTTCCGCCAGGCGGCCGGCAGCCGGATCGTGGCCAATGCCCACCGGATTCTCCAGGGGGGCATGCCCGAGTTCGTCCAGAGCCTGGACAGCGACTGTTTCTTTGTGGAGAAGGAGACCCCCGAGGAGATGGCCCAGGCCTGCGTTCGGCTGGTCTCCGAAATCCTCCCGATCCATTACCGGATTGACCCGGTGGCCGATACCCAGGTCCTGGCGCCCATGCGCCGGGGGCCGGCGGGGGTAACGGAACTGAACCAGGCCCTGCAGGAGGCCCTTCGGCCGTTCCTGTCCCGGACGGGGACTCGGGAGGCGGGGAAGGAAAACCGGGAGGACGGGCTGGAGCACCGGGGTTTCGTGTACCGGGCCGGGGACAAGGTGATTCATACGAAGAACGATTACGACCTGGCCTGGAACGGCATCGGTCCCCTGGCCGGCTCCACCGGCTCCGGGGTATTCAACGGGGAGACCGGGACCATCCTGGAGGTCGGGGCGGAAGCCGGCGTCGTCCTGGTGGAGTATGACGGGGAGCGGGTTGTGCCGTATGACCGCGAACGGTTGGTCCACCTGGACCCGGCCTATGCCGTGACGGTCCACAAGAGCCAGGGCAGCGAGTATCCCGTGGTGGTCCTGGTGCTGCCGGCCGGTCCGCCGACGCTGCTGTGCCGATCCCTTCTCTATACCGCCGTAACCCGGGCCCGCCGCCGCCTGTTCCTGATCTCCAACCGCCGCGTGCTCCACCTGGCCGTCCGGAACCAGGAACGGGCGGCCCGGCACACGGCCCTGGCCCGGTGGCTGTCCGAACCGGTGTCGTGACCATGGACGGCATCCCCTTCCGCACCTGGGGCAACCGGGTCCTCGATCGCCTCTATCCGCCTGCCTGTGTCCTGTGCCGAGGCGTCCGGGAACCGATCCCGGGGTTTCCCGGCCTGTGCCGGACGTGCCTGTCCCGGCTTCCCCACCGGGTCGGAACCGACCGCTGGCTGCCCTGTCTCGAGCATCCGGTTGCCCGGGATCCGCTGGAAAACATGCGGGTGGCCGTGGCCCTCCATTACCGCGGACCGGTCCGCAATCTGCTGCTGGACCTGAAATTCCACGACGCGTCCCATGCGGCCCGAACCCTGGGAGCCCTCTGTGCCCCGATCCTCCGGGAACGGGCGGTCGCGGCGGACCTGGTCGCCTCGGTTCCCCTCCACCCGGAACGCAAAAGGGAACGGGGCTACGACCAGGCCGCCCTGGTGGCCGCAGGGCTGGCCGAGGGGCTCCGGCTGCCCCTGGGCGCCGGCCTGCTGGTCCGGACCCGGTCGACCCGGCCCCAAAGCACCCTGACGGGACATGGGGACCGGATCCGGAACATGGCGGACAGTTTCGCCTGCCCCTGCCCGGACCGGGTGCGGGGACGACAGGTGGTCCTGGCGGACGATGTGCTGACGTCCGGGGCGACGCTCCATGCAGCCGCCCTGGCCCTGGCCCGGGCCGGGGCCCGTTCCGTAACGGGCGCCACGGCGGCTTCGGGACGGCGGGAAGAAGGAGGCGGGCTGTTGAGCGACCGTTGTCGGGATGATATACTGGGCTTGCCTGGAATGTTCGACCAACCCCGTTTTTTGAACCCTCATGACTGAAACGGGAGCCCGGGTTATCGTGGAATGATGTCAGGCCGCCCTTCGAGTCCGGACCGGTTTCGCCGGCACCGGCGGTGGTAGGCAGAAAACCGCAGCAGGGCACCCACCTGGCGATCGCCGGGTGTCAAAAGGCGGGGAACCGGCATTCCGGGTCTTTGCTTGCACAGCGAAAGGAAGGGATGCCCATGGGCCTCCTCCAGGATGCGCGATCCATCGCCAGGCGGGATCCGGCCGCCCGGAGCACGCTGCAGGTGATGCTCCTGTATCCGGGGTTCCATGCCCTGTTCTTCCACCGCATCGCCCACGCCTTCTATCGCATTCGATTCCATTTCCTGGCCCGCTGGATCTCCCAGGTCGGCCGGTTCCTGACCGGCATCGAGATCCATCCCGGCGCCCGGATTGGAAAGGGACTCTTCATCGACCACGGCATGGGCGTGGTCATCGGGGAGACCGCCGTCATCGGGGACGACTGCACCATCTATCATTGCGTCACCCTGGGGGGGACCGGCAAGGAAAAGGGCAAGCGCCACCCGACCCTGGGGAACAATGTCCTCGTCGGGACGGGGGCCAAGATCCTGGGCCCGTTCCGTGTCGGCAACAACGCCCTCATCGGGGCCAACGCCGTGGTCCTCAGCGAGGTGCCCGACAGCGCCACGGTGGTTGGGGTTCCCGGCCGTCCCATCAAGGTGGCGGGTGTCGGGCGGATCCTCCACTCCATGGAGCTGGACCAGACCAACATGCCCGACCCGGTCTACCAGGAATTCTGCCAGCTCCTGCATCGGGTCGCCGCCCTGGAGCGGCAGCTGGGGATGGAACCGGGAAAATCCTGCACCGTGAGGAAAGCGGAGCCCGGGACACCGGGAGACTCTCCGGCCACCGTCGCCCCGGATCCCTCCGCCCCGTCGGACCGCTGATCGGAGGCCGGAACCATGGCGCTGCGGCTATACAACACCCTGACCCGCGAGAAGGAGGCCTTTGCGCCCCTGGAGCCCGGCGTGGTGCGCATGTACTCCTGCGGCCCCACTGTGTACAACTACTTCCATATCGGGAACGCCCGGCCGTTCATCGTCTTCGATACCCTGCGGCGATTCCTGGAGTACCGGGGATACGAAGTCCGTTTCGTCCAGAATTTCACGGACATCGACGACAAGATGATCCGGCGGGCCCGGGAAGAAGGGATTTCCGTCGACGCGCTGGCAGAGCGATACATCGCCGCCTACTTCGAGGATGCCGACCGGCTGGGCATCCGCCGGGCCACCGCCCATCCCCGGGCGACCCGCCACATTCCGGACATGCTGGACATCATTTCCTCCCTGGTCGACAAGGGACATGCCTATGTCACGGAAGACGGCGTCTACTTCCATACCGCCTCCTTCCCCGAGTATGGGAAGCTCTCCCGGCACCCGCTGGAAGAACTCGAAGCCGGGGCCCGGGTGGACGTGGACGAGCGGAAGCGCAGCCCCCTGGACTTCGCCCTCTGGAAGTTCGCCAAGGAGGGCGAACCTGCCTGGGACAGCCCCTTCGGACCCGGGCGCCCCGGATGGCACATCGAATGCTCCGCCATGTCCCGCCGCCTCCTGGGCGATACGCTGGACATCCACAGCGGCGGCCAGGACCTGGTCTTCCCCCACCACGAGAACGAGATCGCCCAAAGCGAATGCGCCACCGGCCATCCCTTCGTCCGGTACTGGCTCCACAACGGCTTCATCACCGTGGACCAGGAGAAGATGTCCAAGTCAGCCGGGAACTTCTTTACGGTCCGGGACATCCTGAAGGAATTCCCGGCCCAGGCGATCCGCCTGTTCATGCTGTCCGCCCAGTACCGGAGCCCCATCAATTTCAGCCGCGAGATGATGGAGGCGGCCCGGGCGGCCTTGGAACGCATCCGAACCTGCGGGCGAAACCTTGTGTTCCGCATCGGAACGACCGATGAAGGCGGGATGGCCGGAGGGCCGGCAACCGGCCCGCTGCATCCGGCCCTTGACGAAGCCCGTTCGGCGTGCGATGATGCTCGGGCTGCCTTCATCACGGCAATGGAGGACGATCTCAATACCGCCGACGCCCTGGCTGCCCTGTTCGACCTCGTTCGGGTCGCCAACATCGCCCTGGCCCGCCCCGACGCCACCCCCGGGGAACTGGCCCTTTATCTTGCGACCCTGGAGGAATTGGGAGATATCCTGGGTCTCCGGGTTCGGCCCGGGGAGGACGGCGTGCCGGCGCAGGTGGCAGCGCTGGTGGAGGAACGGGCTGCCGCCCGGAAGGCCCGCGACTGGAAGCGATCCGACGAGATCCGGGATCAGTTGCGGGAGTTGGGATGGTCGGTGGAGGATACGCCGGCGGGACCCCGGGTTTCCAAAACATGAACATCGAGGAAACGGAAGGGTCCGGTCTCTTCCCGGGACTGCCGGAGGAGGACCCCCTGCCGGACGGACGGGTTCGGGAACTCCCGGTGGCCGTCCTGGCCTATATCGGGGACGCGGTGTTCGAATTGTATGTTCGGCTGCACATGGTCCGGAACGAAACGGGACCGGCCCGGAACCTGCATCGCCGGACCATCGGGCTGGTCAGGGCCTCCGGACAGGCCCGCTCCGCCCGGCATCTCATGGAGATGCTGACCGAGGAAGAGCGATCCGTGTTCCGGCGCGGCCGCAACCATCCCGCCCCCCATGTTCCGCGGAGCGCGGATCCGGTGGACTACCGGAACGCCACCGGTCTCGAGGCACTGATCGGCCACCTGTATCTCAGGGGCCAGGCCAAGCGGCTGGAGACTTTAATGGAGCGGATCCTGGCATCCGCCCGAGAGGAGAGCCCCACATGACACCCTACAGGAAGCCGGAGAAGGGTCCGGTCAGTTATGGAAAGAAGTTCGAGAACCCGAAGGGGACCTATGTTGGCCGGGCCAAGCCCGGGTCGACGGAGGGCGCGCCCCGCCGGGAATCCGGGGACCGGGACAGCCGGCCGCCCCGCCGGGAGTTCGGGGACCGGGACAGCCGTCCGCCCCGCCGGGAGTTCGGGGACCGGGACAGCCGGCCGCCCCGCCGGGAGTTCGGAGACCGGGACAGCCGTCCACCGCGTCAGGAATTCGGGGACCGGGACAGCCGTCCGCCCCGCCGGGAATTCGGGGACCGGGACAGCCGTCCGCCCCGCCGGGAGTTTGGGGATCGCGACAGCCGTCCGCCCCGCCGGGAGTTTGGGGACCGGGACAGCCGGCCGCCCCGCCGGGAGTTCGGGGATCGCGACACCCGGCCGCCGCGTCAGGAGTTTGGGGACCGGGACAGCCGGCCGCCCCGTCGGGAATTCGGGGACCGGGACAGCCGTCCGCCCCGCC
>JAKPNJ010000141.1 GCA_029548445.1 Bacillota bacterium | reverse complement strand
GCCAGCACGGGCTCCATGAACACGTCGCGGCTCCCCAGGGCGAGATAGCGCCATCCGTTCCGGTCGGACAGGGAACTGAGCAGCATGGGATCGCCGGCTGTCGGCTCCTGGCCGCCCGCGATGGCCAGGATTTCCCCGTCGCCGAGGCCGGATCCCCGGTCCAGCTTGGCGACGATGCGCCCTTCCCGGTCCAGGATGGCGGCCAGCCCGCCTTCCCCCAGCTCCAGGGCGTTCATCATCAGCCCGATCTCGTGGGTGTCGATCAGGAAGAAGATGGCGCCGGGCGGCGTATCGCCGGCGCTCTGCCGGAGATGGTAAATGTAGGCCATCATCTCATAGGAACCGAGCTGGGTCTCGAAATCGCCGAGCCGGACCGTCTGCGCCGGCAGGTACCGGGTGTTGCTGCTTCCCTCCAGCAGCATCCGGAAGAAGGCGTCGCCCTCCATGGTCCCGTACTTGAAGAACTCTCCGTAAAAATCCTCGACGGAGTAGAAGGTATTCGGCGTCGCCACGATGCCGGAGCGGGCGAAGTAGACGTACATCCGGGGTGTCAGGCGGTCGTTCTCGAGCCAGAGGGTCCACAGCGTCCGGATGTAGTCGGTCATCTCCGAGTAGTAGTCGACATTGGTCTTGTCCATATACGCCAGCTTGTTGGTCATGCCCAGGGTCGACAGGCGGTAGGCCGTCCGTTCGGCCTCGACGAACCGGCGGTCGATGGTGGCGCTGATGCCGTCCAGCAGGGATCGGTTGAACTTCTGGACATTGCCCGAGATGCGGTCGATGGCGATGAAGTAGGTCAGCAGGCTGAAAATCAGCAGGATGGCCACGATCAGGACATAGGAACGGAGGAACATGACAAAGAGGCCCTGTCGGGCTAGAAAGCGCCGGATCGCCTGGCCGATCGACCGGAAGGATATCATGC
Organism: Bacillota bacterium; assembly: GCA_029548445.1. Lineage (GTDB taxonomy): Bacteria > Bacillota > Clostridia > Saccharofermentanales > UBA5734 > JAKPNJ01. The sequence goes on along the minus strand of JAKPNJ010000141.1, from coordinate 9,317 downwards.
GTTTCCCATTTCCCTGATGCTTCCCCGTCCTCTTCCACTCCATCTCGATTATAGCGGATCCAGGCCCCTTCCCGCGTCCTGCCGGGCCGGTTCCCGGTCGAGATCCCGCTTCGGGAGCGTCCGGCGGGCCGGGATGGATATGGTACGAAAATACCATATTTCGTACGTTGATGGATGGTTTCTATGATTATATTGTATAAATGTAGCCACTGCATTCCCGGATGCGATCCTTCCGGATTTCCGGCGGGCGAATTGGGGGATGGGCGGGCGCGGAACATCGGAAACCGGAAATAAAAGGAGGAGAATCCATGAGGAAGAGTTTCAGGGTCCTGTCCGCAGTCCTGACGGCATTCGCGGTCTTCGCCATGCTGTCGCTGGCCGTCTCCGCAGCCGAATTGTCCGGCTCGCCGCTGACCGTCGTCGACTTCTCGTCCGAGCAGCAGGAGACCGAATCGAGCAATCCCTGGCTTGCGGCCTATGTCGTGGACGGGGATCCGGCCACCACCTGGAGCAATACCTATTCGCCGGAGTATTCCGGGCCGCCGCACCATGTGACCATCGACATGGGTGCCGTCTACACGGTCACCGGATTCAAGTACCTGCCCCGCCAGGACGGCTGGAACGGCATTGAAAACGGCGACATCGGCGAGTACAAGGTTTTCGTCAGCACCGACGGCACGACGTTCACCGAGGCCCACAGCGGTGAGTTCACGGTCTTCGACGCCTCCGAACAGTCGGCCACCTTTACCGGCGTCTCCGGCCGCTATTTCAAGCTGGTCCAGGAGGAGCAGGAGTGGATCGCCATCGCCGAGATGAAGATCGTGGTCGAGGATGCCGCCACGCCGACCAACCCGCCCACCGGCGACAGCGGCTGGATGTTCCCGGCCCTGCTGGCCGCCGCGGGCCTGGCCGCCCTGGTCCTGTTCGGCCGCAAGGCCGTCTTCGGCCGGTCCTGATCGACCCGTTTCCGCTGGCATGTCCTTCATGACGGACGGCCGCCCGATAACCGGGCGGCCGTCCGTTTTTTCCGATTATGGCGGCAGGGATCCGGCCTCGGGTGGCGCGGTTGCCTGCCGGACCCGCAATTCATGCCATCGGCTTCCCATTTGGCAGACCGGCGTTGGCCGTGGTGTCTGCCTGCGATGGCAGACCGGCGTTGGCCGTGGTGTCTGCCTGCCCTTCCACACGGACCTGGAGGCCGAAGGATTCTGCCGTTTCCTTCAGCTGCCGCACAAGGCCGGCTTCCGGAGGGACCAGGGAGGCCGATGGGTCCGGTCGGCCCAGGGCCCGGTACTTCCCGCCGCCCAGGCGATGGAATGGCAGCAGGTCCATCCGGGCCAGCCCCAGGCCGGCCACATGGGCGGCGATGGCCGCCACATCGTCCCGCGTATCGTTGAAGCCGGGGATCACCGGCACCCGGACCACGACCGGCACTCCGGAGCGGGCGAGGAAGTCCAGGTTCCGCAGGATCAGTCGGTTGTCCTCGCCGGTACCCAGCCGATGCCGCTCCGGGTCCATGCACTTGACATCGTAGAGGTACAGGTCCACCCCGTCACCCAGCAGGGCCAGCCGGTCGGGAGCCACGAATCCCGCCGTCTCGACGGCCACATGCATGCCCGCACGACGAAGCTCCGGCAGCAGGCTGGCCAATGCCTCCGCCTGGAGAAGCGGCTCGCCGCCGGAGAAGGTCACGCCGCCGCCGGACGCATCGTAGAAGTCCCGGTCCTCCGCCAGGATGCGAAGGAGTTCGCCGTCTTCGATGACCCTTCCCTTCATGGACAGGGCCCCGGAAGGACAGACCTCCACGCACCGGCCGCAGAGAGTGCAGGCAGGCCGGTCGATCCGCCAGGCACCGTCCCGGACCGCAAGGCAGCGGACTGGGCACACGGTGACGCAGGCGCCGCACAGCAGGCACTTCCGGTCGTCGTGCATCAGTTCGGGCGTCATCGACTGGGATTCCGGGTTGTGGCACCACCAGCAGGACAGGGGACATCCCTTGAGGAAGACCGTGGTCCGGATCCCCGGGCCGTCGTTTGGCGAAAACCGCTGGATGTGGTAGATCCGGAGCGCCACGGGCAGCCCCCCTCCCCTCCTGGTGCCGGAGTCCTGCCGGCGGCGGGGCGCCGGTTCTGTCCCGATACACCCCTGTCGATTCAGTATACCGTATCCCCCGGACGCCGAAAACCGGCGCGGTCCGGAACCCCGGCTTGCATTCGGCCCCTGGCCGTGCCATGCTCTCCCTGAAAGGAGTCCTGCCATGACCTGCCGCATTTTCCCTGACGCGACGATCCTGGGCCGCAACGCCGCCGACGATGCCGCCGCCCGGCTCGGATCGATCCTGGCGGAGGTGCCGACAGCCCGCCTGCTGCTGTCGACAGGGGCATCCCAGTTCCCCTTCTTCGAAGCCCTTCGGACCTGTCCCCTGCCCTGGGACCGGATCGAGGTCTTCCACCTGGACGAGTACGTCGGCTTGCCGCCGACCCATCCGGCGAGCTTCCGCCGCTATCTCCATGACCGCCTGGTCGACGCCGTCCGACCCCTGGCCTTTCACGAGGTGCAGGGCGACCGGGATCCGGCCGTAGAGATCCGACGGTTGTCGGAATTGGTCTTGGAACGGCCCATGGATGTCGCGCTGGTCGGCATCGGGGAAAATGCCCATATCGCCTTCAACGACCCCCCTGCCGATTTCGACGCGCCGGACCCGTTCCTTCTGGTAACCCTGGATGATGCCTGCCGTCGCCAGCAAGTCGGCGAAGGCTGGTTCCCCGACCTGGCCTCGGTGCCCCGGCAGGCCGTCACCATGTCGGTCCGGCAGATCCTCCGGTCCCGGGCCATCCTGTCCGTGGTGCCCCACGCCGTCAAGGCCGGGGCCATCCGCAGGACCCTGTCGGCCCCGGAACCGACACCGGACATCCCGGCCACCGCCCTCCTCGCCCATCCCGACTGGACCCTGTACCTGGACGAGGCCTCCGCCGGGGGTCTCGACCCGGCCCGGAGGGCCCGATGCAGTTGATCTGGAACGGCACGGTGCTGGCCCCGGACGGGAGCCTGCCCAGCGGGTGCGTCCTGGTGGACGGGTCCCGAATCCGTGCCGTGCTGCCCCGCCCCCCCGAATCCTTTGACGGGATCCGCCTGGATGCGGGAGGCGGCATGATCTCCCCCGGATGGATTGACCTCCATGTCCATGGCGGCGGCGGGCATGATGTCATGGATGCGACGCCGGATGCCCTGCGCGCCATCGCCCGCACCCACGTGCGCCATGGCACCACGGCCCTGCTCCCCACCACCGTGGCGGGATCCGCCAGGCGGCTCCGCCAGGTGGGCGAGGCCTTCCGGGATGCCCGTCACGGGAATCCGGACGGGGCCCGTCTCCTGGGCCTCCACCTGGAGGGTCCCTACCTGTCCCGGGCCCAGCGGGGCGCCCAGGATCCCGCCTTCCTGCGGAATCCGGATCCCGATGAGTCCCTCGCCCTCCTGCAGGACTGCCCCGGCATCGTCCGCTGGAGCGCTGCCCCGGAGCTGCCGGGGGCCCTGGCCTTCGGACGGGAACTCGCATCCCGGGGGATCCTGCCGTCCATCGCCCATTCCGATGCGTTCCACGAGGACATCCTGGCGGCCGTGGAGGCCGGTTTCCGACATGTGACCCACCTGTACTCGGGCACATCCGGCGTTCGGCGCATCGACGGCCGTCGTCGGGGCGGCGTCATCGAGGCGGCCCTGCTCCTGGACGCCCTGACCGTTGAAATCATTGCCGATGGCCATCACCTTCCCCCCGAGCTTCTCCAGCTCGTCCGAAAGGTCAAGGGGCCAGACCGGACGGCCCTGGTGACCGATGCGATCCGCGCAGCCGGCTTGCCCGAGGGGCCCTCGGTCCTGGGCGACCTGGAGGAGGGGCAGCCCATCGTCGTGGACGGCGGCGTGGCCTGGCTGCCGGATCGGTCGGCTTTCGCCGGCAGTGTCGCAACCATGGACCGGGTCCTGTCGGTCATGGTTCGGGCGACCGGCTGCCGGTGCCCGAAGCGGTCCGCATGGCCAGCGAAACGCCGGCCCGGATCCTGGGCCTGGAGCGGCAGACCGGATCCCTGAGGGAAGGACTCTCGGCCGATATTACGGTGTTCGACAGGGATTTTCGGGTTTGCCTGGTCCTGGTGGAGGGTCGGGTCGCCTGGCAGGGGAAACCGGCCGGGGCCCCCTGATCTCCAGGTGTTGCCGCACGGCCAGGAGGTGTTCCCCTGGTGTCCGGAACGAGACGACGCCGCTGCCAAGGACAAAGCGGGGGATCGGCCCGACCTGCGACAGAAGCGCATCGACCCGGTCCAGCAGGATTGGGATCGGCCCGGTTTCCATAAGTCGCGGATCCAGGTTCCCACGGAGGGTACAGCCGGCGGCGGCGGCCTTTCGTGCGAACAGGCCCGGATCCGCCCCCCCGTCGGCCACCAGGAGGGTGGTGCCGGTGGACAGGATTCCGTCCAGGATGGCGGTCGTATTGCCCCCGATGACCAGGGGGGCCGTGGTCCCGCCCTCCGACCGGATCCGGCGGACCAGGCGGGTTTCGAAAGGCACGGCGAAGGCCTCGTACAGGTCCGGCGACAGCAGTGGCGGAGCCGCCCAGGACTCGAAGACCGTGACATCGAGTCCCCGGCTCCGGATCGCCGATACATAGGCCTCCTGGTGGGACAGGAGCCGTTCCAGCAGGTCGAGGGCCCGGCGAGGGGCTTCGAGGCAGCGGTCCACCATCCCGTCGAACCCGCAGAGTTCCACCGCCAGGGAAAAGGGGCCGCAGACCGGAACGGAAACAGGGACCTCCCGGCCGATCCGGGCCAGGACGCCGGACGCCGCGGCCAGCACGAGCCCGATGCGTCCCCGGTCCGGGGAGAAGTCCGCATCCAGGGGCGGATCGTCATCCGGGACCATGGCCTGGAACGGCCGATGGACGATTCCCGGCACCGATCCGTCGTCCTGGAACCGCACCCCGCACCCCAGGGCCTCCGCCTCGATGTCGTAGATGTCGATGCCTACGGTGACCAGGTCATGGCGATAGGTTCGGTAGGCCGCCACATGGGCTTCCTCGAGCCGGCCCGCGTCCGTGGCGCAGCGGCTGGGTACCTGTCCCGTCAGCAGGGCGGCATGCTCCAGGAGGGTGGGCATGAACGGGACCCGGTCCATGGCCTCCCCCCGCGCCATGGCGGCGAGACGTTCCCGAGGCGTCATGGCGTCCCTCGTCCCGGATGTCATGGGGCTGGCGGCGCCTCCGGCCGCGAATCCCCGATCTCCGCAAAGGCCCGCAGGGTTTCGGCCTCCCCGGCCAGGACGGCCGGATCATCCCCGGGGACGAATTCGAGAAGTGCCGCCGACCAGGGATCCGCCACATTGGCATGCGCCAGGCCGGCGTCCGCTGCCAGCGGATCCGGCCCGGGTCCCGTCCCGGTCCCGGAAGCCGCTGCGAGATAGCGGGCCCAGTCGGGCCGGCCCTCCCGGAGAAACAGTCGGCGGCCGTCGGGAGCCCAGTGGAAGACGTGGAGATGCAGGAGGCGGGCGCCGATCCCGGACAGGATGGCGGCATTGGCCTCCCGGGACAGGCCGGGATCCGGCTGCCAGTGGGACCGGCCCAGGCCGGTGGGCAATCGGCCGAACAAGGCCCGATGGGCCTCCGGCCCGTCGTTCAGGGTGCCCCGGTGCCACTCGGTGGAGATTGCGACGCCATGGGCCGCAGCGGCTTCGCATACGCGCAGGAAGTCATCGGCTGCAACAGGAAGGGCGGGATCCTCCCGTCCGTCCGGCATCCGGCGGCCGGCCCAGACCCGGATGGCGGGTGCCCCCAGGGCCAGGGCGGACGCCAGGACCGGCGGAAACCCGCCGGCCACGCTGTCCGGACACCCCAGTCGGTAGTAGGACCCGTACGAAACGATCCGGACACCGGCGTCCCCGGACATCCGGGCCACGCGACGGGCCGCCGCTTCGTCGCCGTGGGGTACATGGAGGTCGCCGCCCCATTCGATGGCGGCCAGGCCGGTCACCTGGCAGAGAGACAGGATCGCATCCGGCGACAGGGCCCGGAACGTCACCGACGCCAGGCCCGGCAGGAAACGGCGGGCCCGGCCGGTCATGCCATCCGGGAGAGGTCTTCTTGCCGCACCTCTCCCAGGAGCGGCTGTCCGTCCAGGTACCGATCCAGCTCGTCCGCGGCGAACTCCCCCAGCCGCAGGATCTCCCGGCCCGTTGAGCCGGCGATGTGGGGGGTGAACAGGATGTTGTCGAGGCCCCGGAACGGGTGGTCGCGGGTCGGCGGCTCGGGACAGGTGACGTCCAGGATGGCGAACCGGCCGGGTTCCTCCCGGAGGGCCCGGGCCAGGTCGTCTTCCCGGACCTGGGCGCCGCGGCCGGTATTCAGGAAGGCGGCCGAGGAGCCCATCCTGGAGAAGAGGGCGTAATCCAGCATGCCCCGGGTCTCCGGCTTGTCGGCCAGGTGGCAGCTGATGGTCCGGCAGCCGCTGAAGACGGCCTCCAGGGTGGCCGGCCGACCGCCCCGACGGCGGATGGCGTCGGGGGACATGAACGGATCGTACACCCAGGGATCCAGGCCCATGGGCGCAAGCAGGTCCACGACCCGGGACCCGATGGCGCCGAACCCCAGGATCCCCACCGGCGTCCGATAATTCCCGGGGCAGGCGTCCACGCGATTCCGCCGGGCCCAGGCGACGGCCGGATCCCCGGAGCCGATCCGGAATATGTCCTTGTTGGCCAGGAGGATCATGGCGGCGGCGAACTGGGCCACCGGGACGGCGTTGGCCGACGCTGCCGACGAAACCCGGACGCCCCGATCCAGGAAGGGGGCGGCGAATGCCTGGACCGTACCGGCAGCATGGAACAGGATCCGAAGCCGGGGAAACCGGCTCGCCAGGATTGCGTCGGGGAAGGCCGCCATCCCCCAGGAGGAGAAGGCGATTTCAGCGGAGGCGGCGGCCTCCCGGTCCTCCGTCGTCGCGGGTCCGTCCGGTCCCAGGATCGCCGGATGCAGCGCCACCCGCCGGGCCACCCGCTCCATCAGGGGAGGGTCCATGACGTTCCGGAGATGGCTCGTCTCCGGATGTCCCAGCAGGACGGCCCGTTTCTTCGTTTCACCAGTCTCCATGCCCCTTCTCCTTCCCTTTCGCCGCGTTGGCGGCCCGATCCCGCCACAGGGCCTCGAAGGCGGCCTCGTGGACCGGAATCGGGCGAACGGGGACAAAATCGGTCTCCAGCCGGCTGCCGACCAGGCGAACGCGGCCGATCCGATCCTCCAGGCACCGCCCCGTGGGAAGCGGCACACCGTCGGGTCCCAGGGTCAGGGCGCCGCCCCGGCTGCCGCATCCGGATTCGGCCAGGCGGCCCATGGCCGCAAGCACCGCGGCCTGGGTCAGGAGCAGGTCCCGGTGCAGGAAGGCCTCGGCCGGCGAGTCTCCCTCCCGGATGCCGACGCCCCACCCCGGAAGCGCCAGGTCCCGGACCGTTTCCTCCAGCAGGGATGCCATGGCGGTTGGCTGCCTCAGGATGCCGGCCCACCTGGACATGGCCCGGGCATGGGCGTCCCGCCGGGCACCGGGTTCACGGCCGGTGCCGTGGCCGGGCGCAGGCCGTCCGTTCCGGACCAGGTCGCCGACCCGGGCCCGGAAGAGGGCCAGGGCCTCCGTCGCCGCGGCCAGGAACCCGGCTGGGTCGGGCAGCCGGGGCGGCTGCAGGGCCAGGCATTCGGCGGCCCGGAGACTGCCGGCCTGGGTCGAGGCCAGGGCGGCGCCCCCCGGCCGGCGCACCCCAAAGGTACCGGCCGCTTCGCCACACACGAACAGGCCCGGCACCCGGGTCCGCCAATGGTCGTCCACCTCCGCGCCGCCGTTGCAGTGCTGGGCGCAGACCGCCGTGTCCAGCGGATCCCGCGCCAGGTCGGTTCCCCGTTCGAGGAAGAACCGGTAGGCCGGTTCATTCAGGATCCGCAGCCGCGCTGCCGGACCGGGCACCAGGGCGCCGGCCGCCGCCAGGTACGCGCGGGCATCACCGGACAGCCGCCCCAGGTCGAAGTCCGGCGGATCCGTCCGGTAATCCAGGACCACCCGTCGGCGGGGGCACTCCGACATGGCCGCCAGCACGGCAAGATCGATTCGGGAGGAACCGTCGAGGGCCCGTTCCGCCTGGAACGGCCATTGATACCCCTTCAGGAAGGTCATGGCCCGCCACTCGTCCGGCTGCAGGCCCGCGACATCGCACAGGCGCATCGAGGTCCCGTCTTCCGCCAGGGCCATATACTCCGGAACCACCTGCTGGTAGGATCCGGACAGGTTCCAGCGGGGATGGAGGGCCGCCATTCCGTACTGCCACTCCGTCAGGTTCACCAGGGGCACCCCGGCCTCCAGCAGCGGGCCCAGGCCGCCGGACTGGCTTTCGGGATAGGCGCTGTCGGCATACAGGGCTCCCGGACCGCCGCCGGCCCAGACCACGGCGGCACACCGGAACAGGCAGGGCCCCTCCGGCGTCAGCGTCAGCAGGCCGGTCACGGGCGGGGGGGCAGCCGCCTGGCCGGGCCGGGCATGCCGCGATCCGGGAAGCGACAGGATGGACAGGACCCGGTGGCCCTCCAGGATCCGGACGCCCCGGCTTCTGGCGGACCGCTCCAGGCATTCCGCCATGATCCTGGATGTCAGGGGACCGCAGGAGGTCCCCCGCTGCCGGGGATCATGGTCGGTCCGGTACCCCGGGTACCCTCCCGACGGATCATCGGGAAAGGGAACACCCAGTTCGACCAGGCGATAGAATCCCCGAACCGACAGGGCCGCCTCGGCCAGGGCCAGGTCCCCGTGCATGCAGCCGCCCCCGAAGAACGTTCTCGCCAGGGAGAGGACGGAATCCGCCTCATCCCCCGCAAGGGTGAGCCGGTAGTAGGTCTGCTTGTCGGAGCCGGCATTCCGGGAAGCCCCCCAGTCGGCCCGCTCGGTCACCACGATCGTGTCCCGGATCCCACGCTGGGCCAACCGGTCCGCTGCCGAAAGCCCCGCGGCGCCGCTGCCGACCACCACCACCCGGGCCGTCACCACCGGGACCTCCCCGTCGGGACCGTCTTCCCCGCCGAACCAGTCCCGCAGCCGTTCCCGTTTCATAGGCGCTCCAGGTGGAGTCCGCCGTCCACATACAGGATGTCCCCGGTGGAGAAGGACAGGGACCCGGTGCAGAGCAGCCGCACGGCCTCCGCCACATCCTCCGGGGTGCCCCACCGGTTGATGGGCGAAAAGCCCCGGGCCAGCCGCTCGTCATACTGGTCTGCCACCGGGGCGGTCATGTCGGTCCGG
>JAKPNJ010000337.1 GCA_029548445.1 Bacillota bacterium | reverse complement strand
CAGCGAGAACCTCTACCACGCCCTGCTCCACGGGGCCGCGAAAACCCGGGAGAAGCGGGAGGAACTGAACCGGATCAACGTGTTCCCCGTGGTCGACAACGACACGGGCTCCAACCTGGCCCACACCATGCAGTCCGTCCTGACCCACTCGAAGGTCCGGGAGAACGTCCGGGAAACCCTCCGGGAAATCGCCCGGTCGGCCCTGCTGGGGGCCCGGGGCAATTCCGGCGCCATCTTTTCCCAATATTTCCAGGGCCTGTACCACCGGAGCCACGAGAAGGGCGAAGTGACCCTGTCCGAGCTTGCGACCTACTTTCGGGAAGCCTACGAGAAGGCCTACCGGGCCCTGGAGACCCCGGTGGAGGGCACCGTGATCACCCTGATGCGGGCCTGGTACCTGAGCTGGCAGGAAGGGCTGGAAGCCCGGCGGACGCCCCAGGACGTGCTGGAGTCGGCCCTGGCCCGGATCCGCGGCGCCCTGGAGGAGACCCGGAACTCCATGAAGGTCCTGAAGGCCGCCGGGGTCGTCGACGCGGGGGCCCTGGGGTATTACCATTTCATGGAAGGCTTTGTCCAGGTCCTGCTGGGACGCCACGCCTTCGTGCCCCAGGAGGCCGAGCCCGTCCCCCTGCCCGCTTTCGGGGAGGATGTCCATGTCTTCGTGGAGGGGGAGCCCATCCCCTTCCGTTATTGCGCCGAAGTCCTGCTGGAAGCCCCGTCCCTGGACGAGGACGCCCTCCGGGAATCCCTGAAGCCCCTGGGGGATTGCCTGCTGGTCTCCACCGCCGACAACCTGGCCCGGGTCCACCTCCATACCGACGCCCCCTGGGAGGTGGTCCGGCGGGCCGCGGCCCACGGCCTCGTCCTGGAACAGAAGGCTGATGACATGGTCCAGCAGAACCGCCTCGCGGGGCCGCCGACGGACACTGTCGCCGTGGTGACGGACTCCATCGCGGACCTGCCGCCGGCCTACATCCACCAGCAGGCCATTTACCAGATCCCCATCAACGTCCTGGTGGACGGCGTCAACTACCTGGACAAGCTGACCATTGACGGCGCCTACCTGGCCCAGCGCCTCGGCAAGGCCTCTTCCTCCCAGCTCAATACAGAGCAGGTCAAGGCATTCCTGCAGCCCATCCTCCGCCACCACCGGGAGGTCCTGGTCCTGACGGTATCCTCCCACATGAGCGGAACCCATGCCCGGTTCAAGGAGGCCCTGGCCGAGCTGGACCCCGACGGAACCCGCACCGCCCTGGTGGATACCCGGACCAATTCCGGGGCCCAGGGCCTGCTGGTCCGGGAAGCGGTCGCCCGCCTCCAGGCGGGGCAGGGGCTCCGCCAGGCGGCCGATGCCGTGGAGGCCATGAAAGGACGGGCGAAAATCCTCGTCAGCGTCCTGGACATCGAGCCCATGGCCCGGTCCGGCCGGGTGTCCGAGCGGATCGGGGACCTGCTGATCCGGCTCCGGTTCAAGCCCATGGTCACCATCGACCGGGAGGGCAAGGGCACCATCCGGGGCGTGGCCTTCTCCGCCGAGCGGAACCGGAAAATCCTGCTGAAAGCCCTGCGGAGAAAGGCCATCGACGAGTACGTCCTCGTCCACGCCGGGGATCCGGACCGGGCCGAGTCCTTCCGGCAGGACCTGGTCCGCATGACCGGGAAGCAGCCCCTCTACGTCACGGAGATCTCCGCGGTGGTGACCCTGTTTGCCGGGCGGGGCAGCGTGGCGGTGGCCTTCCTGGAGAAGGAGCCCGGCACTGGCACCGGCACCGGAAAGGCGGCCTCCTGATGGGTGTCGCGGCGGGCCTCGGCCTGGTTCTCGGCGCCCTGCTGCTGTTTTTCGTCCTGACGTTCCTCGTGGCCGTGCGGCAGAAAAACAACGGGCTCATCGACGTGGCCTGGGGCCTTGGGTTCGTCCTGTCCGCCGTCGTATCCCATTTCCTTGGGGCGCCGGCCGGCCCGATCCCCCTGGTCATGACCCTGCTGGTGACGGCCTGGGGCCTGCGCCTGGCCTGGACCCTGTTCCGCCGCAACTGGGGCAGGCCCGAGGACTACCGGTATGCCCACATGCGGGCCACCTGGGATCCCCGGACCTTCCAGCTGCGGATGTTCGTCCAAATCTACCTGCTCCAGCTGGTTCTCAGCTTCCTGGTCAACCTGCCCGCCATCCTCACGAACCTCCTGGGCCAGGCGCCGGACCGCCCGGCTTTCGGCCCCCTGGCCATCCTGGGAACCGCGGCCTGGGGCATCGGCTTCGCCCTTGAAGTCATCGGCGATGCCCAGCTCCGGCGCTTCCGGGCGAACCCGGCGAACCGGGGGACGCTCCTGACCCGGGGCCTGTGGCGCTACACCCGCCACCCCA
>JAKPNJ010000335.1 GCA_029548445.1 Bacillota bacterium | reverse complement strand
AGGACGGTAACCGTTGTGGCGGGAGACAAGGATGATCCCGAGTACATGCCTGCGACGATCAAGATCATCAACACACTGGACACCGGGTGCCTGACGATCATCAAGGCGTTCCAGAGCTACCCGGTCGGCCAGATCTTCCCCGAAGTGACAGTTGACATCGTCGGCCCGTACGGGTACAAGAACACCGTCGTACTGAACGAAACCAACGGATGGAAAATCCAGATCTGCGGCCTCGTGCCCGGCGTCTACACGGCAACCGAGCGCGATGTCCTGGGTTGGACGACCGTCAGCAACAGCGGCCCGGTCACGGTTGTGGCCTTTGAGAACCGTGATCTCACCATCGTCAATATGCGGAAGTACCATGATGAAACCGCATGGGCGTACGACGGAATGAATCCCGCCAAGGCGATTCCGTTCACTTCGATCATGAAGAACGGTAAAACCTTTGATAACTGGGGCTGGTCCAATGGTCCGTATACCTTGACATCCCTGAAAGATGGCTATGCCCTCGAGCTGTGGGCAGCCGCCGGAAGGAATATCCTGGAGAACGGAACCTTGGTTGGACATGTTGTCATGACATACAACGAAGCAATGGATGAACTGACCATTCACTACAAGCTCGATGAGCCCGGCGATTTCGAACTCCGAGAGATCCATCTCTGGGTTGGCAAGGAGTATCTGCCGAGAGACAAGAAGGGTAAGTTCACCAACGCTCCCGGAGCCTTCCCGTATGACATGTCGGATGCGGTCGCGGATGGAACGGGCGGATACGTCGTTACCATTCATGACCCGATCGACAACTTCTATATTGCCGCTCATGCGGTTGTCAGGATTTACGAAATGGATTGATCCATTCAACTGAATCCAAAGATGTCTACATGCGTGAGCCAGGAGGCCGCTTCGGAAGGGGCGGCCTCCTTCCATATAATGGATCTGGATTCCATGTGGGTTCATACTTCTGTATGATCATGATGGATTGTACATGCAGCCGATCTTCGGCAATGCTGTGGAGCAAGAGGTTGACATATATGAGAGTCATTTCGATGAAGTCATTTCGAATGATTGCCCTGTGTCTCATGGTCCTTCTGACAGGACTTCATGCAATCGGATGTTCGAACAAGGATGATTTTCCCCGTCAGTTCATTGCTACCGGCGGCGGCCATACTGTCGCGGTTCGGCGCGGGGACATCGTGACCGCGATCGGTCGAAACGATGAAGGGCAATGCGAGGTGTCGACCTGGACCTCGATCTGGAGTCTGGACGCCGGGACCGCCCACACCGTCGGCCTGAAAAAGGACGGAACAGTGGTTGCGGTTGGCTGGAACGAATACCGTCAATGCGACATCCGCAGCTGGACGGGAATTGTTGCCATCGCCGCCGGCGGCGCCCATACGGTGGGCCTGAAACGAGAGGGAACCGTCGTATCGGCCGGTTCCAATGTGTACGAGCAGCGGGAACTGGCCGGCTGGTCCGATATTGTCGCCATCGCGGCCGGGAATGCCCACACGGTCGGACTGCGCAAGGATGGAACAGTTCTGGCAGCCGGATGGAATGAGAAAGGCCAATGCGAGGTCTCTACCTGGACCGATATCGTCGCCATCGCCGCCGGCGGGGCCCATACGGTTGGCCTCCGACGCGACGGTGCCGTGGTGGCGGTCGGGGAGAATGACTTCGACCAGTGCGATGTCTCGGAGTGGCAGGACATTGTCGCCATCGGCGCCGGGGATGGCCATACCCTGGGCATTCGGAAAGATGGAACGGTTGTGGCCGTCGGCCGGAATGTCGAGGGCCAGTGCAATGTGTCGGAGTGGACGGATATCAAGGCCGTATTTGGAGGGAATGCCCACACGGTCGGCCTTCGAAGGAACGGGACCGTTGTCGCGACAGGGTGGAACGAATTTGGCCAATGCAACATCGAATCCTGGAGCCGGATTGGATAGGCACCCGAAAGGAATTCAATTGTGTTGGAGATAGGCAACAGATCATAGTTCAGATTATTGACATATGCCCATAATGAGACTATAGTCGAGTTGGGTGAACGCCCGGCGCGACCGGTGACGCGCGCTTCACAGGCGCCTCCGGTGCGACGCGGAGAATGGTGTTTCCCAGGGAGGCCGTCTCATGACCATCGCAGTCTCTTCCACAGGAAAAACCCTGGACAGCCAGATGGACCTCCGGTTCGGCCGGGCGGCCTGCTTCGTATTTGTGGACGCCGATACCCTGGCCTTCGAGGCCCTGGACAACGCAGCCCTGGCCGCGTCGGGGGGCGCCGGCATTTCGGCGGCCCAGGCCGTGGCGGACCGGGGCGCGTCGGTCGTCATTACGGGGAATGTTGGTCCCAACGCCATGAGTGTCCTGACGGCCGCCGGCATCGCCATCGTCCGGGGAGAAGCGATCACGGTCCGGGAGAATGTTGCCCGGTACCTGGCCGGATCCCTGACCACCATCGACCAGACGGTTCCTCCCCATTCCGGGATGGGCGGGGGAGGTCGCGGGCGATGACCCTGGCCATCCTCAGCGGGAAGGGCGGTACCGGGAAGACGACGGTGGCCGCGAGCCTGGCCGTCGCCCTGGAGCAGGCGCAGTACGTGGACTGCGATGTGGAAGAGCCCAACGGAGCCTTGCTTCTCTCACCACGAGTCGCATTCTCTGAGCCGGTCGAAGTCCTTGTTCCCACGGTGGATCCGGATCGATGCAACGGGTGCGGGTCATGTGCCACCGCCTGCCGGTACCATGCCATCGCGGTGGTCCGGAGGAAACCGATTCTCTTTCCTACCGTCTGCCACCATTGTGGTGCCTGCCGCATCGCCTGCCCGACCCGGGCCATCTCGGAAATCCCCCGCCGGATCGGCGTTGTGGAAGGAGACGCGGAAGGCCGCTTTCTCCAGGGGCGGATGGACATCGGCGAGCCGATTCCCATTCCGATTCTCCGGGAACTGAAGCGGCGCATGGCCCGGGATCGGACGGTCCTCCTGGATTGCCCTCCCGGCGCGTCCTGCGCCGTCGTCCAGTCGATTTCCGACGTCGATGCCTGTCTGCTCGTGACCGAGCCCACTCCTTTCGGGCTCCATGACCTGGCCATCGCCGTGGGGCTGGTCCGGAAAATGGGGATTCCCTTCGCCGTGGTGGTCAACAAGGCGATCGAAGGGGAGACGGAGCTGGCTGCGTACTGCCGGAAGGAAGGAATCCCGATCCTGCTGGAAATCCCGTATTCGCGGGCCATTGCAGAGCGATATTCACGGGGCCTCCTGCCGGTCCACGGCGACGAGGCCTGGATCGGCCGGTTTCGGACCCTGTATGACGATCTGCAGAAACAGGTCCTGGAGGACGGGGCCGCGGCGTTCCGGACGGCTCCGAAGCCCGGGTCCGCCGTTCCGGGGAGGGCCGAGGCATGAAGGAGATCGTATTCATCAGCGGCAAGGGGGGCACCGGCAAAAGTACCGTGGTGGCCGCCCTGAGCCGGCTGGTCGACGGGAAGTGCCTGGCCGACTGCGATGTGGAGGCCCCGAACCTGCATCTCCTGGTTCCGGGAGAGCGGATTCGGCAGGAGGATTTTTTCGGGGCTGATGTAGCGATCCTGGAT
>JAKPNJ010000330.1 GCA_029548445.1 Bacillota bacterium | reverse complement strand
TGGACGATCCGGCCGCCCTGGATGCGATCATCATCCAGGGACTGGAATCGGTGGCCAAAAAGTATGGCGCTCCCCGCCGAACCGAGCTCGTGGCCATCGAGGATGCGCCCGCAGCCCCCCAGGACCTCTTCATCGAGGACTACAACCTCCGGATATTCCGGACCGCCCACGGGTATTTGAAGAAGCTGCCCATGACATCCCTGCGGACGTCCCCCGACCTGAAGACCAAGGACGACGACGCCATCGTCCAGGAAATGGACGGCCGCAACCGGTCGGATATCCTGTTCTTTACCAGCGAATGCAACGTCTACAAGATGAAACTTCACGAGATCCGGGACACCCGGCCGTCGGACCTGGGGGAGTTCATGCCGAACCTGCTGTCCATGGAAGAAGGGGAGCGGGTCCTGTACGTCCACCTGACCGACGAGTACGCAGGGGATATCCTGATCGCCTTCGAAAGCGGCCGCGTGGCCCGGATCGCCGTCAAGGCATATGAAACGAAGACCAACCGGCGGAAGCTGGTCAAGGCCTTCTCCGACCATGCCCCGGCCGTAGGCTTCCACTTCCTGCCGGAAGGCGCCTCGGAGGACTGCTTCCTCCAGGGTTCGTCACGGAAGGGATTGGTGGTGTCGTCGGACCTCGTCCCGAGGAAGAACAGCCGGGACACCCGGGGCGTCCTGGTGATGCAGCCCAAAAAAAACAGCCGCCTCCTGGCCTTCCTGCCCGTTTCCCGGGCTGGTCTCGAGGAGGTGTCCCGCTATCGGATCCGCTCGATCCCGGCCGCGGGATGCCAGGTTCGGGAACAGACGGTCCAGCATCGCCAGCTGGGCCTGGAGGAGATCTGATTCATGGCGGGGAAGCCCCGGCACAGCCACGCTTTCTATGTTGACCGGCATTACGGCATGCGGGCCACCCGTCGCCGCGAACCCGGCGATCGCAGGAGCCTGCGGCCCGTCGCAACGGTTTTCGTGATCCTGCTGGTCCTGGCAGCGGTCGCGGGCGGGTTCTGGCTCCATGGCAGAACCCGGTCCGGCCGGGTGGTGGAAGCCTTCGCGGATGCCCTGGACCGGAAAGACCACGCCGCGGCACTGGCCCTATACAAGGAAGCCCAGGTCAAGGCCCTGGACACGGGGTTTTTTGCATTCCACGCCGAGCGCTTCCGCAACGCGGTCCGCCAGATGGAGATCCAGGCGGCGGCGGAGACCGACGCCATCCTGGATCCGCTCCTGCAGTCCGGGGAGCGGCTCGACTATCTCTCGCGCTCCTTTCTCGAGAACCTCCGGGAACTCTCTTCCGCCCGCGTCAAGGTCCGCCTCCGGGAAGAGAGCCTGGCTTTCCTGGACGGGACCCGCAGCCTGGCGCGCCTGGAGCCCTTCCTGAGGGAGATGGCCACCGTCCGGGGACTCGAGGAAGCGGCAGGATCGTTATTGGCCGAATTGCCCGACCTGGAGGCCGCCGCCCCCGATTTCCTGGAAGCCAGGGGCCTTCTGGAGGCGTTCTCCTGGCTGGAGGCGGCAGACCTCCTGGACCGGCTGGTCGAGACCTCGGACGGATTCGTGCGCGAGGCTGCCCTGGCCCGCTACGACGCGGCAAAAATCCGCATG
>JAKPNJ010000289.1 GCA_029548445.1 Bacillota bacterium | reverse complement strand
TCTCGGTTCGCCGAATCGAGAATGTGACGGAAGTCCTGTGGGGCGCCAGGGTGAGCGCGGGGACGGTCAGCGAACTCAACCAGAAAGTCTACATCCGGATCGAGGAATGGCGGAGACGGCCACTGCTCGTCCGCTACCCCTATGTCTACCTGGATGGCATCTACCTGAAACGCAATTGGGGCGGGAGTTTCGAGAATGTGTCCGTACTGGTGGCCATGGGTGTCACAGAAGAGGGACAGCGCGAGGTCATTGGCGCCGCGGAAGGGATGAAGGAAGACAAGGAGAGCTGGAGAAGCTTCCTGGTGGGCCTCAAGGAACGGGGGCTGACCGGGACGCGCCTGTTCATTGGCGACAAGTGCCTGGGGCTACTGGACGCCATCAACACGGTATACCCAGGTGCCAAGTACCAGCGTTGCACGGTTCATTTCTACAGGAATGTCTTTTCGGTTGTTCCCAGGGGGAAGGTCAAGGAAGTCGCTGCCATGCTCAAGGCCATCCATGCCCAGGAAGACCGGGATGCCGCACAGGAGAAGGCCGCGGCGGTCATCCGGAAGCTCCGGGAGATGAAACTGAAGGAGGCGGCCAAGAAGGTAGAGGACTCCATTGCGGAGACATTGACCTACATGACCTTCCCCCATGAACACTGGTTGAAGATACGCAGCAACAACGCCATCGAACGGCTGAATCGGGAGATTCGGCGCCGGACTCGGGTTGTCGGTGCGTTTCCGGATGCCTACTCGGCGTTGATGCTGGTCTGTGCCAGGCTTCGGTACATGGAAAACTCGCTCTGGGGAGAGAAGCTCTACCTGAATATGAAACACCTCGATGCCCTTGAAATGGAAACGGAGATGATGGCCGATTTGTCCGCTGGCTGATCCCCGGCTGCCAAGCGTGAATCAAATGTGCGCAAAATTCTTGACACTACCTCATAGAACCATCATTCATGACGACTTCATTCAAGAACACTGATGAATTGTCTTCTTGACACCGAATCCAGAGGTTCTTTGATCCAGGCGAAGTCGATTGCGATCCCGCCTGTCTGATGCTCGTCCAATTCATGCCGGACCAGGTCAATGCCTTGTCGGGTCCGACGCTCGGCAAGCAGCAGGATCATCCAGGCGAGAAGGCAGACGGCCGTGAAGATCCCGAAGAACGGTTGGGGATACGGCAACTCGACACGCAGGACCCCCAGCATCTCGGCTGCCTTGTCGACCCCCTCATACAGGGCGTTCAGGGCACCGAGGGCAAGAAAGACCTGCTTGGCCCGGTACTGGAGAAAGAAGCGTCGACGGAAGGCGACGACATCGCGGAAATCCGGGTCGCGATCGATGGCTTCCTTTGCCTTGGCCAGGTGCCCCCGATTGAGATTGCCGCCGCATAGCAGGATAACATGCCTATACTTGGCGAAAAACGGCGGAAGGTTCCTACTCATTGCCATCTTGGGATTCGGCTCCGGCCCGGGCCTCTTCCAGGAGCGCCTGCAGGGGAATTTCGAAGGGGGTCTCGGCACCGGTTCGTTTCATGAGCCGCTCGAAGAGGTAGAATCCCTGGCCGTAGACATCCGACCGCTCCAGGAGGTCGGCCCGGATTCGGCCGGCATAGGCCGGCATCCTTTCCAGGGCGAATCGATATTCGATATAGGAGGCCATGCCTTCCTGGACCAGGTCGGGAATCCGCTCGCTCTCCCCGGCCCATTCGTCATGCTGCCAGACATGGGTCAGCTCGTGAACCAGCGTGCACAGCATGTTCCATCGCGGGGCGCCATTCTCGAAATAGAGGGACACGGATTCGGGCCTCCTTCGGGCGCGCCCCTTGAAAACGGCGAGTCCGACCACCCGGGAATCGAATCCTGGTGTGCTGGCATACCGGTGTTTTGCCATCCTGTTGACTTCCACCGCGTTGGTAAAGTGGATGGCGATGTCCTTGCGGATCGGCCCCTTGGCCTGTTGTTCCAGGTAACCCCGGGCTTCCTGGTACAAGGCCATGAACTCGCCGCGGGATGTCACGGACGACCTGCGGCACACATGACAGAGATCCCGTCCGTCCGGGAGGGTCGCATATCCGCCGACAAATAGCGGGGAACGGCAGAAATCGCAGGTTCCGCCGCTCTCCTGTCGGCCGGACCCGGAATCGATTCCGCGCTGGGCCCCCAGGCTCAGCGGGTGGTCTCCGCCCAGGATCCGGCACAATTCCCTGGCACCCGCCAGGTCGACGCCGGGCCTGGAGAGAATCTCGCCGAAGGAAACGCCTGCCAGGCGTTCATCCCGCGTGTCATTCTCCTCGATGAGCCAGCTGAGATAATCGTACAGGACCTCGATGATGCGCCCCAGGGACAAGGGATCCGCCAGGGTCTCGATGCATCCGGAGCCAGGAATCGCGTCTTCGAAGACATGGAACGCATCGCCGTCCCCAGGGTTCTCCGCCAGGAACAGGGCCGGTACGTGGCGGGCCAACGCCTCGGTTGCCTCCCGACGGACCGGTTCGCCGCAGCAACAACCGAGGTATGGGTGCGTAAGCGGGAAAAATGAGGGGAACGTCTTGTTCAGGAGAAAGGCCAGGGTCAGCAGGGAGGTGGGGCTCGGCACCTGGGATTTTTGGAATCGGATGGTCAGGCAGCGGGTCTGGATCGGATCCGAAACGACCGGTGTACCGAGAGGGCGATAGATTGAATTCCCGTCCGCCAGGTTCGCCGCGTCAATGCCGGGCAGGTATTCCGTCCAGCCGACCACGCTCCGGACCAGGCGGCAGGTGGAAAGCGTCAGGGTTGCATTGGACCCGATCCATCGTCGCTCCAATTCCCGGATCCCGTCCACATGGTACACCCGGTCCTGGAGATATTCCGGGATGCCGGCATCCAGGATATCCGTGACCTGGACCTGGCATCCCTCCGCGGTCCGTCGTACCTGGTCCACCCGGAAGGATTTCCCGGACAGAACCGCCAATTGGCCCGGCAGCAACAGGTGATGAACCTGGGAAGCGAACACGCCCGACATCCGGCGGATCGTTCGATCCTGCCCGGACCACCGGACCGGTTCAAGGCCCTGGAAGACAACGGAGAGGAGGTATTCCAGCGAATTCCCGCCCAAGCGGAACAGGAAAGTGTGCCGATACCCGCCGGATTTGTCGAACGCCACCGCGCTGCGGCGTTCCAACCGCTGTCCCAGGGCTTCCTCCAGGGATGTGCGGCCCGCTTCGTCCAGGCAGAAGACCCGCTCGCAGGTCGATCCGATCCACGCAAGCAGCCGGTCAGCATCCAGGATGGTTGAGGACGCCTCCGCATCGGCCAATCCCGGATGGCCCGGGACGATTGGGTTTAGCTCCGATTCGTCCACATCCTTCAGGCATAGGGCAAAGATCATCGACAGGGCCCGGCCGTCCGGGGTTCGAAACGAGCCGAAAGCAGATCGGGAGGGAGGGATCGGATTGACATGCTGGATCCGGAGGGGAAGCAGCCAGCTCAAGTACTGGGCAAAGTACTCCCGCAGGAGGTACCGTCGGGTCGGAACCACGATGAAGGCCTTTCCCGTCACGGATATGCCCGCCTGGAGGAACAGCGACGGCAGGTGATTCCAGCTGTCCTCCACCACAAGAAACCGGTTGGTCCGGCAAGGCAGTTCCCAGGCCGAATCCTGGACCAGGACGGAGGAGAGGAACAGCGCGTGATCCTGCTCCAGGTACTTGTCCAGGTTCCTGGCCAGGCGTGTGCCATTGGCCAGGTCGTCCCGGACAGGGGACAGGTGGGACGGGACATACCGAATTTGGTCGACCCCCATTCGATAGGCCACCAGCGCAGGGGGGATCGCCTCCCCGAGACAGGTGGCGCCCTCCCCGATGACCGCCTGTTGCAACAAGGGGCCGCGGCGGGTCAGGACCACCCGGTGGATGGATTCGGCCGTTTCCTCTCCCGGAACGGCCAACGTTTCGAAATCATGGGCCAGAATGTTTGCCAGGTACTCCTGGGGCAGGGAGTCGCCCCGGGACAGGCACAGATAGGAGATCCCGGCGGCTGCCCCGGCAATGAACTGGTTGAGGCACCCCAACAGGAACGAGCGACTCATGACGAGGGTCGAGGCATCGAAAAGCACCAGGAAGATCGGCTGCCCGAGGACGAAAGCGGCCAAACGGCGGCAGGCGTCGGAATCCGCGATGTCGTCCGGATGGAGGCATAGAATGACGGCATGCTCGGAACCGGTTTCCCGGATATCGCCGATAGTCCATGTATCGGTTCCCTGGTGAATCTCGGCGAATCCGTCCCGTAGCATGTCCGCCGATATCTGGGAATCCGTTCCGTAATGCGGCTCCGGGCTGACGAAGAGGATCCGGATCATCTGGGACGCCTGGATGTCCATGGCCAGGAGGACATGCCGCAGGACGCTCTCCAGGCTTCCTGCGTGGACCACCAGGTTTCTGTTGTCGAGGACCGCGCCCAGCAGCTTGCCCGCAAAGGCGCCTTCATCCGCCTGGAATGTGGAGGAAAATGACCTCAAGTCCCTGGACAGGGCGCTGGAATCGAGATCGTCGACACCGGTGGCCGGCGTCTCCCTGTCCGGATTCCGGACAACATCCGAATACAGGATTTCCTTCTCCCAGAGGTGACGATACTCGTCCAGGATCCGGTCATACAGCTCCTTGCCTTCCAGGGTGGCCTCCTCGCCACTGAATGTCTCGGACGCCGATGGATCGATGTCCCGCAGGCCATCCAGAAACAGGTACGCTTCCGTCAGGAGGACCAGGACAAGGGGGAGCGAAAGGGGAACCCATAATGGGAAAGGAAGGGGATCGGGCCAGGCCAGGTGGAGAATTGCAGCGAGGGCGCCCACCAGGAGAAGCGCGATGGTGACGGAGTAGCCCAGGATCGTCCTGGCGACATGCATCCGGGTCGTCAGGTGGAAGCGATCCCGATCGTGTCGATAGAACAGGGACACGCGCTCGACGAATGCCTGGTGGACCCGGCGCCCCTTGCCGTCGGTGATATGGAGAAATCGGTCCAGGACGGCCAGGACCGTCAGGGCCACGATCTTCAGGCCAAGAAACCCGACGATGGCGAGGCTTGCCAGAACGGTCGGCCAGAGCCCCGTGTGAAAGGGGACCTGCACGATGGACCGGGTGGTATCCCACAACCAGGAAGCGATCCAGGGGAGTGCTCCCATGACGGACAGTCCGTACACGAGGGCCAGGAGGGGCAACGGAAATTGCAGGGGTCGTTTCGCCCTCGGCAGGTTGATGGCGCGCTGCAGGCACCAGGCCAGGACGAAAACGGCCAATACGGCCAGGCTCAGCAATCCCCTGGCGGGATCCATCATCCGGCGTCCCCCCCTTCTTCCTCGGATCCGATGTCGATCGGGAGGAAATGAAGCGACGGGATCGAAGAAACGGGGAACCCCCAATATGTGGATTCGTTCCATGGCGCAAGGAAGGGATCGGGAGTCCCCACATGCTCCTGGGGGCCGTCGCCGGCGGATCCCCTGCCGAGGACTGAATGCCTGTCTCCGGAGCCGGAAGACTGCATCTGCCGGACCCAGAAGTCCATGAGCTCGGCAACTTCCCCGAGATGCACATGGATGTGGACGCGCCTTATGGACAAAACACCAAACGCCCGTGAGCAGCCGATTTACGGTTGTCCACGGGCGTTTTTCGTTTTGAGCAATCGAGCCGGAGTTTACTTCGTTTATTCAAGCGCTCCAAACACTTCTCCGACTATTTCAGCAATATCGTCTATCGGGATTTTTGTCCCGTCCTGTAAGAGAACGATATTCTCGTACTCATCAATTTTCTTCACGCGGTCGGTCGCCGTGACATAAGCGCCGCCGGATTTCTTTTTATCAAGCAGAAAATATGTGATGGAAACCTCCGGCTGTTCGTCTATAGCGTCCTGTATCATGTTCAGACGCTCGTTCAGCGCATCCTTGCTGTACTCGTCAAGTTCAACCTTTTTATCTGTCAGCCGGGCGGTTTCCTTCACAGCGTCATCGTAGCCGGTCAGAGCTGCGAAGGGAGCGAACTGCGCCGCACGGTCGTAGTTGGACATATGCGGGCGCGTGGCGGACTGATGGTGCGGAAGGTTTATTATGTCATCATATTGATGTTCGTCTGTATCTGCATTCATTCCTTGTTACCTCGATAAATGTACAGTCATCGGTCGATTGGATCATGAGCACAATAAGCTCCCAAACAATTCGGGCTTTTTATCTCATTATCTATCCACCGCAAACATTTTTGCATATTTTCACGATTATATATGGGGCCGGGCAATAGACCTTTTTTCCATGATTTTTCGCTATATCCGTTATCTCCGACAACTAAAGCAAAGCAATTCTCATCATTGATCTTGTAAATTACACTTCCTGCACTATGTGTAGGTGTAAGATATGCAATAACGCTTTTATCGCCAAACACATCTGCAGATTTTCCGAACGGCGCGTTTTCATCACTTCCGAAATCATAATAAATGAATTTTTTCGCCCGAACTAATTTCCCATACCGGATTTTTTCTTTTCGGGAATAATTCATCTCTTCAGAGGATGTATAAACAGGTATATTCGTAAAATCGCTTAAGCCGGATATGTGGTCGCAATCCAAGTGCGTCATCAAAATTGCATCAATAGTCTTTCCCGACAACTGATTGATTGCAGCTTCTTCCTCTTTCATCACAGGCTCACTCGCAAAAAACAGACCAAAGCCAAGATGCTTTATTGGATGAGTCGCAACTGCTTTGCTCCAGCCAGCATCAATTAAAAAATGATGATTTCCGACATTCACATAAAAACATTTAACAGGCAGTTCAATTCGATTTTTCCGTTTTTGAAACAATCCCGTATATGCATAAGGGCTTTTGTGTGTGCTTCTGTCCGGAACAGCATTTGACACAAGCGTTGAACCTGTTTTTATTGTCTGTATTTTCAAATTTTATCACCTTATATTTTGGATTTGCCCAGTCATTGAATTACGCTTTATGCCCGCCGATTTG
>JAKPNJ010000276.1 GCA_029548445.1 Bacillota bacterium | reverse complement strand
GGAATCCCGGACATGGCCGTCCCCCAGGCGGTCGAGAAATCCCGACCGGGTCATGAGGTGGAGGGGCTGCCTGGCCACTTCGCAGAGGACAAGGTCCAGGTGCCTGCGACGGCAGTGGGCCAGGGTGGAGGCCAGGGCTTCCAGGGCCGACGCGTCCATGTAGGGAACATGCTTCATCCGCAGGACAATGGCCCGGACATGGGGTTCCGCAGACATCAGGACCGAGGTGAACCGGTCGGCCACCCCGAAGAAAAAAGGTCCCTGGATCTCATAGACCTGGACCGCGTGGGGAGTGGCAGCTGGAGCCGCAGGATCGGAGGCCGCGCCTTCGGGTGCCGCCGTCGCCTCCTCCTCTTCCGACCGCACCGCCTCCGCCAGGCTTGCGGCCCGGGTGGCCAGGAGATGGATCCGGGAGGTGTCGGACATGGACTTCATGAACAGCAGCGCCGACAGCACGACACCCACCTGGATGGCTGCCACCAGGTCGATCACGACGGTCAGGCCGAAGGTCAGCACCAGGAGGCCGAAGTCCTTCCGGGTGGATTTCCACAGGCGGCGAAAGGCATGCCAGTCGCCCATTTTCACCGCCACCATCATCAGGATCGCCGCCAGGATGGCCATGGGGATGAGCCGGGCATAGGGCATGAACAGCAGCATGACCAGGAGGACCGTGACCGCGTGGACCATCCCGGCCACCGGGGTCCTGCCGCCGTTTCGGATGTTGGCCGCCGTCCGGGCGATGGCCCCGGTGGCGGGAATCCCGCCGAAAAGGACGGAGCCGATGTTGGCGGCCCCCTGGGCTACCAGCTCCATGTTCGACCGGTGCCGGGACCCGATCATGCCGTCGGCTACCACAGCGGAGAGAAGGGATTCGATGGCGGCCAGGAGGGCGATGGCGAAGGCCGGCTGGACCAGGGCCCCGATGGAGTCCAGGCGAATGGCCGGCAGGCTCGGCAGGGGAATCCGGGCCGACAGGTCCGGGAATCGGCTGCCGATGGTCTCCACCGGCAGCCCGAAAGCCTGGGCCAGCACCGTGCCCAGGACGATGGCGACCAGGGGGCCCGGCACCTTCTCCATGATCCGGGGCCAGAAGAGGATGACCAGGATCGAGAGGGCCCCCAGTCCCAGGCTCCAGGGATTGAACGTCCCGATATGCCGGACCAGGGCCTCCGCCCGGCCGAGGAATTCCGTCGGCAGGTCGCCTGCGGCCAGGCCGAGGAAGTCCTTCAGCTGCTGGGAGAAGATCACCACCGCGATACCGCTGGTAAAGCCTGCCGTTATGGGATAGGGGATGTACTCGATAACCCGGCCCAGCCGCAGGACTCCCATGAGGATCAGGAACCCGCCGGCCATCAGGGTGGCCAGGGCCAGGCCTTCGTAGCCGTGCTCGCGGACGATGCCGTACACCAGGATCACGAAGGCGCCGGTGGGCCCGCCGACCTGGACGCGGCTCCCGCCCAGGAACGAGATCAGGAAACCGGCGACGACGGCCGTGATGAGGCCTTTTTCCGGCGAGACGCCCGAAGCGATGGCCAGGGCGATGGAGAGGGGGATGGCGATGATGCCGACGATCATCCCTGCGGCGACATCGCGGAGTACCTGCTGCCGTGTCAGGTGGGGTGCCAGGGAGAAGAACTTCGGAACCAGCATGCGATGTCCTCCCGGATGGAATCCGTAGTCCACTCTATGGCTCCGCCGGCGGATTGTAAACATGGCGGAACGACGGATTGTTCCCTTGTCGCAGGGGGGCGCACCGGCTATAATGGCAGGGTGCACCAAGACGCCGTGACCGGCCCGTGGTCGGCCGTGGGTCCTGTGCGATACGGCCCGTGAACCCCGTCAGGTCCGGAAGGAAGCAGCGGTAAGCGATCCGCCGTATGCGCCGCAGGGAAGCCTGCGTCCGGCTACGGTCCGGTCCCGGCGTCTTTCGCCGTCCAGCGCCGAGGGGAGGGATGCCCATGGCCCATGTCGCACTCTATCGCGAGTGGAGACCACAGACTTTCGACGATGTCGTGGAGCAGCAGCATGCAGTACTGGCCCTGCGGCAGGCCGTCCGCTCCGGCCAGGTGGCCCATGCCTACCTGTTCAGCGGCACCCGGGGAACCGGCAAGACCTCCCTGGCCCTGATCTTCGCCCGGGCGATCAACTGCCTCGATCCACAGGACGGCAGTCCCTGCAACGTGTGCGAGGTGTGCCGGGACATCCTGTCCGGCGCCCTGCTGGACGTAGTGGAGATGGATGCGGCCTCCAACAACAGCGTGGACACCATTCGCCGGATATGCGACGAAGTCGTCTACATGCCCTCCCGGGCCCGTTACAAGGTGTATATCGTGGACGAGGCCCACATGCTGTCCGCCGGGGCGTTCAACGCCCTTCTCAAGACCCTGGAGGAACCGCCGGCCCACGCGGTGTTCATCCTGGCCACCACCGAGCCCCACCGGCTGCCCGCCACCATCGTCTCCCGGTGCCAGCGGTATGAATTCCGGCGGATCCCGGTGGATTCCATGGTGCGGCACCTGGCCAGGATTGCGGACAAGACGGGGGGAACGGCGACACCGGACGCCCTCCTGACCATCGCCGGCCTGTCCGACGGCGCCATGCGAGACGCCATCAGCCTGCTGGACCAGTGCCTGTCCCAAACCGGCGGGCGCGTGACCCGGGACGATGTCCTGTCCATGACCGGCATCGTCCATGACGAGTTCCTCAGCGCCACGGTCTTTTCCATCCTGGAGGGAAACATCGGGGACCTGCTGGTCCGGGTGGACCGGCTGCTGATGGAAGGCCGGGAAGTATCCCGTTTCTGCTCGGAGCTGATCGCTTTCTTCCGGAACGTGATGATCTGCCAGGCCCTGTCGGCGCCGGAATCCCTCCTGCGGGTACCCGACGAGACCCTGCGCATTCTGCGCCAGGTTGCCGGGGCTGTCCCGGCAGCCGATGTGCTGGACATGCTCCGGACCCTGGCCGCCGTCCAGACCGACCTGCGGTTCGCCGCGGATCCCCGGGCCACCTTCGAGGTCGCCCTGCTGTGCCTGATTCCCGCAGGTGCCCGGCCGACAGGGCCGCCGGCCCCGCCGCCGGCCCCGGTGCCGCCGGCTTCCAGGGGAACATCCGCTGTATCGGCGCCTCCGGCTGCGATCTCTCCCGCCGCCACGCCGCCAGTCCCGTCCGCGGAACCGGCAGCGGAACCGGCGGCGGAACCGGCGGCGGACCCCCATGCGTTTCCGGATCCTCCGGACGAGCCGGAACATGTCGAGCTGCAGCCGAACGGCGGCGGGTTCGCGGATACGGAAGCCAGCGCGGACGCGGATGCAGGTCCGGAACCCCTCTGGTCGGCGCTGCTCCAGGAAGTCGGCCAGGTCGACTTCCCCCTCCGGCTGTTCCTTGCCACCGGAACTCCCCGGCTGGCCGGCTCCGATTTCTGCGTGCATTTCTCCCCGGAGGCCCGGTTCCAGGCCGATGAGCTGCGGACGCCCCGGTCCATGAAGCTGTTGCGGGACTGCATGGCCAGGATCCAGCCCGACAGCGCGGCGCCGGACCTTCGGATCGAGGTCGTCGACGCGGCCGGGACGGCGGCCGGACCCGATCGCGGCAGGAAGAAGGACGAGCCCGGATGGATCGCCCGCACCCGCGAGGTGGCCGAAACCCTGGGCATCCCCATTATCGTGGACCCTGCAGAATAAGGAGGACGAACACATGGCGAAGGGCGGTTTCGGAGGTTTCCCCGGGGGCGGCGGCATGGGGCAGCTCATGGCCCAGGCCCAGAAGATGCAGCGGGATATGGAGAAGGCCCAGGAAGAAGTCCGGGCCATGGAGGCGGAAGCGACCGCGGGGGGCGGCGCCGTGACGGTCCGGGTCAACGGGGAGCACCGGCTGTTGTCCGTTGCGATCGAGCCGGGCGTGGTGGATCCGTCCGATGTGGAGATGCTCCAGGACCTGGTGACGGTCGCCGTGAACGAGGCCATGCGGAAGGTCGACGAGGCCGCCGCGGAACGGATGGCCCGGGTCACCGGCGGCCGGGTTCCCGGTCTCGGGTTCTGATTCATGGCTCGCTTTACGCCGGCCATCAGCCGGCTGGTCTCCGAGCTGTCCCGCCTGCCCGGCATCGGCGGCAAGAGCGCCCAACGGCTGGCATTCCACCTGCTCTCCCTGCCCCAGGACAAGGTGGACGCCCTGGCGGAGGCCATGGTCGAGGCCCGCCGGACGACCATCCTGTGTTCCGCCTGCTGCAACCTGACCGACCAGGACCCCTGCGAGATCTGCACCTCCCGGTCCCGGGACCGTTCCACCGTCTGCGTGGTCGAGAATCCCCGGGATGTCGCGGCCATGGAGCGGATGCGGGAGTACAGGGGCCTGTACCACGTGCTCCACGGCGCCATATCCCCCATGCAGGGCGTCGGCCCCGAGCAGGTGCGGCTCAAGGAGCTGTTGGCCCGCCTGCGGGAAGACGACGGGATCACGGAAGTGATCCTCGCCACCAACCCCACCGTCGAGGGGGAGGCCACCGCCATGTACATCGCGCGGCTGCTCAAGCCTTCCGGCATCCGGACCACCCGCATTGCCCACGGCCTGCCGGTGGGCGGGGACCTGGAATACGCCGACGACGTGACCCTGTCCCGGGCCATGGAAGGGCGCCGGGAGATCTAGGCCCCCCGAAACGTCGAGAAACGTGAAGAATTGTGCTATAATTTCGAAAGTCTGCTCCGGAATGACCGCCGGGCGGGCCTGAAGGAGGCGTCCTTTCATGGGCCGATATATCCTGCAAAGGGCCTTGGCCATGATCATTACCCTTTTCGTGATCTCCAGCATTACCTTCTTCCTGATGCATGCCATCCCCGGCGGACCCTTCACCCGGGAGCGGGCCCTGCCGCCCGTGATCCAGGAAGCGCTCAACAAGAAATACCACCTGGACGACCCGGTCTGGAAGCAGTACATGACCTATATGGGCGACCTCCTTCGGGGAGACCTGGGTCCCTCGTTCAAGCTGAAGGGACGGACCGTCAACGAACTGGTCGCCGGGGGCTTTCCCGTGACGGCCCGGCTCGGTCTCGTGGCCGTGCTGGCGACGCTCCTCTTCAGCATCCCCATGGGGATTGTCTCCGCCCTCAAGCAGAACCGATGGCCGGACTATACCTTTATGTTCCTGGCCACCCTGGGGGTTACGATTCCGGGTTTCGTCATGGCCTCGCTCCTGATCTATGTCTTCTGCGTCCTGCTGGGCCTGTTCCCCGTCATCTGGAGCACCGACGCCACCGGCTGGGCGGCGGCCATCCAGTTTGTCCTGCCCGTCCTGGCCCTTTCGGGCTACTCCCTTTCC
>JAKPNJ010000130.1 GCA_029548445.1 Bacillota bacterium | reverse complement strand
CTGACATGACGCCGGCCCAGCCGCTGCCCGACGAGGAAGCCAAATCGCCGGTCGAGATCGTACCCCATGGCCCGACGGCCTCCCCGGGAGGGAGTGATGCCGCTTTGGACGACCAGGCCGGCTTCCCGCAGGCGGTCGACAACATCCAGGGTCGTCACGACGGACAGGCCGGCCCGGTGCGCCAGCCGGGGCACCGACAGCCCGCCCTCCCGCCGCAGGAGCCGAATGACCTCCAGGGTGTGTCGCCAGCGGATCTCGCTGGTATTTCGCACCGGGCGTCCCATCCTCCGATCCCCCCTCCTCTTCCCTTCCTACCCGAACAGGGCCAGGGGCGTCTCGTACAGGATCCGCCGGGCGATGGAGACCGCCTCGCCTCGCCCGAATCGTCCCTGGGCCACCTGGTCCGACAGGACATCCGCCAGCTGGGCCCGGACGATCCGGGCCTTGGCGTATGCCCACTCCACACAGTAGGCGTCCGAGAAGAACCCGACCTGCCGATTTGACGCCAGCATGTCCAGCCGCTCTTCCATCACCCGCCGGATGAAGGAAGGGAAGAAATTGTGCCACCAGTAACCGGCCACCGAAACGTTCGGGAGCTCCCGGGCCAGGGTGCAGAGGGCCTGGTTCTGGTGGGCGCTGGCGAGGAAGAGCTGGAAGTGGATGCCCGGGTGGCGGGCGAATATGGGGACGAGCTGGTAGAGCGTCTCCGTGCGGAGCTTGCTGCCGGTTTCGTAGGGCAGGGGTTCGGCCCCGATGGAGAACTGGAGGACGGGACCGGCACCTCGCCGTTCGTACGCATCCAGGAAGTGCTCGAAAACATAGCATGCGTAGATGTTCCGTTCCTCCGGACCCGCCCGGTCCCGGCGGGCCAGGGCGGCCGTCATGGACCGGTCATCCACCGGGCCGTAGTCCAGGTCCGTCGACAGGTGGGATGCCATGGATGCGATTTGTTCGTAGGGAATCCGGTCGCAGTAATGGAGGATCGCCTCCCGGACGTCCTCCGTCGTGCGAATGTGCCGGGAGAGGGCTGGCTCCTCCCCGGCCAGGGTCACCGGCAACGGGAGCCCGGGCTGTCCCTGGGACCAGGCCCACTCGAGCTCCAGGAGCGCCGTGTCGTACCGGCCCCACTGGGACCGGGTAAAAAAGGCCCATTCCAGGCTGTATCGCACCAGGTCCCCGGGATCGTCCGGTCCCCGTCGGGCCCATTCGGTGGAGTACCGGACAATACCGGCCCTGGCCAGGATCTCCCGGTACCAGGGCGGGTCCCCGGCCCGTTCCCGGATCCGGTCGTGCAGCGCCATCCAGTTGTCCGGGAGGATTGGCTCCTGCCATCCATAGAGGTCCCCGAGGATGGTCCGGACGCCCCAGGCGCAGCTGGTGCCGGCGATGTGGGGCCAGTAGGGCAGGGCCCCCCCGATCCGTTCCCGGACTTCCTCCTCCCCCGGTGACTCGGACAGGCGGTCGCCCCGGGAACACCCGGCGCTCCGGAGGTCGGAAATCACCATGTGGTAGAGCAGGATATCCTGGAGTCCCCGGGCGCCGGGATGCCCGGAATCGATGTGGGTATGGGCGTCATAGAGGGGAATGTCGTCCAGTTCTCCGCGTATCCATTGCCTGTCGGTCAGCATGGCGCTCCCCCTTCCGGATGCCCGCTTGCGGGTCCCAGCACGATTTCCAGGACCTCGGTTCCCGTCTTCCCGGCGTGGATCCATGCCCCGAGGAGCTCGGTCCGCGCAAGGATCGCCTCCAGTTCCCGCCGGCCTTCCGCGATCCGGCCGGGATCGCCCCGGCCCAGGCCGATCCGGGCCAGGGCCTGGTAATAGGCGCCCTCGCCCTCGGCCCGCTTCTTTCGATCGCCTTCGAAGGGCAGTGTCGGGGCGGCCACGGCGGCGGCGTCCGGGCGGCCCGCCTGGCGAACCAGGGACTCGCCGGCCTGGCGGAGGCCTTCGAGAAGACGATCCGCCTCGTCGTCGTTCCCCAACTGCCACAGGGCCAGGGCCTGGTAGAAGGTAGCTTCTCCCGTCGTCCAGGGCCGTTCGGCCGCCATCCGAAAGTAGGCAGCGGCCTGTTCCGCCCGTCCTGCGGCTGCAGCCGCGAGGCCGGCCAGGCCATGGATATGGTTCCGGGCATGCCAGACGCCCCGCCCCTCGTGGAAATTCTTCGGCAGGACATCGGCCGAGAGGATTTCCCCCAGGGCCTCAAGGCCTCGCCCGGCCGACAGCAGCCGGATGCCCTGCAGCAGGTGGATCCACTCGTGGATCTTCGCCAGGCGGCCCTCGCCTCCCTCATACACGCTGTATTCCCTGGCACCGATCCGGGCGGCCGCTTCCTCCAGCCGCCCGGCCTGGAGCAGCAGCGTCATCCACTCCACATGGCAATCATCCCGGGCCTCCGCCAGGAGTGCATGATCCGCCAGCAGGGACAGCCGGGCTCCGGCATCCGCCGCCGAGGCATTTTTGTACACCTGCACCAGCTCGAACAGGAGGCGGGGATCCGATCCGTCCAGGGCAAAGGCCCGTTCCATGGACCGGACCGCACCGGCCGTATCGCCCTTTCGGTCGAAGTACGCAAGGGCCAGGTTCCGGTGGACCGGCGCAAATTCCCCGTCCAGGTCCCGGCAGCGTTCCCACGCGGCGATGGCATCGTCATACCGCCGCCGGTCATAGTACAGGTTTCCGAGGTAATAATGGGCCCTGGCACCGGCCGGATTGAGCCGGGCGGCCGTGAGGAGGATCGCGATCTCCTCCAGGCGACCGGGAAAGACGGGGCCCGGCGAGGTCGTCTCCGCCTGTCGGAACCAGGCTGCCGCGGCGGCCGGGTCGCCCCGCTCCGCTTCCAGGAAGCCGGCGGCGTACAGGATGCGGGGGTCCGCCGTCCCCGTGGTCCCCGAACGCAGGAACAGGACCGGAATCTCGCCCGCCTCCCGGTGCAGGCCGGATCGGAGATATTCCAGGACCAAGTCCAGGCAGGCGTCCCCCCGGCCGGATCCCAGGGTCCGCAAGCGTTCCCCAAGGGATTCGCCTTCTGCTGTATCCCCCGTCGCCAGGCAGGCGAAGCGGCGCTCGGCGAGGGCCCAGGCATCCAGGGGATCCATCCGGAGGGTGTCCGCCGCAAGTTCCGCCGCTTCGACGTGTCGACCCTGGCGGCGGAGGATGGCCGCCTTGAGGTTCCGGCTCCGGTTGCTGTCGGCATGGCGGGAGAGGGCCCGGTCGACATGGGCCAGGGCCCCGTCGAGATCCTGTCGCCGGCAGTCGAGCTCGGCCAGGGCCTGGCAGGCAGCCGAGACCCAGGCATCGTTCCAGGCGGCCTTCCCAAAACTCCGGCGGGCGTCCTCCTCCCGGCCCTGGAAACAATGGGCCAGGCCAAGGAGATACAGTGGCTCCCCGTCATGGGGATTGGGGTTCCGGAGTGTCAGTCGCTCGACGGCCCGGGCAAAGTGGGCCTCCGCCTCCCCGAACAGGCCCCGCTGCAGGCATTGACGGCCCAGGGCCGTATTGCAGCGGGCATCCCCCGGGTCCCGCCGCAGGGCCTCCCGGTAGAATCCGGCCGGATCGAGGGAGTGGTGCCGGTACTGCTCAAGATGCAGGCCATGGAGGAAGAGCGCTTCGGTGGTCGCCAGGGTGGCGGGGCCCGGCGCGGGCGTCCGGGGCTGCGGAGCCTCCCGGAGGCGGATCCGGCCCGGTGAGTAGGAGACCAGCTCCGTGCCCGACTCGGCATACAGCGCGATCCGGCAGGTTTCTTCCCGGAAGGCCTCCGGCCGGGGCCGGGATGTTGTGAAGGGATGGGCCGGGTCCAGGTCCAGGCGCTGGTCCCACACGACCCGTTCCCCGTCCGACAGCACGGCCCGGCAGTGGCGGAAGTCGCCGGTGGCGTGGAATCCGAGCCGAATGTCCGGCCCCGACAGGTCCAGGCTCACGGCCGCATCCTCCGAGGCGTTGACGGCAGGGCCGATGGCCTGCACGGGATACCAGCACTGGACAAAGGTCCGGGTCTCGTGGGGCAGGATCCAGGAGAAATCCGGCTGGTTGTCGGTGTAGACGCCGGTCATGAGTTCCAGGTAGGGACCGTCCCCGTCGGTCAGGTTGTCGCTCCAGGCCTCGGCAAATTCCGAATTTCCCCAGGTGAACAGCTTCTTCCCGGACGAGAGGAAGGGATCGGCCACATGCACCACACCGGCTTCCCGGATCGTGTCGTATCCCTGGAAGAAGCCGAAGTCGCTGCCGCCGTCCACGGCCATGAAGGAACCGGACGCCCGATGGTTTCGGTACCAGCTGCCATCGCACGTTTCGTAGAGGCTGCCGTCCGGTCGCCGGACTTCCACCTGGGGCCAGGGGGAGATGAACGCCCGGTCATGGGAGGCCACATGCCGGATATCCGGGGGGAAGAGGATCCGGTAGCCTTCCGTGGCCGGAACGCCCAGGTTGGCCCACCACATGAAAGGCTGCGGGAAGGGTGTGGGGTTGTAGGCGCGGACCCGGACCCGGAGGCAGGAGCGGCCCGGATGGAGCGTGATTCCGGCCATGGCCCGCATGCCGTACAGGGGCTCGGTTTCGCCGACCCACACGGTCCGGCTGCCGTCGGTGCCCTCCTCCAGGAACGCATCCAGGGGCATGAAGGTGGTGGGCCGATGGTGCTGGGGCCAGTTGAACTCGATGCCGCCGCTGACCCAGGGGCCGGCCAGGCCGATCAGGGCGGGCTTGATCACGTGGTTGCAGTAAATGAAGTCATACCCGTTGGTTTTGTCCAGGCCGGCATGGATGCGTCCCCCGAGTTCCGGAAGCACCACGACGCGAAGATACCTGTTTTCCAGCGTGATGGCGTCATAGGATCGTTCCGTTCGTTCGAAGCGCAGCCGATCCGCAACCCGGATCGGAAACACCCGCCCACTGGCGCCCTGGTAGTTGCGTCCTTCATAAAAAAGGGGATGCCGGTCCGGCTCGTGGGGAAGGTACGTCGGGATCTCCATGGGGAGCCGGGTCATCGTCACCGTGTCCCGGTGCTCGGGATTCGCCTGGTTCATGGGCCGTCCCCCCGCCTTGTTTATTAGGGTCCTTTATGAAGTACCTTTATTGTAGAAATGGTTCGACACGCGCGTCAAGGGGGTGCCACCGATTCTGCCATTTATATAGATATATTATGTTGAATGATTGATATATTATATGATATGATCAAGTCGCACGGAGGCCCGAACCGGGAGCAGGGTCCGGCCGGCAGGGGGGCGTCGCCATGGAAGGAATCGGGTACCGGCTGGATGGATCGGCAAGGTCCTTCCGCCTGTCCATCCGCTTCCCCCGGTTTGACGGCACCCCGGAGACCCGGTCGGTTCGCCTGCTGCTGCCGGAGGATCTTCCGGCAGGTCCTGTGCCCCGGATTCGCCGGACTCCTCCTGGACAACGGTTTCCCCTGGTCTTCGCGGTTCACTATGAGCTGCCTGAAGAAGAGGAACGGACCGCCCGGTACCTGGAAAGGGGATGGGCGGTGATGACCCCCGTGGACATTCCGGCGGAGGCCCTGGCGAACATCGTCGACGAGGATCTCCGGTTCCAGGCGGCGGTCCTGCAGGTCGCCCGGCGCCTGCCCTTCCTCGACCCGTCCCGGATCGCCCTGCGGGGCGGCAGCGCCGGCGGGTTCCAGACCCTGATGCTGTCGGCCCACCAGGCGGGCCTCCGGTGCGCCGTCTCCCACAGCGGCGTCGTCAACATGGCCCACCAGTTCGCCTATCTGCTCGCGAACCAGCCCTTCAACGATCGGTATGAAGCCGAGGTGGCTTCCGGGTCGCCCGTTCCCGACATCGCATCCTATCCGATTCCCGTCGTCAAGCAGATCCGGGACGCCTTCCTGCCGACGGGACTGGCCCTTGGGGTGGGCGTCGCCGGCCCACTCACCGGACCGGGTGGTCCAGCGGAACCGGTGGCTTCCCCGGCAGTCGATTTCTCCGCGACTGCCTGGGCCCTGCATTCCCCGGTGACCTGGGCCGGGGCCCTGGATGCCCCGCTCCTGCTGACCCACAGCACCGCCGACCTGGTGGTCCCCCTCGATCCCGTGACCCGGCGGTACGCCCACCCCCCCGATCGGGACACCCTGCCCGGGGGCTTCCGGATCGGGCTGCAGGACCTGATTCCCGACGGTCCGCTCTCGGTCCCCCTGGAGGACATCCTGCCCGAGCGGGACTTCCACGTGGAGGTCCAGGCGGTCCGGGGGGTCCAGGGTCCCCTGCCGGTCCGGTTCCGGCCCGACTGCCGGGTCTCCCTCCATATTGTGGACGAGGGGCCCGTGGACCGCAGCTGCGGCCACTATCGCCATCCGGAAAACGGCGTCCTGCAGGACGAATTGTTCCTGGCCGCCCACCTGGGCAGCGCCGCCCGCCCGGCGGCCCTGACCGGGGACAAACTCCGGGTGCTGGCCCAGCGATTCCGGGGATGCCACCCCGTCCCGGCTTTCCGGATGCCGCCGGCGGAAGCTGGCTTGGCAGCATTCCCGGGAACCTTGACCGCAGACCGGCTGGATGTCCTGCTGGGCCTCCTGGCCGCCCTGGGCGCCCTGGCTGGGGAGCCGGACCCGAACCGGGCCGGAGACGAACGCAGGGGC
Source organism: Bacillota bacterium (assembly GCA_029548445.1). Lineage (GTDB taxonomy): Bacteria > Bacillota > Clostridia > Saccharofermentanales > UBA5734 > JAKPNJ01. The sequence continues at coordinate 8,847 of JAKPNJ010000130.1, read as the reverse complement.
ACGGCGCAGGCAGGATATCGACGGAGCCTGGAATGGCAGGCCACCCTGGAGCCGGCCATCCAATTCCTGCCGCCGACACTTCGGGAATGCCTTGAACAGGCTGCCGGACTGGCCCGCACCTGCGGGGAGCCCGACCTGGCCGCCCAGTTGGAGGAGAGGGGCCGTTCTCTCCCGGCTCCCTGAATGGACAGGAGGTACCCCATGGACGATTGCAATGTCAGGCGGTTCGGTGCGGCGGGCGACGGGGTGTCGGACGACACGGCCGCCTTCGCCCGGGCCCTGGATGCGGCAGGCGCCGCCGGGGGCGGCGTGGTGCAGGTCCCAACGGGGAATTATGCGCTCCGCGGCCGCCTGGCCATTCCGGAGAATGTCACCCTGGAGGGGGTCTTCCGGGCGCCCACGGCCCGGACCCAGTACAAGGGGTCGACCCTCCTGGCCTACGCCGGGGCCGGGGACGAGGACGGCGAGCCGTTCCTGTTCCTCCACGCCAACTCGGTTGTCAAGGGACTGACCGTCTTCTATCCCGAGCAGGACCGAACCAGGCCCCATCCCTACCCCTGGTGCATTCGGGGCCACGGCGACAACTGCTCCGTCCTGGACGTCCTCCTGGTGAACCCCTACCAGGCCGTGGATTTCGGCACCCTGCCCAGCGGCCGCCACCTGGTCCGGGGCCTGTATGCCCAGCCCCTCCACAAGGGTCTGTTCGTCGACCAGTGCTATGACGTGGGGCGGATCGAGGATGTCCACTTCTGGCCCTTCTGGAGCGAATCGCTCCGGTCCTGGACGGAGACGTCCGCCATCGGGTTCATTTTCGGGCGGACCGACTGGGAATACGTGGTCAACTGCTTCTGCATCTTCTACCGGACCGGGTTCCTGTTCCGGGAGTTCGACCACGGCCCGGGCAACGTCCTTCTCCTCAATTCCGGGTCCGACATCGGGCCCCGGGCGGTCCACGTGGAGAAGGTCATGGCCCATGCCGGCATCGCTTTCAGCAATTGCCAGTTCATGGCCGGCATCGAGGTATCCCCGGAAAACGAAGGGCCGGTCAAGTTCAACAACTGCGGGTTCTGGGGAACCGACGGGACCGGGTTCCACGCCGACATCCGGGGGACCGGCGCCGTGAGCTTCCACCAGTGCCATTTCACCCACTGGGACCGGAAGGAGGCGGGCCAGCCGGCGATTCGCTGCGCCGGCAGGGCCCTCAGCGTGATCGGCTGCGAATTCATGGACGCAACCCATCGCCAGGTGGTCCTCGAGGAAGAGTCCGGCCCGGCGATCCTCACCGGGAACCGGATGGCGGGCGGCGTCCGGATCGAGGCAAAAGGATCCGCCATGCACATCATCCGCGACAACCTGCCCGGCTGACGGGCGCATCGACGCGAGATCGGAGGCCCCCATGGATCCGTTCCTGTCCTTTCCTCCCTATCGGCTGGCCCGGGGCGTCGAAACCCGCTGGGCCAACGCAGAGAACCCGGACGGTGCCCGGGGCGCCGGCGGCCAGGCCGACGGCGGGCGCAAGGGCTCCCCGTTCCATCGACTGAGGGCCGGGGAATCCTGGGTCATGGCCCGCGCATCGGGCGCCGGCACGATCCGGCGGATCTGGGTCACCCTGGACGAGAGAACCCCGGAGATGCTCCAGGGCGTGACCCTGGCCATGTACTGGGACGGTGCCCGGGACCCGGCCGTGGAAGCGCCGCTCTGCGATCTCTTCGGCAGTCCCTTCGGCCGGCTGGTGCCCTTCGAGAATGCCTATTTCTCCTCCCCGGACGGAAACGCCTGGAACTGCCTCCTGCCGATGCCGTTCCGGCAGGGCATGCGGATCGTGGCGACCAACCGGACGAAGCGGGATGTCGGCATGTTTTTCTACCAGGTGGACTACACCCTGGGCGATCCCCACGACGACGACACCGGCTATCTCCACGCAGTCCGCAGGGAGGAGTCCCCCACCGTCCCCCTCCGGGATTACTGTATCCTGCCCCGGGTCCTGGGCCGGGGCCGCTACCTCGGCTGCAGCCTGGGCATCGACGTCAACGTGGAGGACTACGGGCGATGCTGGTGGGGTGAGGGGGAAGTCAAGGTCTACCTGGACGGGGACGGCCCCTGGCCCACCCTCTGCGGCACCGGGACCGAGGATTATGTGGGTGCGGCCTGGGGGGTCGTCGGGTTCTGCCATCGATTCCAGGGCTGTCCCCTGTTCGACGACCGGGAAAACCTGTATGGCCTGTACCGGTTCCATGGACCCGACCCGGTCTGGTTCGGGCGGGAAATCCGGGTCACGATCCAACAGATCGGCCAGTGCCCGCCAGACCGCATGATCCGCCATCTCCGCGAACTGGGAAGGGATTCCCTGCCGACGCCGGGATACGGGGTGGAGCAGATCCGGCTGGACGACCTTCTGGCCCGGGAACCCGTGACCTACAACATCGAACGCTTCGACCGCCTCGTGTCCACTGCGTACCTATACCTGGATCGGCCGTCCGGCACCCTGGACGGCGGCGGGGAGGAGGCCGGCGGATGAGGGAAGAAGCCCGGATCCGGGCCGAGCTGGTTGAGGCGGGCCGCCGCCTGTACGCAAAGGGCATGGTCGCCTCCAACGACGGCAACCTGAGCGCCCGGCTGCCGGACGGGACGATCCTCGTGACGCCGTCCGGGGTCTGCAAGGGCGACCTGCGGACCGGGGAGCTGCTGCGGGTGGACCGGGACGGCCGGGTCCTGTCGGGAACCCTGCGGCCCACCTCCGAGATGAAGATGCATTTGGCCGTCTATCGCCGGCGGGAGGATGTCCGTGCGGTGGTCCATGCCCATCCCCCCGTCGCCACCGCCTTCGCCGTGGCGGGCCTGCCGCTGGACCGGGTGTCCCTCCCGGAAACCGTCTTTTCCCTGGGTCCCGTGGTCCTGGTCCCCTACGGCACCCCCTCCACCCAGGCGGTCCCGGATGGAGTCGGGCAGGAGATCACGGGCACGGACACGCTGCTCCTGTCCAACCATGGCGCCCTGACTGCCGGCACATCCGTCATGGACGCCTACTTCAAGATGGAAACCCTGGAGCACTTCGCCGTCATCTCGTTCCACGCCCGCCTGCTGGGGGGCGAACGATTCCTGGACTCGGCCGAGGTCGACCGGCTGTTCGGCATCCGGACACGGCTTTTCGGCCGGCCGGATCCCAGGGAGCAGGGGGGGCATCTGTCGAATGGCGGCTGACATGGTCCTGGTCCCGGCCGGGACCTTCCTCATGGGCTCCGAATCGGGATACCGGGAAGAGCGGCCCGTTCGCCGGATGCCGGCAGGGCCGTTCCACATGGATGTCCGACCGGTTACGAACGCCGACTACCGGACGTTTTGCGAGGCGACCGGCCGGGCGTTCCCCAAGGATCCGCCCTGGCCGGACAAGCCCCGGTATTTTCTCGACCATCCCGACTGCCCGGTGGTGAACGTGTCCTGGCAGGACGCAGCCGCCTACGCCCGGTGGGCCGGCAAGCGGCTGCCCACGGAGGTGGAATGGGAGTACGCCGCCCGGGGCGGCCTGGAGGGTAAGGCCTATCCCTGGGGAGACGAGGCCCCCGACGGAACCCGCGCCCCATATGCCGCCAGGGAATCCGGTTTCCCGTGGCGGGATCTCCGGGTGCCGGGCGGTTCCCCCTGTCCAATGCCGGCGGGCCGCACTCCCGCCAACGGCTACGGATTGACCGACATGGCCGGCAATGTCTGGGAATGGGTCGAAGACTGGTTCTTCCCGTATGACGACCCGGTCCGGGACCTGGCGGTCCTGGAGGACGGCTGGGGCGGCTCGAAGGTCTGCCGGGGCGGCTGCTACCACAGCGACGCCTTCGACCTGCGGACCAGCCGGCGGCGCCGGGTCCTGGGCGGCCAGGGGCTCATGTCGGTGGGCTTCCGATGTGTCCGGGACATCTCCGATGCCGGCGACCAGGGGGAGCCGGACGCCGGGGCGCTCCACACGGCGTCCCCGCTGCCGCCACCGCAGCCTCCACCGCAGCCGCCACCGCAGCCGCCGAACCCGGACGCGCTTCTCCGGGATCCCATCCACCTGTCCGCGGAATTCGAACTGTGCGCCGGATGCGGCCACCTGTCCCGGGACCAGGCCGGGAGGATCCGGGCCGCGGGCTTCACGAGCGTGGAACAATATGTCACCTGGCGATCCGTGGAGCGGGCGGGCGAGGGGCGCTGGGACTTCTCCGCCTGGGATGCCCAGGTCGAGGTCCTGCGGGAGGCCGGCCTGAAATGGGTGCCCTTCCTGATTGCCGGCCCTGCCTACTCCCTGCCGGACTGGTACCGGGAGAGCCGGGACTTCCTGGGTCTCCGGTGCCTGGAACACCATCTCGACAGCGGCGTCCAGAGCGGCTGGGATCCGGGATTCCGAGTCCAGGTCGACCGGTTCCTGACGGCCTTCGCCGAGCGGTACCGGGACACGGGCGTCCTGGAGTCGGTGCTGCTGGGCATTTCGGGCGACTTCGGCGAAACGATCTTCCCGGTGTGGCATGGCAACTGGCCGACCCAGGAAACGGGGCTCTACCATTCCCATGGCGGATTCTGGTGCGGGGACCCGGAGGCCCGGAAGGATTTCCGGGCCGCCATGGAGGCCCGGTACGGCACCATCGGGGCGCTGAACGAGGCCTGGGGCACAGCCTGCCGGGACTTCCGGGAGATCCGGATGCCTTCCCTCAGCCTGGATCCCGTCGAGGGATTCCGGATCGATGAATATACCCCGCCGGGGTCCTTCACACCCCGATCCCGGGCCGAACGGGTTCGGTGGGTCGATTTCGTCGACTGGTACCGGGGCTCCATGACCCGGTACGCCGACCGATGGCTGGAGACCGCTTGCCGGCTGTTTCCGGACCAGCGGGTGGACCTGTGCACCGGGGGTGACGCCGAAGCCCACCACGGCTCGGACTTCGCCGACCAGTGCCGGGCAGCCGCCCGGCGCGGCGGCGGCATCCGCATTACCAACGAGGCGTCGGATTACGCCCAGAATTTCGTCCTGACCCGGTGGGTCGCGTCCGCCGGCCTCTTGCGGAAAGCTGCCTTCAGCTTCGAGCCGGCCGGCCGGGTGACTCCCGACGGCGTGACGCGGCGGGTCTTCAACGCGGCGTCCTCCGGTGCAACGGGACTCCACTTCTATGAATCCAACGTCCTGGGAGATCCGAAGCGGCTGGCTTCTTTCCGGAAGGCCCTCCCCCACCTGCGCCGGGGGAGCCCGGACATCCGGGTGGGCCTCGTGTATCCGGATGTGCCCCTCCTTGTGGGGGACCTGTCGATGCAGGCGTTCCAGCACCATGCCGGATTGCTCCGGGACGGCCTGGACTTCGTGTTCCTCGACGACCTGGCGATTCGCGACGGCGCCCTGTCCGCCGTCCAGGCCGTACTCCTGTGCACCGGGACCTGGTACCGGCAGGCAACGCTTTCGGCGCTGCTCCGCTTCCTGGAAGGCGGAGGGTGCCTGGCCGCCTACAATGTCCAGGCCCTCCGCGCCCTGGAAACCGACGAGAGTTGGACGGACCGGCTGCTGGCGCCGGCTGGCGGCGAACGGTCGATCGGGCGGGGGATGTCCCTTTCACTTCCTGTCCGGGTGGCCATCGAGCCGGAGGATCCCGAGCTGATTTCAGGCACCCGCCGACCGGCCTGCCGGATGGATCCGCCTGTCGAGGCCTGGCAGGCCCTGGTCCTGAATCCCCTGGCGGCGTACCTGCGGAGCCGGGGGGTCTGGATCCCGGACGGCGAGCGGGACGACCTCCACGTCGCCGTCCTGGAGGATCGCATTCTCCTGCTGGATGTAGCCGGAACGACCCGGGACAAGCGGCTGGTCCTGGAAGACGGCCGTACGGTGACCGTCCGGGTGGAGGGAGGCGGCATCACGGCCGTTCCGCGTTGAAGCGTCCGGGTCCGATGCAGTATGATGGGGGGACTCCCCTCATCGCGTGCCCCCAATGAGGCATCGGAAAGGATCCTGCCATGACCCGCCGACCGCCCGAACCAGGCCATTCGCCCGAACCAGTCCGTCGGGCCGGATCGGCCCGTCCAGCCGGATCCGCCGTGCAGCCCTGCCTGGAGAACGCCTCCCTCCCGCCCCACGCCGAGGCGACCGACCGCCTGGTGGAGCGGCTGCGGGTCGATCCGGCCACGGGCCTGTCCACGGAGGAAGCGGCGCGCCGGCTGCGGGCCTTCGGCGAGAACCGGCTCCAGGGCCGGAAGGGCAAGTCCCTGTTCCGGCGGTTCCTGGACCAGCTGCTGAATGTCATGATCCTGATCCTGCTCCTGGCCGCCACCATCTCCTTCGGCATGTCCGTGGTCGAACACGACCCCAGCGGCCTGTATGAGGGCCTGCTGATCCTCCTGATCGTCCTCCTCAACGCCGTCCTGGGCGTGCTCCAGGAAAGCCGGGCCGAGAAGGCCCTGGAAGCCCTCCGGAAAATGGCCGCGCCCCGGGCCCGGGTCCTCCGGGACGGACGGGAATCCATCGTCGACGCCGCCGCCCTGGTCCCCGGCGACCTCCTGCTGCTGGAGGCCGGCGACCTGGTGCCCGCCGACGCCCGGCTGCTGGAATCGGCCAGCCTCCGGTCCGAGGAGTCCGCCCTGACCGGGGAGTCCGTCCCGGTCGAGAAGGACGCCCGGGCCCGGGTCGATGCCGGGGCCACCATCGGCGACCGCCTGAACATGGTCCATGCCGGCTGCAGCATCACGTACGGCCGGGGACGCGCCGCGGTGGCCGCCACGGGGCAGGCCACGGAAATGGGCCGCATCGCCAACCTGCTGGAGTCGGAGATCGAGGGGGCCACGCCCCTCCAGCAGCGGCTGGCCGATCTTGGAAAGAAGCTGGGCTACCTGGCCCTGGCCGCCTGCGCCGTCATCTTCGCCATCGGGATCGTCGACGGCATTCCGGTCCTGGAGATCTTCATGACCTCGGTCTCCCTGGCCGTGTCGGCCATTCCCGAGGGGTTGCCGGCCATCGTGACCATCGTCCTGTCCATCGGGGTCCAGCGGATGGTCCGGCGCAACGCCATCATCCGCCGCCTGCCGGCGGTGGAAACCCTGGGCAGCGCCTCGGTCATCTGTTCGGACAAGACCGGCACCCTGACCCAGAACCGGATGACCCTGGTCAAGGCCTACACCGCGTCGGACGGAGCCGTGGAGGACATTGCCGACGACAACTCCCCCGCAGTCCGGGACCTCCTGCTGTACGGGGCCCTGTGCTCCGACGCGGCGGTGGAACCCGCCGATGACGGTTTCCGTCTCCTGGGCGACCCCACCGAGTCCGCCATCGTCCTGGCCGCCCTGGCGAATGGCCTGGACCGGAAGGACCTGGTCCTGGCCTATCCGCGACTTGCGGAAATCCCCTTCGAGTCCGAACGGAAGCGCATGACCACGGTCCATGCCATGGACGGCCGGATTGTGGCCATCGTCAAGGGGGCCTACGACGTGCTGGCCGACCGCTGCAGTGCCGGCCACCCGGAGGCCGCCGCCGGGGTAGCGGACCGCCTGGGCCGCGACGCCATCCGGATATTGGCCGTGGCGACCCGGGAGCTGGACGCAGTGCCCGACCATCCGACAGCGGAGGACCTGGAGCGCGACCTGACCTTCCGGGGCCTCCTGGGCATGATCGACCCGCCCCGCCCCGAAGCCCGGGATGCGGTGGCCGTCTGTCGGGACGCCGGCATCCGCCCCGTCATGATCACCGGCGACCATGTGGCCACGGCCTCGGCCATCGCCCGGGACCTGGGAATCCTGGCCCCCGGTGATACGGCGGTGACCGGCAGCGAACTCGCCCAACTGGACGATGGGCAGCTGGAGGCGCGGGTCCGCTCGATTTCGGTGTACGCCCGGGTCTCCCCGGAAGACAAGATCCGCATTGTCCGGGCCTGGCAGCACCAGGGCGAGATCGTGGCCATGACCGGCGACGGGGTCAACGACGCCCCCGCCCTGAAAGCGGCGGACATCGGGTGCGCCATGGGCATCACCGGTACCGACGTGGCCAAGGGCGCCTCCGACATGATCCTGACCGACGATAATTTTGCCACCATCGTGGAGGCGGTCCGGGAAGGGCGGAGCATTTACGACAACATCCGCAAGGCCGTGGCGTTCCTCCTGGGCACCAACATCGGCGAGGTGCTGTCGGTGTTTGTCGCCGTGCTCCTCTGGCGGAAATCGCCCCTCCTGGCCATGCAGCTCCTGTGGATCAACCTCGTGACCGACAGCCTGCCGGCCATCGCCCTGGGGATGGAGGCGGTGGAACCCGGGGTCATGCGGCGCCCGCCGAAGCCGAAGCGCGAGAGTCTCTTCGCCCATGGCCTGGGTCTCCGGGTCGGGCTCCAGGGGGCCTTGTTCGCCCTCCTGACCCTGGCGGCCTTCCGCATCGGCCTGGGCGACGGCAACGACCTGGCGGCGGGGCGGACCATGGCCTTCCTGGTCCTGGCCCTGTCCCAGGTCGCCCATGCCTACAACATGCGCTCCGACCGCTCCCTGTTCGCCCTGGGCCCCTTCACCAACCGGCGCCTGAACCTGGCCGCCCTGGCGGCCCTGGCGCTGATGGCGTTGGTGGCCTTCGTGCCGCCGCTGGTGACGGCCTTCGGCCTCTCCTCCCTGCCCGCCCTGCAGTACCTGGCCGCCCTGGGCCTTGCCCTCGTCCCGATCCCGGTCCTGGAACTGTCCAAGGCCCTGGGCCTCCATGGCGGGAGATCCATTTAGAGGGGGGACTTATGTGAACCCCCCTTGATGCCCGGCCGATCCACAGCCGGGATCAGGCCGTTTCCCCGAGCCGGATGGGCTGGGTCCAGGCCCGCCGCCCCCACCGGTCCTCGCAGACGCCCCGCACATAGGCTTCCCCGCCCCGCAGGG
>JAKPNJ010000223.1 GCA_029548445.1 Bacillota bacterium | reverse complement strand
GCCGACCCTGTCGCTGCTGGGCCTCCTCATGGTCCCCCTGACGGCCCTGTCCCTGCGCTTCCCGATCCTGCGGGAGTGGGGCGTCAGCGGCGTGGGGTTCTGGCCGGCCTTCATCGTCCTGACCCTCTATACGCTGCTGCCCCTGACCGCCAACACCCTGGCCGGATTCCGGTCCCAGGCCGACGCCATCCGGGAAGCGGCCCTGGGGATGGGCATGACCGGCCGCCAGCGCTTCTTCCGGGTCGAGCTGCCCCTGTCGGCCCCGTTCATTTTCGCCGGATTCCGGACCGCCCTGGTCCAGACGGTGGGCAACTGCATCCTGGCCGGCCTGGTGGGGGGCGGCGGCCTGGGGACCCTGATTTTCCTGGGGCTGGCCCAGTCGGCGCCGGACCTGGTGGTGGCGGCGTCCCTGATGGTGGTCCTGATGGCGGTGTTCCTGGATCGGGTGCTCCAGGGCGTCGAGGGAATCCTGCGGCATCGGGTAGGAGGAGGCGAGGCGGCATGATCGAGCTTGGCGGGGTGTCCAAGTCCTACGGGGCGGTGCCCGCCCTGGACGGCATCGACGTGACCTTCGGGACCGGGCAGGTGTGCATGCTCCTGGGTCCCTCCGGCTGCGGCAAGTCCACGCTGCTGAAGCTCGTGAACCGGCTGCTGCGGCCCGATGCCGGGACGATCCGGGTGGACGGGCGGGACATCGGGGAGCTGGAACCGGAGACCCTCCGGCGGGGGATGGGCTATGCGATCCAGGGGGTGGGGCTCTTTCCCCACATGAAGGTGGCCGAGAACATCGGGATCGTTCCCGGAATCCTGGGCTGGCCCCGGGCCCGGATCCGGGACCGGGTGGCGGAGCTGCTGGAGCTCGTGGGCCTGCCGGCGGACTATGCGGCCAAGTATCCCCGGGAGATGTCCGGCGGGGAGGCCCAGCGGGTAGGCGTCGCCCGGGCCCTGGCGGCGGACCCGGCCATCCTCCTGATGGACGAGCCCTTCGGGGCCCTGGATCCCGTCAACCGGCAGCGGCTGCAGCAGGAGTTCATGGGCATCCAGCGGCGGCTCCGGAAGACCGTGGTGTTCGTTACCCACGACATCGGGGAGGCCGTCCGGATGGCGGACAAGCTGGTCCTCATGGGCAAGGGCACGATCCTGACCGAGGGGCCGCCCCTGGAGATCGCCGGCCGGGCCGAGCTGGTGGCCAAGGCCTTCCTGGGCAGCGGCTTCGTCCTGGAGCTGCTGGAGAAGTATACGGTCCTGGACCATCGGCACCTGCTGGTGCCGGCGGAGGGCTGCCCCCCCGGAACCGGCCGGGTGGAGGCCCGGACCGCCACCCTGAAGGATGCCCTGTCCGCCATGCTCCTGGCCGGCCGCGACTGCGTGGAGGTGGACCTGGACGGGGTCCCCTACCGGCTCCGGTTCGAGGACCTGACCCGGGCCTTCGCGGGGAACACCCTCTGATGGCAACGGAAACGCGGCGGCGGCCCTGGCTCAAGGAACCCCTGCTCCTGGGGCTCCTGGCCTTTTCGGTCTTCGATTTCCCCCGGCTGGCGGCGCTGCTTTCGCCCCTCATCGGCGAAGGGAAGCCCTCGGTGGAGTGGGCGCCCCTGCCGGTCCTGGCGGGCCAGCATATCGGGGTGGTGCTCCTGTCCTCGACGGCGTCCTTCCTGGTGGCCTTCTCCCTGGGCGCCGCCTCCCACCTCTACGGCCTGAAGGGGCTCCAGGAGCTGTTGCTGAACGTCGGCAGCTTCGGGGAATCCTTCCCCACGGCGGCAGTCATCGCCCTGGCGGTGCCGGCCCTGGGCTATGGCTTCGAGCCCCTGCTGCTGGCCCTGTTCCTGTACGGCCTGCTGCCCGTCCTGATGAACACGATCCAGGGGCTCACGGGCCTGGACCGGGACGTGGTCCAGGCCGCCGAGGGGATGGGCCTGACCCGGGTCCAGCGGCTGCTCCGGGTGGAGCTGCCCCTGGCGGCGCCCATGATCCTGGCCGGGGTCCGCACCGCGGTGATCATCAACATCGCCGCGGCCTCCATCGGGTCCGTGGTGGGGGCCGGCGGGTTGGGCATGCCCATCGTCAGCGGCATCCGGACCTTCGACCCGGTCCTGATCCTGAAGGGCACAATCCCCATCGCCCTCCTGGCCCTGCTGGCCGACAGCCTCTTCCGCCGGGCCGAGCGCCGCCTGGACCGCCGGGTCCGTTCCGCTACGCCAGCCTGATCGCCCCGTTCAGCACGAGGGTCGTCCGGTCGGCGAAGCCGTCCGGCAGATACAGCGTGCCCGTGCAACCTTCCGGCACGCCGGCCTCGACGATCCACCGGCCCCTGTCGCCATCGCCGCCCCCGCCGTCACCGTCGGCGGGATCCCGTCGGAAGCCGCAGTACACCTCGCCTTGGGGCGAGCGGTGGCGGGACAGGACCTGGTCCGGCCCCGCATCGGGCCGGGGGCGGAAGATCGTATGGCGGAAGCCCGGGTTCTCCGGGTCGGGACGGATCCCGGCCAGGCCCGAATGAAACCAGGCGCCCACGTCGCTGAACATGTGGTGGTTCCGGGAGGCCTCGCCGTCCCAGGTCTCCCACAGGGTGGTGGCACCCTGGGCGATCCAGTGGCCCCAGCCGGGGAAGGTCGTGTGGGTGACCATCGCCCAGGCCAGGTCCGGCCGGCCCCAGTCCGTCAGGACCCGGAGGATGTACTTCGCCCCCAGGATGCCGCAGTCGATGTGGCGGTCGAACCGCTCCACCTGCCCCACGAGCCGGTCGAAGGCCTTCCGGGCCGTCTCGCCGGCCAGCAGCCCGTGGTAGAGGGCGCAGGCGTAGGAGGTCTGGCAGTCCCCCTCCACCCAGCCGGTGGCCTCGTCCGTGAAGGCCTTCCGGAAGGCCGCCCCCACGGCATCGGCCCGGGTCTCGTACCTCCGGGCGGCGTCTCCCTGGCCCAGGACCCGGAGGATCCGGGACAGGGTCCGGACCTGGGTGGCGTGGATGGCCGTGTCGGACACCCGGACCGGGCACTTGTAGGTCGCGAACCCGCCCTCCGGCGGGCACCAGTCACCCAGGCCGAAATCGATGATCCCGTCCTCGGTCTGCCGGGCGACGGAATCCAGGTAGCGTCGGATGGGTTCGACCATGGTCTCGAGAATGGCCCGATCGCCCTCGTACAGGTAGAGATACCAGGGGATCAGGACCAGGGCGTCGTCCCAGGCCGGGCCGTTACCCCACTCGAATCCCCAGCCGCCGGTGGGGACGATCCCCGGCATCCGGCCGTCGGGGCGCTGGCAGTCCGTCATGTCCCGGAGCCACTTGCGGTAGGCCCGGGAGGGATCGAAGTTCAGGAGGGCCTGCTCGGCGGACAGGGCCGCGTCCCCGGTCCAGCCGTTCTTCTCCCGGTGGGGGCAGTCGGTGGGCATGCCGTGCCAGTTGCCCAGGGTGGCCAGGCGCACCGCCGCATGAATCTGCTCCGCCAGGGGATCCGAGCAGGCGAAGTGACCCCGGTCCGGCAGGTCCGTGTGGACCTCGCAGGCCGCCACCGAATCCAGGTCCGGCGTCCCCGGAAATCCCTCCAGGCGCACGTACTGGAAGCCGTGGTAGACAAACCGGGGCTCCCAGGTCTCGTCGCCCCGGCCCGACAGGAGATAGGTGTCGGCCTGGAACCGCTCCTTCGCCTCCACGAAATCGTGGACGGGGGCGCCGTCCAGGTCGCCGTCGGCCCCCAGCTTCTCGGTGCAGCGGAGGGTCACGGCCGTGCCGGCGGGCCCCCGAACCCGGAGGGCCGGCCAGCCCGCGATATTCTCGCCAAAGTCATAGAGCCAGACCCCCGGCCGCACTTCCCGCAGGGATTTGGCCCGGAGCCGACGGACCACCCGGCAGGGCTCCATGTCCATGGGCATCGGTACGCCTCCCGGCGGGCGGCACAGGAACACGGGGCCGAAGTCCCGGTCGTCGAAGCCCGGCCGGTCCCAGCCCTCCCGCTCCAGGCGGGCGTCGTAATACTCGCCCTCGTGGAGGACATGCCAGAGGATGGGGCCCCGGGCAACCCGGAAGGAGGTGTCGCTCCGGAAGCGGACCACCCGGCCGTCGGCCAGCTCGATGCGGGCCGACAGGGCCATCTTGGGAAGGCTGCGCCAGGGGGCCGTATCGAAGTTCCAGGGGTTCTTCTGGATCACGTTGTACATCCCGTTCCCCACGATGGCCCCCACCACGTTGTCTCCCTCGGCCAGCAGGTCCGTCACGTCATAGGTGCTGTAGAGGAACCGGGCGTCGTAGCGGGTAAAGGGGGGCTGGAGCACATCGTCCGACACCTTTCGGCCATTGACCCGGAGTTCCCCGTAGCCCAGGCCGCAAAACCGGATTTCGGCCTTCACGGGAGGCGCGTCGAGATGGAAGGCCTTCCGGAAATAGGGCGCCGGGTCGCCGTCGGGCGGCGTGATCGGCTGCAGGTCGGGGAGCATGGCGATCCAGAGGCCGTCGAAGTCCGCGAAGGGGTCCGGGGCAGCGTGCTCGGTCATGGCGGTGCCTCGCTTTCGGTGGGATCCGGGGGAGCCCCGGGGGTTGGCCGGATGCGACCGGCCTGTCGCTTTCGAGGATATCCCTCGGTCCGGAAGGGCACAAGGGGGGATTCGAATCGGGGATTGCCGCTTTCCTGCTTTCCGGGCCAATCCGCATCCTCTCCTTGACACCCTGCGGCGGTTCATCATACAATTTCCCCATCAAGAGCGAAACGTTTCGCGAAAGGAGCCTCCCATGCTCAAGGGCATTCC
>JAKPNJ010000219.1 GCA_029548445.1 Bacillota bacterium | reverse complement strand
GATGGAAACCTGGGCCAGTGCGGTGGATATGGCGGAAAGCGGCACGCTGATCCAATGCATGGAAGCGGACAACGCCAACCGGGACAGGATCGTGGATAGGGACGTCGAGATCGATGAGGGCAACAGGGTCTTCCTCCTGATCAGGAGGCTGTGGGGACCCCTGACCGTTTTTGTCAATGGGAGGCCGGCAGGCCGTTTCCTGCCGGTCAGGCCCTATTGGTACCTGGCAGCCTGGGCCCTTGACATCACGGACACCCTTGCGGCCGGCTCACGCAACCATGTCAGGATCCGCCTGGATGCACCAGGCGAGTTCGGGGCCCTGATGGCCTTGCCCCAGTTCAGCGGTGATTTCAGCGGGGTGGAAAATGGTGTGTACTCCCCTGTTGAGATTCGCGCAGTCAAGGCACATGCCGAGAGACATGGAATGCCCTGTACCTGAAGAAATGTGAATGAGTAATGAGTGGAGTACGCAGAATCAACCAAGGAGGAACGTCCATACTGTTCGCAGGCGATCGCAATCATGGCTGCCGGTTCCTGGAGGCGACGATTCACGGGACCCGGGCGGTCTTCCTGGAGAACGACCAGGTCCGAATCCTGGTCCTCCTGGACAAGGGGGCCGATATCGCCGAATTCCTGCACAAACCCACGGACACGGATTGCATGTGGCGATCGCCCCTGGGGCTCGGATCGCTGCATCCCAGACGATTCGCCTGGCGGGACGACCAGGTCCTGACCGATCGATATTATGGCGGATGGTTCGAGGCCTTCCCGAATGTCGGGCCAGCCTGCCAGTTCCGGGGGTCCCGGATGCCGCAGTACGGGGAGATCTGCCATTTGGCCTGGGACCTGTCCGTCGTGAAGGACGAACCGACGGAGGTGGTCCTGAAAACCGCCACCCGAACCGTTAAAACCCCCTTCCTGGTGGAGAAGATCTTCACCCTTCGGAGCGGGTCCGGCACGCTCCAGCTGGACGAGACGATCCGCAACCTGGGCCGGGAGGCGCTCCCGTACCAGTGGGGCCACCACCCGAACCTGGGCGGCCGGATTCTGGAGGGCGGCTGCCGCCTGGAGATCCCCGCCCGCACCGTCCGGGTCCGTTCCCTGTCGCCGGAGTCCCGGTTTGTCGACGGGACCGAGGGGACCTGGCCGGTTCTCCCCGATCGGGCCGGACGGCCGGTCGATCTCCGGATCGCCCATCCCCCGGGTGTCCCGGTCAATGAAATCCTGGAGCTGAACGACCTGGAGCGGGGCCACACCCGGGTTTCCAACCCCCGGCTGGGCCTGGCCTTCGAGCTGGAGTGGGACGCATCGGTGATGCCCCATACGGTCGCCTGGCATGTCAACGGCCTGGACAGCGGCTACCCCCGGTACGGAGACACCCAGGTCCTGGGCTTCGTCCCCCGCAGCGACCGAACCTGGGGGCTGGAGGCCTCGGCAGCCGCGGGGGACTGCGTGGTCCTGGAACCGGGCGCCGTCCGCACCTTCCGGATGGCCGCGACGATTCGGGCCTGCCGGCCGGACGAGACGAAGGAGCCCATCCCATGAACCTGGTCCCCGCCATGACCCTGGCCGGCCACTGTCTCCTGGCCTGGCTCGATCCCGACAGGGGGTTCATGCCCGTCGGCGGGTACGAAACCGCCCATGACACCGGCCGATGGTGGGACGCCATGCTCCGGCTGGAGCAGGCGACCGGGTTCCCGATCCCGCCGGAGATCGAGGCGGCCATGCTGGGGAACCTGCGCCTGCTCACGGACAACCCGTTCGGCATCCTCATGAACCGGCCCGACATCGAATGGATGCGGGAGAGCGCCGTCTTCAACGCCCACAACCTGCGGGAGACCTTCCTTTCGCTGTCGGCCCTGGCCCGGTACCGGAGAAGCGAATGGGCCGTCGAGGCCGGCCGCCTCCTCCTCCGAAACCTGGGCCGCTTCCTGCTCCCGGATGGCGGACTGGACCAGGCGGGCATCGTCGCGAGGCTCGGTGCGGTCGGCTCCGACGATCCCCTGCTGGTTCAACCGCCCGTTGCCGGATGGCGGGACGAGACCGCCTCCACCGGCCGGGCCCTGGAGGCAATCCTGGATTTCCACGAGGCCACGGGGGATCCCCTGGCCCTGCAGGTGGCCCATCGCATCGCCCGGTTCCACCTCGAGCATTCCATCCACCCCACCGGGACGATCCGCCCGGAACTCGTCGACCCGTGCCATGTCGGGCACAACCACTCCTATCTCGGCACCCTGCGGGGCCTGCTTCGGTACGGCATCCGGACCGACCGGCCGGACATCGTGTCCATGGTGGCGGCAACCTACCGCAACGCCCTCTGGCGGTCCAACATCTCCTGGTCCGGCTGGACCCCCCACGACCTGGGAAAGACCCGCTTCCCCGATGCTGCCGGGGATCCGGTGGGCGAGCACGCCAGCTGCGGCGACGTGGTCCAGCTCGCCCTGTGGCTGGGGATCCACCTGGGCCGGCCGGAGTACCTGGACGATGCGGAGCGCCTCCTGCGGGCCCGGCTCCTGCCCTCCCAGGTCGTCGACGACCCGGATCCCCGCCAGTGCGGGGCCTGGGGGGTGTTCGGGGACAATTTCGGCCGCGGATCGATCCTCGATGTCTTCGCCGCGGTGCTCCACACTCTGGCGGATGCCGCCGCCCACACCGTGCTGCCCGGGCCGGGCGGTTCCGTTTCGATCCACCTGCACGCAACCGCCAGGACCCCCTGGGCGGATGTCCGATGCCAGCGCGGCGAGAGGGGACGGCTTGAGGTTGTTCCCAGGAAAGCCTCCGGCCTGCGGATTCGGGTGCCGGGCTGGGCGCCCCGGGACAGCCTGGCCCTGTCCGTGGACGGCCGATCGATTCGGCTGCGATGGGAAAGCGAATATCTCCTGGTCGCGCCGGACCAGGCAGCGGCCGGCTCGACGGTGGTGCTGTCCTATGACCTCCCCCGGTCGGAGACGGTGGAGGAGATGCCGGTCAGCCGGCGCCGGTTCCGGCTGGCCTGGCGGGGCGACGGGGTAACGGCCTGCGATCCGCCGGTGCCGATCCATCCGGCGTGGTAGAATCGTATCGACTGGAGCGAAGTCCGGGAAGGGAATCGGGGAGGTTGCACATGGCGACAGGGCGGATCGACGAAGGACGGGATCGGGAGTACAAGGAGCGGGCGGCGGCCCAGGCGGCCGCCATGACCCTGGAAGAGAAGATCCTCCAGATGGTCCACGGCGCGGCGGAGAACACCCGGCTGGGCATCCCGGCCTACAACTGGTGGAACGAGGCCCTCCACGGGGTGGCCCGGGCCGGGGTGGCCACGGTGTTTCCCCAGGCCATCGCCCTGGCCGCCACCTTTGATCCCGGGCGGCTGCAGGAAGTGGCCGACGCGATCTCCACGGAAGGGCGGGCCAAGTACCACCACTCCATCCGCCTGGGCGACCGGGACATTTACAAGGGGCTGACCTTCTGGTCCCCCAACATCAACCTCTTCCGCGATCCCCGCTGGGGACGGGGCCACGAAACCTACGGCGAGGACCCCTACCTGACCGCGGAACTGGGGAAGGCCTTCGTCCGGGGGATCCAGGGGGACGATCCGCGATACCTGAAGGCCGCGGCCTGCGCCAAGCATTTCGCGGTCCACAGCGGACCGGAGGGGGACCGCCACCACTTCGACGCCCGGGTGTCCGACAAGGACCTGTTCGAAAGCTACCTGCCCGCCTTCGAGGCCTGTGTCCGGGAGGCCCGGGTGGAGGCGGTCATGGGGGCCTACAACCGGGTCGGCGGGGAGCCCTGCTGCGGCCATTCGAGGCTGCTGCGGGACATCCTCCGGGGCGCATGGGGCTTTGACGGGCACGTGGTGTCCGATTGCTGGGCCATCAAGGATTTTCATGAGGGACACCGGGTGACCGGTTCCATGGAGGAGTCCGCCGCCCTGGCGGTCCGGATGGGCTGCGACCTGAACTGCGGCGGCGCCTTCCTGGTCCTGCAGCAGGCAGTGGAGGCGGGCCTCCTCTCCGAGGCGGACATCGACCGGGCCCTGGTCCGGCTGCTGACGGCCCGGATGCGGCTGGGCATGTTCGACGACGACTTCGACGCCCATCCCTATGCCCGGATTCCCTACGACCGGGTGGACTGCCCGGAGCACCGGGCCCTCAACCTGGAGACGGCGGAACAGTCGGTGGTCCTGCTGCGGAACAACGGGATCCTCCCCCTGGCGCCGGGGGGTCATGGCGGGGTCCGCCGCATCGCCGTCATCGGGCCCAACGCGGACAGCCGGCCGGCCCTGCTGGGGAACTACAACGGCACGCCATCGGACAGCTGGACCCTGCTCCGGGGCATCCTGGAAGTGGCCGGCCCGGAGATCGATGTCCGTTATGCCAAGGGCGCCCACATTTGCCGGGAATCCGACGAGCCCATGACCCGGAAGGGGGCGCTGCTGTCCGAGGCCCGGATCGTGGCGGAGATGGCCGACCTGGTGGTGCTGTGCATTGGCCTGGACCCGACCCTGGAAGGGGAGGAGGGCGATGCCGGCAACGCCTATGCCAGCGGCGACAAGCCGGACCTGTCGCTGCCGGAGTCCCAGCGTCCCCTGCTGGCCGCCATGCTGGAGACCGGGAAGCCCCTGGTGCTGGTCGTCGTGTCGGGGTCCGCCCTGGCGATTCCCGAGGCCGACGGCCGGGCGGACGCGATCCTCCAGGTCTTCTATCCCGGGGCCATGGGCGGACTCGCGGTGGCCCGGGTCCTGTTCGGCCTGGCCGAGCCCGGCGGCCGCCTGCCCGTGACCTTCTACCGGACCAGCGGGGAACTGCCGGATTTCCGGGAGTACGCCATGGCCGGGCGCACCTACCGCTATATGGAGAACGAGGCCCTGTACCCTTTCGGGTATGGCCTGTCCTACTCCCGCATCGAGTACGGCGATCTCGTCCCGGACCGGACAGAGATCCCGGCGGCGGGGGCCGAACCGCTCCGGGTGTCGGCCACGGTCCGGAACACCGGGGACCGGGTCGCCCGGGAGGTGGTCCAGCTCTATGTCCGTCGGGAGACCGGCGGTCCGGCGGGCGTGGCGCTGCCTCGCCACTGGCTGCGGGGGATCCGGCCGATCCGCCTGGATCCCGGAGAGAGCCGGACGGTCGCCTTCGAGCTGACCGCCCGGGACCTGTCATTGTGCGACGCGTCCGGAACCTGGATCCTGCCGCCTGGCCGGCTCCGCCTGTTCGTGGGATCCTCCCAGCCGGACGGGCGCAGCGTCGCCCTGCTGGGTCGGGCGCCCCTGGAAGCTTTGGTTACGATTACATCCTGACCATCACGTGGGGCTGGATGGGGCGCACCGCCTCGGCCATCTCCAGCATCTGGGCCGAATCGTAGGGGCGGGCTTCCACCCGGAACCGGTCTTCCGGCCGAAAAACCGTGGGCTTCCGATAGGACTGCAGGATCCACCGGGGCTGGACCGGGACGGACCGGGCCATCTCCTCCAGGTCCTGCCGCGCCAGCTGGGGCACCAGGGTGGTCCTGGTTTCGGAGCCGATGGCCAGGGCCGGCAGGCGCCCCAGGGTCCGGGCCACGGCCTCGGCGTCCGTCGCCTCGGCGCCGCAGAGTTCGGGGTACCGCGCCCAGGGCGCCTTGAAATCCACCGCCACGAAATCCAGCAAGCCCCGGACCACCAGGTCCTCCAGGACCTCCGGCCGGCTGCCGTTGGTGTCCAGCTTGATCCGGTACCCCAGTCCCCGGACGGCGGCCAGGAAGTCGGCCAGCCCGGGCTGCAGGGTCGGCTCCCCGCCGGACAGGACCACGGCGTCCAGCCGGCCGCGGCGCTTTCCCAGGAATTCCAGGACGTCGTCCACGGGTTCGGAAGGAGTCGCCCGCCCCAGCAGGGCCCGGTTGTGGCAGTAGAAGCAGTCGAAATTGCACCCCGGCGTAAAGACGACGGCGGCGAGTTCCCCGGGAAAATCCACCGTGGAGCAGCGGGCCAGGCCGGCGATTCTCATGCCAGCTCGGCGGACTTGAGGACGTACTTCACCCGTTCCCGGTACTCTTCCTTCTTGCCCCGGTGGAAATTCTGGACCGGCCGGAGGTAGCCCACGACCCGGCTCCAGACTTCGGCGTCCTGCCCGCAGTGGGGGCACTGGAAATGCTCGCCGGAGAGGTAGCCGTGGTCCGGGCAGATGGAAAAGGTGGGGGTCAGGGAGACATAGGGCAGCTTGTAATGCAGGAAGACCTTCTGGATCAGCTTCTTCGCCACCTCGATGTCCGGGATCCGCTCGCCGAGATAGAGGTGGAGGACGGTGCCGCCGGTATAGAGGCTCTGGAGGTCGTCCTGCAGGTCCAGGGTCTCGAAGATGTCGTCCGTAAAGCCTACCGGCAGCTGGGTGGAATTGGTATAGTAGGGGACCTTGTCCCCGGCGGAGCGGATATCGGCATACCGGTCCTTGTCCAGGCGGGCCAGGCGGTAGCTGGTGCCTTCGGCCGGCGTCGCCTCCAGGTTGTAGAAGTGGCCGGTTTCCTCCTGGATGTCCTGGAGCTGGTCCCGCATGTACTGCAGCGTCCGGAGGGCGAAGGCCTGGCCTTCGGCGGACGTGATGTCCCTGTCGGGCCCCAGGAAGTTGAGGCAGGCTTCGTTCATGCCCACCAGGCCCACCGTATTGAAGTGGTTGTACCAGAACTGGCCGGTCCGGCTCCGGACATCCCGGAGATAATGGGCGGAGTAGGGATAGAGGCCCCGTTCGGTCTGCTCCTCGATGGTCTTGCGCTTGACCTCCAGGCTCTCCTTGGCCAGCTGGAGCTGGCGCCACAGGCGGGCCCGGAATTCGGACTCGGTCCGGGAGAGATAGCCGATCCGGGGCAGGTTGATGGTCACGACCCCGATGGAGCCGGTCATGGGGTTGGAGCCGAACAGGCCGCCGCCCCGTTTCCGGAGTTCGGTGGTGTCCAGCCGCAGGCGGCAGCACATGGACACCGCGTCATCGGGGGACAGGTCGGAGTTCACGTAATTCGAAAAATAGGGGATGCCGTACTTGCAGGTGATCTCCATGAACCGGTTGACCACCGGGCTGTTCCAATCGAATTCCCGGGTTACGTTGATGGTGGGGATGGGGAAGGTAAAGACCCGCCCGTGGGCGTCGCCCTCCAGCATCACGTCGCAGAAGGCCTGGTTGAAGCGGTCCATTTCCTCCTGGAACTGGCCGTAGGTGTCGCCGGTGTACTTCCCGGCCAGGATAACCGGCTCGTCCCGGAGGGTCGAGGGGACGACGATGTCGAAGGTCAGGTTGGAGAAGGGGCACTGGAACCCGACCCGGGTGGGGACGTTGATGTTGAAGATGAATTCCTGGAGGGCCTGCTTGATCTGGGCGTAGGAGAGGTTGTCGTACCGGATGAAGGGGGCGCAGTAGGTGTCGAAGGAGGACCAGGCCTGGGCGCCGGCGGTTTCGCCCTGGGTTGTAAAGGTCGAGTT
>JAKPNJ010000212.1 GCA_029548445.1 Bacillota bacterium | reverse complement strand
TGGAAGGGTAGGGGACAGCGCAAGAACCCTGGAAGGGCCCCGCGAAGCGCCTTCCAGGCCCTGGCGCCGGGGGGCGGCTGTACCGGGGCCGGCAACAAGTGGTATAATCTCTTCGCCGATGTCCGCAGGAAGGGAGACCCGTGCGCCGCCAGCCGGCGTCCTCCGCGGTTTCGATTCCGGACAGGCGGCAGACCGGAGGGATGCCCATGAACCGAGCGCCGAAAACCGGCCGTTTCTCGTCGGCGGACCTGTCCTGGCTCTGCGGCCAGGTCGCCCTGGTGCTGAAGGCCGGCGTGCCGTTGGACGACGGGCTTCGCCTGATGGCCGAAGGGGTGGAGCGGCCCCGGGTCCATGCCGTGGTCGTGGGGCTGTCGGGGGCGGTGGGCCGTCGGATGCCCCTGTCCGAAGCCCTGGAAGAGGCCGGCGGGTTCCCGCCGTATCTTGTGGCGATGACCCGGGTGGGCGAGGTGGCCGGATCTTTGGACCTGGTGATGGAGGGCCTCTCCTATTTTTATGAACGGGACGAGCGCCTCCGGAGCCGGCTGCGGGGGGCCATGACCTACCCCGCCGTCCTGGCCCTGATGATGTTGGGGATTATCCTGCTGCTCCTGGTCCGGGTGCTGCCCATCTTTCGGGACATCCTGGCCTCCCTGGGCGGCGACCTGCCGCCGTTTTCAAGGGCCCTGCTCTCGTTTGGCGCGTTCCTGAAGGACGCCTGGGTATGGCTGCTGCCCGCCGTGATCGGCTTCGTGCTCCTGCTGGTGCTCTTCTTCCGACTCCCGGGTCCCCGCCGTTTCGGCGATCGGCTGCTCCTCCGGCTGCCCTTCCTGGGCCGCCTGTTCCGCAAGATCTACGCGACCCGTTTCGCTGTCGCCATGTCCAGCATGATCCGCAGCAGCATCGACATGGAGCAGTCCCTGGAGATGTCCGAGGCGGTGGTGGGCAATTCGGCGGTGGAAATCAGCATCGCCCATTGCCGGGCGGCCATCCGCCAGGGCAAGGACCTTTTCGCCTCCCTCCTGGAGACCGGGATCTTCCCCGGCCTCTTCGTGCGGATGCTGTCCCTGGGCCAGAAAACCGGCGACCTGGATTCGGTCATGGGCAAGGTGGCCCGGGCCTACGAAGAGGACGTGGACCGGACCCTCCGGCGGGCCACCTCGCTGGTGGAGCCCCTCCTCGTGATCCTGCTGTCCGCCGTGGTGGGGGCGATCCTCCTGTCGGTGATGCTGCCCCTGATCGGCATCATGTCCTCCATCGGCTGAGGCGGACGGAGGCGACGTCGGCATGTGGTGGATCCGGCTGCGGGAATGGTCCCGGGTGACGACGGTCCTGGTGGCCGGCGTCCTGGTCCTGGCCGCCTTCCTGGTCCTGCCCTCCCTGGCCCGCAAGGCCGACGACCTCTCCGAAGAAGCGGTCCGCCGGGCGGTGGTCCGGGCGGTCATGCAGTGCTACGCCCTGGAAGGCCAGTACCCGCCCGACCTGGACTACCTGGCCGACCGGTATGGCCTGATCCTGGACGAGGAACGGTACCGATTCGTCTACGAGGCCCCCGGCGCCAACATTTTCCCGGTCATCGAGGTGATCGCCCGATGACCCGCCGCGGCGCCACCACCGCCGAACTGGTGGTCACGCTCCTGCTCCTGCTCCTGGTCGGCTTCCTGGCCTTTCAGGTAGCCAATGCCGGCGGGGAGGCCTATCGGCGCCTGTCCCTGCGGACCGCCCGGGATGGCGAACTCCGCATCGCGACCGCCTATCTCGATGTCCGGTTCCGGAAGCATGACGTGGAGGGCGCCCTGCGCCTGGAGCGGGCCCCTGCGGGCACGGGCCGGGCCCTGGTCTTTTCCGAGACCATGGACGGCCTGGTC
>JAKPNJ010000210.1 GCA_029548445.1 Bacillota bacterium | reverse complement strand
AACCAGGGCCAGGACGTCCCCGGCCGGTGACAGGATGGACCCGCTGCCGCCATGGTACAGCCGGATGCCATCGAACCCCGCAAGATTCACGGTGGCGAGGCCCCGGCCCAGCCGCCGGCAGGCCAGGGCTCTCCGGCCGAGCTCGGGATCCCTGTCGGCCATGCGGAGAAATGTTTCCCTGCCCGCTTCCGTCTCCAGTTCCGCGTTGTCCACCCGCTGGTCCCGGGTGCCCCCGGCGCCGGTGGGCAGGAACACCATCCGGACCCCCAGCCCGGCCAGGGCCGCATCGAGGTGGGGAATTCCCCAATCCGCGCAGATCACCATGGCACACCGGACGCCCTCGATCTCCAGGGACGTGAATCGCTCGGTTCCGGGTTCCACCTGCCCGATGTCCTCGTCAGGCGACGGCACCAGGGGGACGGCCGGATCCAGGGGGGCTTCCGATGGCGTCACCCGGTGCTTCCGCTGGACCCAATACCGCCCGTCCGGCCGGACGGCATAGTGGGCGATGTGGCGGAGGGAGCCGTTTCGTTCCACGAATCCCGCCAGGACCATGACACCGCTTTCCGCGGCGATATCGGCCAGGCCCCGGAAGACAGGCCCGTCCCCGGCGGGTTCCGCCAGGGCCAGGACGGCCGGATACCCGCCGTACCCGCTGGCGCTCATCTCCGGCGTCAGCAGCACATGGACCCCCAGGGCGCCGGCCTGCCTCGCCAGGCCCCGGACCTGGGCCAGGTTCCCCGAAAGGTCGCCGGGGCGGGAGCAGGTGGACCCGATGGCGACGGCCAGCCGGGGGCTCATGGTCCCCCCTCCCCGTCCGCGTTAGCGGGCCGGCTCGCGGGCCGGCTCGCGGACCGGATCCGGACCAGGGCTTTCCGGGCCTCGGTCCGGGTGCACCACTCGGGATCGTCCTGCAGCCGTTCCAGGACCCGGAGGCTGTCGGGATCCCCCAGCCGGCCCAGGGCCCGGGCTGCCGCCATCCGCACCGCCGCGTCGGTTTCGTCGAGGAACCCCAGGATCCGGCGCTGCGCCTCCGCCAGGAGGTCCCCGGAGGCCGCCGGACCCAGGTCGCCCAGGGCGAACAGGGCGGCCTGCCGGACCCGGCCCCGGCATTTCCACGCCTCCATCTCCTCTTCGGTGGCCTCCCGGTCGAATTCGACCCGGACCGCCCGGATCTGCTCGGCCATCCGGGTGTCGTCGTGGCTGCCCGGGTACCGGGCCCTGGGCTGGTCGTACAGGGGCCGGCCTTCCTCCCGGTCGAGGATCCGGAACAGGGTCCGAACCCGCGCCTCCGCCCCGACAGGATCCGTCTCCCGGGACGGTCCATGCGCCGGGTCGGGAGCCGGCGCACGGCCGCAGGCCACCGCGGCGCCGTAGCGGACCCGCCAGTCCGGGTGCTCCGCCGCCTCCGGGATGGCGGATGGATCCCGGAGAACCCGTTCGATCCAGTCGTAGGCATCCATGGTCAGGCCTCCATCAGCGGATAGGGAATTCGGAAGGACTGTCCCCCGGTCGTGTCCACAGCCAGGATCCCATCCCGCCATTCCGCCCGGGCCATGCGGTCGGGCACCTGCGCCCACCGGAGGCCGACGCCCCCATACAGGCCGATGGTCCCGTCCCCGTCGCCGTCGTAATGGCTGGTGGGCACGTCGGTCCGGAGGACGACCTCGATGTCCGCCCGGTCCCGGAGCCTTTCCGGGATCGGGACCAGGGGCCGGACCAGGCGGCCGCTGATGGCCCAGGGTTCCAGGTCCACGGGCACCCCGTCCAGGAAGAGGGCCGGGCGGGCCAGTCCCAGCGGCAGCTCCAGGTACGCGGGCCGGCCGGCCATGGCCACCCGTCGCCCGTACCACCAGGTGGGACGGACCGGCAGGCCGGCCTCCATGTGGGCCGGACAGGACAGGTCCAGCCGGACGGGGCTTTCGAACAGCGCCGTCCGGACGGCCGGGAGGTCGGCCCCATCCTCCGCCAGGGCCTGGAACCCGGTTACCGGGATCGCCTCCGATACGTCGCAGGCCAGGTGGGCGACGAACAGCCGCCGAATCCGGGTTCCTTCCGACACGAAGTCGACCAGGCGGCTTTGGCCGTCCGGCCAGGCCGGATGGCCCTCCACGGTCTCCCGGTGCACGCCCTGGCCGGGAAGCCCGCCTGTCTCCAGCAGCTCCGCCAGGTGCAGGATCACGCCCTCCGGTGTCCGGATCCGGACGCCGAAGGGAGCCTCCTCCCACTCCGGCCGCAGGAGAAAGCGGCTGGCCACCCGGTGGGAATCCTCGGCCACGAACAGGTCCTCCAGGGTGAAGAAACAGTCCCCATGGAGCTGGAGCTTCCGGGCCACGGCCCGGACATCCGGGACATTCTCCCGGTAGATGGGCGTCACGTCCGCCGACAGGATGCCGTCGTCCGGGCGGCAGTCCACGGGGCCGTGCTGGGGGCCGTCGGACCAGGCCCGCATGCTCTCCTTCCCGTCGACCAGGAGCACCGAGTGGGCGCCGGCGCAGCCGTCTCCGTAATTGGAGGCCGGGGTGGTCCCGATAAAGTGGTGGAGCGTCCGCCAGGTGTCGTCGAATTGGAAACGGGGGACGCCTGTCGGCCCGGGAGACCCGTCGGCGGACAGGGGAACGCCGTATCCGTTGAACAGGACCATGGCAGGGTTCACATGGGCCCGGGTGGGGATCCGGGGCGTGGAGTCGTCCCAGAGAAGGGCGCCGTACCGCAGCCGGTCCCGGGACACCAGGGCCCCGCCCAGCCGGTCATGGGACCAGGCCAGCGGGCAGTCCGCCGGCGCCGGTTCCGTCGGCATCCAGGCCAGCATCCAGGGCAGGTCGTCGTACGCCCAGCCGATGCCGATGTCATAGGTCGGGATGCAGGCGTTCTCCAGGAGCCAGGCGAACAGGGGCTCCCCCGTCTTCTTCGCCCCGTAGGCCAGGGTCGACCGGACGCCGAACTGGTAGCCGTAGTTGTCCCAGGGAAGCAGGAGGCCGCCGGGCATGAAGGACCGGGCCACCATCCGCAGGACATCCCCCGGGCGGGCCCCCCCGGGCGGGAAGGGCCGGTCCAGGAGACCCGTCTCCCCGCCGGTCCGCTCCAGCAGCTCGATGGCCAGGGGAATCGCCGGACCATTGACGCAGTCCATGTAGGAACTGCCCTCGCCGGAGTACCCGGACGGGTCCATGGCCCCCAGCAGCCCCGGCAGCCGGGCGAGTCCCTCGTCCCGCATCAGGCGGGCGGTCTCGCCGGGCGCCTCGCCCTCCCCGAACAGGACCCCGACCAGGGCGGCGGACAGGGCCAGGGACAGGACCTGGTTGTCGACGCACTCGGGATCGGGCTTGGTCCGAAGGCCGTAGAAAAAGTTGATGAAATGGTACTCGACAAACCGGCGGCGGATACGCTCCTCCTCGTCCGGTTCGAAGGCCCCCAGGGTGCACAGCCACTGGAACGCCAGCGCCATCTTGGCATGGGGGAACGCGAAACACCAGAAATGGAACTGGAGGCCGGAGCAGAAGCTCATGGGCTCCAGCTTCTCCATGTAGATCCGCACCATCCGGCGGGCTGCGTCGATGTCCGCCGGGTCCCGGGTCACCAGGGCCGCGAAGGGGGCGTGCCAGGCGAAATTCTCCGGCGCCGCCCGCACCGACCGGAGCAGCATGGCGAACAGGGAGGCCCGCCGCCCGTCCGTTTCCAGCAGGTCCCGCCGCAGGGCGTCCGTGTCTTCGAGGAACAGGGGCTTATCCCGGCGCACGGCCTGCCTCCTGTCCGACCCAGCGGGCCAGGGCCGCCACCAGTTCTTCATAGGGTTCGATGAGTCCCTGCTGGTGCATGGCCAGCTGCCCCTGCTCGTCGCAGGTCCGGGTCCATCCCGCCAGGATGCGCATATACTCGTACTCCAGCTCCAGGCCCGCCCTTGCCTCCCGCAGGAGGGCAGCCAGGAAGTCCGGGGGTGGCAGGCCAGGCGGGTCCTGTGCGGGCAGGGGCCACAATCGGAACCCGACCAGGGGCAGCTTGGCCATCTGGAGATGGTGGACCGCCGACAGGTGCAGGGCCGAGATCCGGCACAGGTCGGCCATGTACCGGGCCTGGGAGGCCCCCCGGGAGGAGGTCCGGACAGGGGCTTGGGAAGCCAGGGAGGCCAGGGCGTCGAAATGGGCCGTCGCCTCCCGGTAGGCCGTCCCGACCTGGTGCAGGTGGCGCCAGTAGTAACCCGGCGGCTCGGTACAGATTCGGACGACCCAGTCGGCCGTGAAGCCGACATTGAAGGTGCGCTCCTTGGCGAGGATCGTGGCCGCCTCCAGGGACCGGTAGGCCGTCCGGGCCAGGGCGGCGGCCCCCGGGCCGTACAGGGCCCGGAAGTACGCCTCCGACAGGGCCTCCGGATCCGCGTCGGGATCCCACATGGCGTCGGCAGCGGCCCGGGCGTTGTGCTCGTTGGACCGGACCCGCCAATAGTTGACGACCTGGGTGTCGATGCCCAGGGTCCGGGCGGTCCGGATGTTCTCTACCAGGGCGTCCCCCCAGTCCTGGGCCAGCATCATGGAGCCGTCGAATTCGAGCCAGGTCACGAGGCCCACGTCCAGCTTCGGCAGCAGGGAGGCCCAGCCGGGGAAGCCCCGGGTGATGTCCCGGGCGCCGTAGTCGGCCAGCAGGTGGAAGGCCTGGCCTTCCGGCAGCATCCGGGCGGCGGCGGGCGCCACCAGGCGGACCGTCCCGGGATCCGGCGCGTAGACCGTCACCACGGGCCGGATGCCGTCACGGGCCAGCCGGGCGGCCAGGGACGGGGTATCCAGGATGTCCCGGGCGAACTCGAGGAAGCGGAGGACCGCCGTGACGGTGGCGTGGCGGGTCTCGCCCTCCGCCACGGTCCAGTAGGGGTTCGTCCGGGGATTGGCTGCCACAATGGGATCCGCCACCGTGACCGGGGTGCCGATGGCCCCCAGGTCCAGGCAGCCGGGCGGCAGGCCAAATCGTCGGGCGATCCGGTCCAGCTCCTCCCCGTAGGCTTCCGGCCCGGCCATCCGGAAGGAGGCGCCCTCCCGGGAAATCAGGTGCAGCTCGTCGAGCTCGGGATAGGCGTCCAGGAGCGCCAGGGCCCGACCCACCGCCAGGTCCCGCAGGATGGGATGGCGGACGTCGGCCTCCGCCAGGGGGCTGCCCGACCAGTCCTGCTGCCAGGCATCGGCCAGGAGGCCGTCTTCCCCGCCGCCGGACGGAGCCGGGGCCGCACTCCATTCCGACAGGCGGTCCGCGAAGGACCCGCCCACGGACTCGGGTTCGAAGCTGGCTGCCACGACCAGGCCCAGTTCCCGGGCCCGGGCCATCATCCGCCGGTACCGGCCGTGCATGGCGTCCCGCAGGGCCCGGGGATCCCGGATGTCCTCGAATTCCCTGGGAAACCAGTGGTCCCGGACCAGGATCCGGTCCCGCCCGATCATGTCGGGCCGCAACGGCTTCCGGTCCAGGTTGCCCACCGCCAGGTCCAGCTGCTCGACGCCCCGGTACGTGAAGGGGAACCATTCCTGGTTCGGGTACATGTGGAACAGGAGGTAGTTCAGGCGCAGGGTCGGCAGCCGGTCCACATAGGCCTCGAATTCCTCTTCGCTGAAACAGCTGGGATCCTGGACAAAATTGAGGTGGAGCCGGATCCCCCGCTGCCGGATGGGCAGGCCGAAGGTCCTGTCCAGGGTCGGGAAGGCCGTGACGGGAGCCTCGGGGGGATACTCGCAGGAGAACTCGAACAGGAACCCCAGTTGCTCCAGGAACCAGTAGGCCCCGCCCGACAGGTCGGACGGTTCCCGGCCGACCAGCGTCGCCGCCGCGGGCCCGGAGCGGATGTGCAGGGCGACCGGCGCTGCCGGGTCCAGCCGCAGGCGGATCTCGAGGCGGGGATCGGCGGCGGCGGCGGCGAGCCGCCGGCCCACGGCGTCGGCCAGGCGGCCCAGGGGGCCGGCGGCGGCGGGCGGGGGGGGCGGCTGCGGCCATTCGAGAATGACGGGCATGGCGGTTCCTCCCGGGTCGGCCGTCGGGCCGTCAGATCTTGATGGCGCCGGCCGTGAGGCCGGCCATGAACTGCTTCATGGAGAGAAAGAAGGCCACCAGCAGGGGCAAGGCCGCCAGGGCATACCCGGCGATCATCATGCCGTAGTCCAGGCCGGCGGCGGTGGACAATTTGTAGATCCCGACCGTGATGGTCCGCTTCGCCGGGTCGGTCAGGGTCACCAGGGGCCAGATGAAGTCGTTCCAGATGAAGAGGATCACATTCAGCGACATGAGGGACACGATGGGCCGAAGCAGGGGGAAGGCCAGCCGGAGAAAGATCTGGAATTCCCCGGCGCCGTCGATCCGCATGGACTCGAACAGGTCCCTAGGCTGCTGCTCGACGAAGGTCCGCATGACGAAGACCCAGAAGGGCTGGGAGGTGCCCACACAGAAGAGGACGATGACCAGGGACGAATTCAGGATGCCCAGCCGGGTGGCCAGGAGGAAGGACGGCACGAGGCTCATGACCCCGGGCAGGAACATCTTGGCGAAGAGGATCATGTACAGGATGCGCCGGCCCGGAAACCGGAGGATCGCGAAGGCGTACCCCGCGACGGCGGAGGTCAGGACCGTGGCCACGCAACTCAGGACGGCGTAATAGGCCGTGTTCAGGTAATAGGGGGCGATGTAGCCGAAGGCCTTGGCGTAATTGCTCCATTTCAGCGGCAGGGTCGGGACGAAGAAGCGGTCGAGGATCTGGTCCAGGTTCTTCAGGGAGCCGATGAGCATGAGATAGAGCGGAAACAGCATCAGGACGACGACCAGCACCATGTACCCGTTCTTCACCAGGTCGGAAGGACGGACCCGGATGCGCCGGTGGAGCGGAAGGACGTCGGGTTTCGCAGCCATGGAACCTCCTTGGACGGATCGTCCGTCACTCCGCACTTTTGACGAACTTCATCGCCAGCAGGGACACGGTCAGGGCCACGACAAAGAGCAGGAGCCCCAGGGCATAGGCGTATCCGTATTCGGGCGCGCCGGTGTTGGGAAAGGCCTTGAAATACATGAGCAGGCCGGGGGTCATGATCCCCCGGTGGACCGACCCGTTGTAAAAGACCAGCTGCTGGCCGTAGGCGGTGATCGAGGCGCCCAGGACGCCGATCAGGTTCAGCTTGAACTGACCGATGATCAGGGGAAATTCCAGCCGGGTGAACCGACGGACGGGTCCCACGCCATCCAGGGTCGCCGCTTCCCAGACCGATTCGCCGATGCCGTTCAGGCCGCCCAGGTAGATCAGGGCGGAGTTGGCCGATACAAAGGGGATGCCGGTCAGGACGATGGTCCACTTGATGAGGGCGGGGTCGCCCAGGAACATGACCCGGGAGAATCCCAGCCGCTCCAGCAGGTGGTTGATGGCGCCAAAGTCGTAGCCCAGGACGAAGATCCACATGAGGGTAAAGACCAGGCCGGGAATCACCATCTGCAGGCACAGGAGAACCCGGTACACGAACCGGGTCCGCTTGCCCCGGATGCGGAACAGGATCACGCTGCAAAGAATGGTGGGCAGCATCAGGACGAGGTTCGCCGCAAGGAAGAACGCCATGTTGCCCAGGGAGGCGTGAAATTCGGGATCCGTGAGGATCAGGCGGAAATTTTCCAGGCCCACGAAGACCGGTGTCGTATACCGGCTCCACTGGAAAAAGGATTTGGCGATGCCGTCCAGCATCGGGATCCAGTCGAAGACAATATTGGACAGGAAGGCGGGCAGGATGAACAGGAGGCCCATGAGGGCCGAGTAGCCGAAGAGCCGGCGCCACTGGATCCCCTTGGCCAGGGTGTCGGCATCGATGTCCAGGATCATGCGGAGGGCCTTGTCCCGGATCGCCTCGCTTGCGATTTTCCTTGCCATCCCAGGCCTCCTCGGCTCCATGAAAAACCGGCCGGTTCCACCGGATGGGGAACCGGCCGGCTTCCGGTCACAGGTCAGCGAAGCTCGTCCAGGTTCCCGGTCTTCTCATGATAGTAATCCCGATACAGCTTGTGCCGCAACTGGGCATACTTAAGGGCCCGCTCCTTGGCCGGCTTGTCGGCCTCGGCCGCGGCGTCCAGGTCGGCCTGGGCGGTATCCACCGCCGCCTGGAGATCTTCCAGGGAGGGGATGTCGCCCTTCCACTCGGGAGCGGACACGCTGGCGATGGTGGCCTTCCAGTCGACTTCGCCCTTCAGGAACTTGATCATCTCCACATCCCAGCCGCTCTTGCCCCACTCGACCACCGTGTAGCCCAGGATGTCCTTGGCAAATCCTCCCTCGGGCTCCTCGATGATGAACTGCTTCATCATGTCGATGAGTTTGACGTCCTTGACGGGTGACAGGGACTGGGCAGTTTCCACGTACTTGTCCTGCTCCTCCTTCGAGGTCATGAACCGGAGGAAGTCGAGGATGACGGCCAGTTTCTCCGAATTTTCCGCACTCTTCCTGTTGACACTGAAGCCGTACTCGTGGGTTCCGGATCCGCCGCCGGCGCTGGGGCGCGTCACGGCGTAGGGCGCGGCTGCATCGGCTTCCGCCTGGCTGATCCATCCCTTTTCCACGGCATAGGCCAGGGTGTCGGCGCCCAGGTAGGGAATCGGGAACATGCCGTACCCCTTGGGGAACTTCTCCTCGGACAGGGTGGCGGCCAGGTTGTTGAAATCCCAGAAGGCGGAGACCATCATGGCGGACTTGCCGCTGGCAAAGGTCAGGACCTCGGTCTCGCCGGAATTTTCATACCAGCTGGTCTGGTAGAATCCGATATGCTTCTGGATGAGCTTCATCATGGCGGGATAGTACGGCAGGTCGTCCAGGGGCATCCCGTCCCCGCCCTCGTAGCATGTCAGCGCATACAGCTTGTCCCACCAGAGATCGCCGGCGAACTCGGGATCGATGATCTCCTCGTCAAAGAACTTGTCGGCATATGCTTCCCCAAATCCGTAGCCCAGCTGGGAGACCTTCCCGCCCACGTCGGACGAGCCGGCGATGGGGGCGATGTCCTGGTTCTTCGCCAGGGTCTCGAGCCAGGTGAACATCTCCTTCCAGTCCATGGGCGGATCCTTCGGATCCAGGCCGGCCTTCTGGATGATGTCCACGTTGAAAATGTACGAACGGCCGGTGTAGATTTCCGGATTTCCGTCATGGGGTACGAACAGGAATGCGTTGGCGACCTCTCCGCTGTTCTCCGCGGGGAAGGCGGCCTCTTCGCCCACGAAGTTGTCGATCCACCGGGCATTCCGGGTGTCATAGGGATTCTGGGCCTCGAGGCTGCTCCGCAGGTCCATCAGGTT
The DNA here is from genome assembly GCA_029548445.1 of Bacillota bacterium. Lineage (GTDB taxonomy): Bacteria > Bacillota > Clostridia > Saccharofermentanales > UBA5734 > JAKPNJ01. The sequence goes on along the minus strand of JAKPNJ010000210.1, from coordinate 9,187 downwards.
GTTGCTGAAGGTCAGGCGCTGGGCCGATTTCATATGGATGATGTCCGGGGCGGTGCCGCCGGCAAACCCGGTCTCGAGGATGCTGCCGTAGGTTCCGTCGGCTTCGTACTTGATCGTGATGTCGACGTTCCGGTGCTTCTTCATGTAGTCCCTTGCCATCTGCAGGTACCCGTCGTAGTACTTGGTGGCCGAATCCGGACCGTGCCAGGTCAGGACCTCGATGGTGATCTTGTCCCCGGCCGGGACGCAGCCGGTCGACAGGCCGGCCATGAGACCGACCAGCAGGGCCAGGACACAGGTGAAGGCCAGGATCTTCGATGGTTTCATGCATTCTCCTCCTTCGGCGGAATCGTCCGGACAGGCCGGAACACAAAACAGCACACGGTTCCCATTCCACTCTAGGAATCCCCGGGTCGCCGGACAACGGGAGAATCCTCCATCCGGTGGAAAAAACTCCACGAATCCGCGGAGGCCGGCTCCCGCCCCCCGGGCACGCCCCGAAGACTGTCGTCCGAAGACAGTCGCCCCGTCGCGCGTTGCACGGCCTGCGGACGTGTTGTACAGTGGAGTCGGTTGCTTCGGCCACGGCTGCGGGAGGATCGGATGCTCAAGGTCATCATCGTGGACGACAATGTCCGGACGGCCGATGGCCTGGCCCGGAGCCTGGACTTCGCCTCCGTGGGCTTCGAGTGCGCGGGGGTCGCCTACAACGGCCGGCAGGCCCTGGACCTGGTCCGCCGCCACCAACCCAACGCCGTCATTACGGACGTCCGGATGCCGATCATGGACGGGCTGGAACTGGCCCGCCATCTCCGGGAGGAATACCCCGGGATCGCCATCCTGATACTCTCGGCCTATGACGAGTTCGAGTACGCGAAGACCGCGATCGACTACGGGGTGGCCAGCTACCTGCTGAAGCCGCTGGATCGCAAAAAGCTCGACAGCGTCATGGCCTTCCTCCGGGACATCCGGAACCGGATCGACCACCTGTCCGCCTCCCTGTCCACTGTCACGGACCGGCGGAACCTGGAGCGGCTGTTTACGAACCTGCAGAAGGCGGACCGGGAAGGGGCCGCCGCCTTCGTCCGGGAGGTCTTGGCCGGCAGCGGCCCGGATTTCGACACGGCCCAGCGGGTCGCCGCCGCCCTGGTCTCGTCCCTCCACGACCATGCGGGCCGGAACCTGCCCGCCGACCAGAACCCGCTGCTGCATCTCGATGCCCTGATGGAACGGATCGAGACCGAAAGCCGGACGGAGGGCCTGGTCGCCGCCGTGACGGAAATGGCCATCCGGCTGTGCGACGCCGTGGCCTCCGCCCGCAACTTCGCCACCCGCCATATCGTGGGCGCCATCCTGGCCTACATCGACGGACATTTCGCCGACCCGGACCTGTCCGCCCGCCAGGTCATGGACCGGTTCAACGTCAGCCAGAGCTACCTCTGCCAGATTTTCCGGCGCTACAAGGGCACCAGCCTGAACACCCACCTGACCACCCTCCGCATGGAACACGCCGCCCGGCTCCTGTCCGACCGCGGAATCCCCGTTGCGTCGGTAGCCCAGGCCAGCGGCTATGCCGATCCCCATTACTTCTCGCGAGTCTTCCGCAAGTACCATGGCCTGTCCCCCGTGGAGTACCGCCGGGCCCGCCAGGGGCCGCCGGAGAACCGGCCGTGAAACTCGGGACACGCCTGTTCCTGGTCGTGTTCGGCTTCTATCTCGGCCTGACCCTGCTGGCCAACACGGCCATCTACGTCATCGCCTCGTCCCTCAACCGCAGCCAGGTGACCGCCTACCTGTCCACCATCGTCCAGTACAACGCGGAGAGCATCGACAAGAGCCTGCTCCGGCTGTTCGAGCTCCTGATCTACCCCGCCTACCTGCCCACCCTGTACGAGAAAACCCTGGTCACCGATCCGGCCAACTTGAGCGAAGCGCAACAAATCATCCTGCGCCGGGAGATCGAGACGCTCTTCGCCATGAACACCTACGTCCCGCTCCGGACCCACTTCCCGACCTCCACCTTCCTCTTCGCCCTGAGCGACGCGTCTCCGGCCGCCTCGCTCTTTTCTCCCGGCAGCGGCTCGTCCATCGTCACCCTGTCCCAGGTCGCCGACGAGCCCTGGATTCCAGCCGGGCAGGACATCCACGTCCTGCCGGTGCCGGAGCGGGAGCAGGTCATCTTTTCCCGCCGCATCCTGGTTACGGAGAGCGGCACCCGCCACTTCACGGGGGTTCTGGCCCTGCAGGTCTCCGAGCGGGACCTGACCCTGGCCCAGGACGCCCATCCGGTCAGCGACGGCAACCTGTTCTTCCTGAAGACCGCCCAGGGAGACGTCATCCACATCACCCCCGGCACCGAGGATTTCCCGGGAACCCTGTTCAGCGGCATCGAGTACCACAACAACCGCAGCCCCGCCACCGACGTCCGGCACGAGGGGATCCGCTACCTCATGCAGCCGTTCCGCCTGAACACGGGCTGGGAGCTGGTCTGCCTCGTCCCCTACGCCAGCATCAACCGGAGCCTGGTCCCCCTGCTGGTCCTCCTGCTGTCGGCGAACCTCGTGACCATCCTGCTCCTGCTGTATTTCTCCAGGACGTATATCCCGCGGGTCATCAGCGCGCCCATCTCCCGGCTCTCCGCGGTCATCGGCGAGGTCATGCAGCACGACGACTACTCCCGGAGCCTGCCCGTCGACCGCAGCTTCACGGAGCTCGCTGTCCTGTACCACGCCTACAATCGCCTCATGCGGCACATCACGCGCCTGATCGCCCGCATTTATGACGAGAACGAAAAATCCCGCCAATCCGAGATCCTGGCGCTGCAGGCCCAGATCAACCCGCATTTCCTGTACAACACCCTGGATTCCATCGGGTGGACCCTGAACCCGGACGACAAGCAGGTGGCCGATGTGCTGTCGTCCCTGTCGTCGATCCTCCGGTACAGCATCAGCGATCCCAACCGGCTGGTCCGCCTGAGCGACGAAGTCGACATTGTGCGGGAATACATCGTGATCCAGGAATTCTGCTACTCCCTGTCCATCCGGCTGGAGGTCGAGGGAACCATGCTGGACGGCTTCTACATCCCGAAGCTGACCCTGCAGCCCCTGGTGGAAAATGCCATTCTCCACGGCATCCGGGAGGCGGAAGGGGTGGAGCCACGGGTCCGGATCCGGGCGGTCCTGGACGAGCAATCCCTGGAGGTGTCGGTGGAGAACAACGGGAAGACCCCCGACCTGGACGAACTGAACCGAATCCTGGACCAGGAGGCGTCCCTCCGGAAACATGGCCTGGCCAACGTCAACCGGCGGCTGAAGATCCGGTTTGGCGACGCCGGAGGACTCCGCTTCGAGGTGCCGGAAGGTGGCGGGCTCATCGTCCGCTTCAGGATTCCGGCCTGACCTGTTCCTGTGATGCGCCAATCCGGGACCGCAGGCACCGGCCCGGTGTTCCTGGCCTCGACCGGGTTTTGCGGACCGGCTTATCCCCGACCGAACAGCCGCAGGATGCCGCCCCGTCGACGGGAGGGCCCGGTGGGCGTCCGCACAGGGCCCTGGGCTGGTGCGACGGGTCCGGGCCGGCCGGCCGGCCGGGCCGGGGCAGGCTGCGTCCCGTTGGCTCCCCGCGGGGCCTGGTTCGGGGCCTGGTTCGGGGTTCGATTCACGGCCGGAGTCGCCGCAGCCGGCCTCGCCTGGGTCCGCGGGGCCACCGGGGCGGCAGGGGCTGCCGGTGCTGCGGGCCGGGCCTGGGAGATCGGGCTGCCTGGTGCCGCGGACCAGGCCTGTCTCTCCGGACCGGCTTGGTTCCGCGGGAATGCGCCGGGGAATTCCGCGCCGATTCGGGCGCCCAGCCGGCCGTGCTCGATCCGGCCGACAGCCCGGCGCAGGCGGGCGGACATCTCCAGGACCTCCAGGGGGGCCAGGAGGAAGTCGTCGATCAGTCCCGGCGGCAGGGTATCCAGGAGAATCAGCTGCTCCGGCAGGAGAATCAGCAGGATCTCGATCCGGGGATTGTCCAGCTTGACCGCCTGGAGGAACAGGGACAGGCGGCCGGCCTCGGCGGCGGACACGGCGGCGACGACCAGGTCGATGGCGCAGTGGCGGACGATGTCCCGGGTCAGGTCGCCGGGGGTTCCCGCCACGGCCTCGCCTGCCATTTTATGCTCCAGGAAAAAGCGTTCCGCGTCTTCCAGGGAGTAATGCCGGTTCTGCAGGACCAGGGCCCGGATGCCAGGATGCGTCATGGTTCCACCTCCAGGATGGTGCCCCCGCCCACGACCGTGTCGCCGTCGTAAAAAACCACGGCCTGGCCGGGGGTCGGGGCGCGAAGGGGCTCGTCAAATTCCACGAGGACGGAACCGCCGGGCAGCGGATGGATTGTCGCCGGCCGTTCGGGCTGCCGATACCGCGTCCTGGCCTCGACCCGAAGGGGGCCGTCCAGGCGGTCGATGGAGAGGAAGCGGATCCCGTCGGCCACCAGCCGACGGGCCATCAGGTCCTCCTCGGGCCCCAGCACCACCGTGTTGGTGTCGGGGCGCAGGGCCGTCACGTACATCGGGATGCCGAAGGCGATCCCCAGGCCTTTCCGCTGGCCGACCGTATAGTGGATCAGGCCCCGGTGCCGACCCAGCACACGGCCGTCGCGGTCCGTACAATCCCCCGGGACGGAGCGTTCCCCGGTGACCCGCTCGATAAACCCGGCATAGTCCCCGTCGGGAACGAAGCAGATGTCCTGGCTGTCCGGCTTGACCGCGTTCCGCAGGCCCAGGGCGTCGGCCCGGGCCCGAACCGCCTCCTTGGACAGGCCGCCAAGGGGAAACAGGGTCCGCTCGAGCTGGTCCCGGGTCATGTCATAGAGGGCGTAGCTCTGGTCCTTCCCCGGTTCGGCGGCCCGGAGCAGCCGCATTCGGCCCGTTGCGGGGTCCCGCTCGATGCGGGCGTAATGGCCCGTGGCGATCCGGTCGCATCCCAGGGTCCGGGCCCGGTGCAGCAGTTCCCCGAACTTGATGAACCGGTTGCAGTCGATGCAGGGATTCGGCGTCCGGCCATGCCGGTATTCGTCGATGAAGCGGCGGATGACCTGGTTCTGGAAGCGATCCCTGAAATTGAAGACATAGTGGGGAATGTCCAGCCGGTGGGCGACGCTCCTGGCGTCTTCCACGTCCTCCAGGGAGCAGCAGGTTCGGGTCCGCTCGTCGGCACCCGGTTCGTCGACGTCGGCGAGGCGAAGGGTTGCCCCCGTCACGTCGAATCCCTGTTCCTTCAGCAGGGCGGCCGCCACGGAGCTGTCCACCCCGCCGCTCATGGCCACCATGACCCGGTTGTTCACGGCATCGATCCCTCTCCCGGGGCCGCTGCCCCGCAAAATCCGCGGGTGCGGCCGCTGCATGCGGAAGCCCTGTGTCCAGTCTATCCTACCTGTCCGGAAATGGAAAGACACCCGCCGGAGCCGACTCCGACGGGTGTCCCCGGGTTTTTCGGAAGGAGGGCGGGATCAGCCGCCGCAGGTTCCGTTGCCGCGCCCCTGGCCGCTGCCGGAGCCGTCGCGGGCCATGGCACCCCGGCCGCTGCCCTGGCCACCGCCCTGGCGGGCCCCCTGGCCCAGTCCGGACCCGGACCCCTGGCCGAAGCCGACACCGGCGCCCTGGCCGATTCGCTCACCGGTCCCGCTGCCATCGCAGTTCGCCATATTCTCTTCGATCCGGGCCAGGATGGCGTCCGCCTCTTCCCGGGTCAGGCGTCCCTCGGCAACCCGCTCGTCCAGCGTGGCCTTGCGGGCTTCCAGCATCCGGGCCCTGAAATCCTCCAGGACACCGGCTTCGGCCGCCATGGCACCGTAGGTCGTGCCTTCCGCCCGCTCCTCCTGGAGCGCGGCGGGATCCTGCCCGGTCAGGTCCGCCACGATGTCGACGGGCCTTTCGATCACGGCGGCCGCCACGATCCCGGCGGCTCCCAATGCGATCGCCAGGGCGACCAGGGCCATGAGTCCAATCCGACTCCTCTTTCCATTCCGGTTCTTCATGTTCATCCCTCGCTTTCTTTCTCCCGTCGATTCTTCTGCGATCGGGTTCATGGCCCCATTCTGCCACCCGAATGTGAGGAATCCATGAGCGAACCGGGGCGGAAGGATGAAACCTGCGGGGCGATCCTGTGCTGTCGGCCGGGTGTCTGCTGTCATGCAGCCGGCAGGACGAACCAGAAGGTGGTGCCCGCGCCGGGCCGGCTGTCGACGCCGTACCGGGCGTCGTGGGCTGACAGGATCTCCCGGGCGATGGCCAGGCCCAGGCCGATGCCCTTCCGGCGTCCGTCTCCGGACGGTTCTCCCTTGTAAAAGCGGTCCCAGATCCGGGGCAGCGCTTCCGGCGGGATGCCGGGGCCGTTGTCGGCGACCTCCACAAGGACCTCCTGGCCCGCCGCCCGGGCCCGAACGTCCACCCGGCCATCGGGTCCCACATGCTGGAGGGCGTTCTGGACCAGGTTGTACAGCACCTGCTGGATCTTCTCCTCGTCAGCCTGGACGGTTCCATCCCGTCCCTCCTCCGGATCGAACCGGAAGGTCAGCGTGCACCCTTGCGACTCCGCCAGGCTCCGGAACCGGTCCACCACCCGGAAGGCCAGGGCGGGGATCGCGAACCGGGTTCGCTCCAGGGGCAGCGTGCCGGCCTGGAGGCGGGACAGGTCCAACATTTCCTCCACCATGTGGTTGAGTCGCCGGGTTTCGTCCAGGATGACGGCGATGCGCCGGTTTTTCTTTTCGACGGGATCCCGGTCCAGGTCCCGGAGGGACTCGGCCTGTCCCTGGATCAGGGTCAGGGGCGTTCGCAGCTCATGGGACACGTTCGCCACGAACTCCCGTCGCAGGGACTCGGTTCGGGACAACTCCCGGGCCATCTCCTCCAGGGTCTGGGCCAGCTGCCCGATCTCGTCCCGGTTTCGGACCCGGACCATGGTGTCGTACGAACCGGCGGCGATGCGCCGGGCGGCCGCCGTGATCGTCCGGATGGGCTTCGAGAAGGTCCGGGCCAGGGCCAGGGCCAGGACGAAGGCCACGGCGGACATCAGGATGGACAGGAGGAACAGCTGGCGCTTCAGGATGTCTGCGGTTTCCTGGACCGCGGACAGGGGCATCGTCACCAGCAGGGCCCCCGCCACCCGTTTCTCCAGGAAAATCGGCACCCCTACCAGGAGATACTGCCCGCCGAATCGGGGGTGGGTCATGGCGTTCCGGCTGGTCTTGCCATCCAGTACCTTCCGGAACGCGTCCAGCCGGATGCCGGCCCAGGCGGCCTGGGAGGGGCCCCGGCCTGTCGAATCGTCCGAGGTGTATACGGTATCGCCGGCTGTATCCATCCACTCGAGGGTCGCTCCCTCGTCATGGGCCGCCCGGTCCAGGGTCTCGGTCAGGGCTGCCAGTTCGGCGGAGGAGGGTGCGCCGCCGCCCAGGACGGCGCCGATGTCCCCGGCCACCCGGACCATGGCCCGTTCGAGCCCGGCGATCCGAAGGTCGTTGTAGAACCGTTCCAGGAAGACGATCTGGAACAGCCACATCAGGACGAGAACCGCCAGGACCAGGGCCATCATGCCAGCCCAGAGACGGGTGGCGATGCGGCTCATGACCCCTCCTCCGGATCGAACCGGTACCCGACACCCCAGACGGTGGCGATCCGGGACCGATAGGGCCCCAGGCGCTCCCGCAGGGTCTTGACGTGGGTGTCCACCGTCCGGTCGTCGCCTGTGAATTCATACCCCCAGACGGATTCCAGGAGCTGTTCCCGGGAGAAGGCCCGCCCTGCGTTCCGGGCCAGGTGGGCCAGCAGGTCGAACTCCTTCGGTGCCAGGGGCACGAGGCCGCCGTCCACCCGGACAACCCGTCCGGCTGTATCGATGACCAGGCCGCCGAAGGCCAGCCGGTCGGGGTCGGGAGCCGGGGTTTCCCGGGCGGCCGAGCCCCGCCGGACCATGGCCCGGATCCGGGCCATGAGTTCCCGGGGGCTGAAAGGCTTGACCATGTAATCGTCCACGCCCAGCTCGAAGGCCAGGATCTTGTCGTACTCCTCGCCCCGGGCAGACAGCATGAGGATCGGCACCTGGGACGTCCGCCGGATTTCGCGGCAGACGGTCCACCCGTCGATCCGGGGCATCATGATGTCCAGGACCACGGCGTCATACGAATTCCTGCGGAACAGGTCCAGGGCCCGGGCCCCGTCGCCGGCCTCGTTGACCCCAAATCCGTCCAACTCGGCATAATCCCGGACGAAGGACCGGATCTCCGGTTCGTCGTCCACGACCAGCAGCCGTCGTTCCGCCATCGGGCTCCCTCCTCCCGCCTCATCCGTTTTCATGGTAGCACAAACCGTGCTCCGCACCTTCGCCGGTGCATCCGCCGCAACGCCGGTCAGGGCGCTGTCCTGGATTCCAGCAGCGCGGCCTGGGCCTCCGAGAGGCCGCCTTTTTCCACGAGCAGGTCCCGGGCCGTCCGGGGCAGGAAGGTGCCGGGCTTCGGCAGGTAGTCGTATCCGGTGTACAGGGCCACGAAGAGCCGGATCGAGTCCACCCCGATCTCCGTGCCCGGAACTCCCGTCTCCAGTCCCAGGGATTCCATGTCCTTGCAGCGGAAGGCGGCCGGCGACAACCCGGCATCGGACAGGCCAAAGGCCCGGTCCAGGTCTTCCAGGGGAACACCGTAGTATTGCGCAATCTCGGTGAACCAGGAGGAACCCTTGATGTCTTTCGGGTCGTACCGGACGCTGCCGGACGGATCCGTCACCGGCCGGGGCAGTCGTCGGCCGGTGGTCTGCCAGAGCCCCGCGGCTTTCGTGACCGCCACGGTACCGAGAATGCCGAGCAGGGCCAGGACGGCCAGGGCCTTGAGTCCGATGCGCATGTCAGGCTCCTTCCGACCGCCCCGCCTCCAGGACAACCGTGTCCGGGACCGGGCAGGCCTCTTCGCTGGTGCACTTCAGGCAGGAGATGCAGGACAGGTCCCGGACCGCATCCCGCTGCGAGACGGGGATGCCCATGGGGCAGGCCTTGTCGCAGGCGCTGCAATGGATACAGGTGGCCTCCTTCCGCTTCAGGCGGAACAGGCGGATCCGGTTCGACAGGCCCAGGAAGGCGCCATAGGGGCAGGCGTACCGGCACCAGGGGCGCTCCACGACCATGGACAGCAGGATCGTCAGGCCCAGGATGGC
>JAKPNJ010000202.1 GCA_029548445.1 Bacillota bacterium | reverse complement strand
CCGCCTGTCGGCCCTGGGGCCGGGCGGCCTCAGCCGCGAGCGCGCCAACTTCGAGGTCCGCGACGTCCACCACTCCCACTACGGCCGCATGTGTCCCATCGAGACTCCGGAAGGTCCGAACATCGGGCTGATCAACTCCCTTTCCACGTACGCCCGGGTCAATCGGTACGGCTTCATCGAGTCGCCCTACCGGGTTTATGACAAGGAGAAGGGCATCGTCACCGACGAGGTGGTCTACATGACCGCCGACGAGGAGGACGAGTACTACATCGCCCAGGCCAACGAGCCCCTGGATTCGAAGAACCGGTTCAAGGCCCGCAAGGTGGTCTGCCGCTACCTCGACAAGTTCATGGAGGTGGAGACGCCCCGGGTCGACCTGATGGACGTGTCGCCCAAGCAGCTGGTATCGGTGGCCACGGCCCTGATTCCCTTCCTGGGCAACGACGACGCAAACCGCGCCCTGATGGGATCCAACATGCAGCGGCAGGCCGTGCCCCTTGTCCGGACCGAGGCGCCCATCATCGGGACCGGCATGGAATACCGGGCCGCCAAGGACTCCGGCGTCTGTGTCGTGGCCCGGGCCGACGGCGTGATCGAGAAAGTGTCCGCCGACGAGATCGTCGTCCGGACCGGCCTGACCACCCAGAATTCCTATCGCCTGGAGAAATACCGCCGCTCCAACCAGGGAACGTGCATTAATCAGCGGCCCCTGGTCCGAATTGGCGATGCGGTCTCCGCCGGCGACATCATCGCCGATGGTCCCTCCACGGAAAATGGCGAGCTGGCCCTGGGACGCAACGTCCTGATCGGGTTCATGACCTGGGAGGGCTACAACTACGAGGACGCCATCCTCATCAGCGAGCGACTGGTCCGCGACGATGTCTATACCTCGATCCACATCGAGGAATACGAGTGCGAAGCCCGGGACACCAAGCTGGGCCCCGAGGAGATCACGCGGGAAATCCCCAACGTCGGCGAGGAAGGCCTGAAGGACCTGGACGAGGACGGCATTATCCGGATCGGCGCCGAAGTGCGCTCCGGCGACATTATCGTCGGCAAGGTCACGCCCAAGGGCGAAACCGAGCTGACCGCCGAGGAACGGCTCTATCGCGCCATCTTCGGCGAGAAGATCCGGGAAGTCCGGGACACGTCGGTCCGGGTTCCCCATGGCGAGTCCGGCATCGTGGTCGATGTCAAGGTCTTTACAAGGGAAAACGACGACGACCTGAAGCACGGGGTCAACAAGCTGGTCCGTGTCTACATCGCCCAGAAGCGGAAGATCTCCGTGGGCGACAAGATGGCCGGCCGCCACGGCAACAAGGGCGTCATCTCCCGGATCCTGCCGGAGGAAGACATGCCCTTCCTGCCCGACGGCACTCCCCTGGACATCGTGCTGAACCCACTGGGCGTTCCGTCCCGCATGAACATCGGCCAGCTTCTGGAAGTCCACCTGGGCCGCGCCGCCCGGGCCCTGGGCTGGACCATCGCGACGCCGGTCTTCGACGGCGCCACGGAAACCGACATCGCCGCCGCCTTCGAAAAGGCCGGCATCGATCCCGACGGAAAGACCATCCTGTTTGACGGCCGGACCGGCGAACCCTTCGAGCACCGGGTGACCGTCGGCATGCTGTACATGATGAAACTCATGCACCTGGTCGACGACAAGATCCATGCCCGCTCCATCGGGCCGTATTCCCTCGTGACGCAGCAGCCCCTGGGCGGCAAGGCCCAGTTCGGCGGCCAGCGGTTCGGCGAAATGGAAGTGTGGGCCCTGGAGGCCTATGGTGCCGCATACACCCTGCAGGAGATCCTGACGGTCAAGTCCGACGACATCACGGGCCGCACCAAGACCTACGAGGCCATCGTCAAGGGCGAGAACGTCCCGGAGGCCGGCGTACCGGAATCCTTCAAGGTGCTGGTCAAGGAACTCCAGAGCCTCGGCCTCGATGTGAAGGCCCTGACCGAGGAGAAGAAAGAGTACGCCCTGCGGGAATCCGCCGAAGAGGATAACGACAGCATCCCGATTCTCGACCGGTCCCTCCTGGCGGAGATCATGGGTTCCGTGACCACCGAGGACCTGAACGGAGCCGGGTACACCACCGGCCTCCTGGACGAGGATGGCGGAGTCGTCGAGGAAGACGAAACGCCGCCCCTGGACCTGGAGGACCTGGTCCAGGACGATGACCTGGCCTTCCCCGCAGTCGAGACGGAAGGAGACGAAGAGGCATGAGTGATTTCAACCCGATGAACATCTTTTCCGGCAACCTGCGCGCCAATGATTTCCGGTCCGCGGAGAGCGGGTCGTTCGATTCCATCAGCATCTCCCTGGCCTCTCCCGAAAAAATCCTCGAGTGGTCCCGGGGCGAAGTCAAGAAACCCGAAACCATCAACTACCGGACCCTGAAGCCAGAGCGGGACGGCCTGTTCTGCGAGCGGATCTTCGGACCCACCAAGGATTGGGAATGCCATTGCGGCAAGTACAAGAAAATCCGGTACCGGGGCATCGTCTGCGACCGCTGCGGCGTCGAGGTGACGAAGGCCAAGGTCCGCCGGGAACGCCTGGGCCACATTAAGTTGGCGGCCCCGGTCTCCCATATCTGGTACTTCCGGGGCATCCCCAGCCGCATGGGCCTGATCCTGGACATGTCACCCCGGAACCTGGAGAAGGTCCTGTACTTCGCCGCGTACATCGTGACGGATCCCGGGCAGACCGACCTCGCGAGGAAGCAGATCCTGACGGACAAGGAATACCGGGACTATGTCGAGCGGTTCGGCCGCCACGCCTTCAAGGCCAAGATGGGCGCCGAAGCCATCAAGGAGCTCCTGCACCAACTGAACGTGGATACCCTGGCCCAGGAACTCCGGGAGGAATTCCGGGCGTCCAGCGGCCAGAAGCGGGTTCGCATCATCAAGCGCCTGGAGGTTGTGGAGGCCTTCAAGAAATCCGGCAACCGGCCCGAATGGATGGTCATGGATGTCCTGCCCGTCCTGCCGCCTGAACTGAGGCCCATGGTGCAGCTGGACGGCGGCCGTTTCGCCACCTCCGACCTGAACGACCTGTACCGCCGGGTCATCAACCGCAACAACCGGCTGAACAAGCTGCTCCAGCTGGGCGCACCCGAGATTATCGTCCGCAACGAGAAGCGGATGCTCCAGGAGGCTGTGGACGCCCTCATCGACAACGGCCGCCGGGGCCGTCCCGTGACGGGCGCCGGCAACCGGGCCCTGAAGTCCCTGTCCGACCTCCTTAAGGGCAAGCAGGGGCGGTTCCGCCAGAACCTGCTGGGCAAGCGGGTCGACTACTCCGGCCGGTCGGTCATCGTGGTGGGTCCCGAGCTCAAGCTGCACCAGTGTGGCCTGCCCAAGGAAATGGCCCTGGAGTTGTTCAAGCCCTTCGTCATGAAGCGGGTGGTCCAGGACGGCCATGCCCACAACATCAAGACCGCCAAGCGGCTGGTGGAGAGGGGCCGGGACGAGGTCTGGGACATCCTGGAAGATGTCATCAAGGAGCACCCCGTCCTCCTGAACCGCGCTCCCACGCTCCATCGGCTGGGCATTCAAGCTTTCGAGCCTGTCCTGGTCGAGGGCCGCGCCATCAAGCTCCATCCCCTGGTTTGCACCGCCTACAACGCCGACTTCGACGGCGACCAGATGGCGGTCCATGTCCCCCTGTCCGCCGAAGCCCAGGCCGAGGCCCGTTTCCTGATGCTGTCCGCCAACAACCTCCTGAAGCCCCAGGACGGCAAGCCGGTGACGGTGCCGACCCAGGACATGGTCATCGGAATCTACTACCTGACCATCGAGAAGGAGAACGACGACACCCCGCCCGGCCGGGAGCCTTTCTACAACTCCCTGGACGAGGCGATCATGGCCATGAACGACGGCGTGCTGGACCTGCATGACCGCATCCGGATCCGGATTCGCCGGGACACCGGCGGCCGGAACAGCCTGTTCGTGACCTCCACCCTGGGGCGGTTCCTGTTCAACGAGGCCATTCCCCAGAACCTGGGGTTCGTGGACCGGGCCGATCCGGCCAACGAGGGCAAGCTCGAGTGCGATTTCCTGGTCGGCAAGAAGGAACTGGGCCAGGTCATCGAGCGGTGCATCAAGGTTCATGGCGCCGCCGAGACGACGGTGATCCTGGATCGGATCAAGCAAATGGGATTCCACTACGCCACCCAGGGCGGCCTGTCCATCGGCATTTTCGACATGATCATCCCCGACGTCAAGGCCGACTGCATCCGCCAGGTCGAGGAGAAAGTGGAACTCGTCAACCACCGCCACCAGATGGGGCTTCTGAACGACGATGGCCGGTACCGGGAAGTCGTCAGGATCTGGCGCAAGGCCACCGACGACATCACCGAAGCCCTCAAGACCAGCCTGGGCAAGTACAACCCGGTTTACATGATGTCCCAGTCCGGCGCCCGGGGCAACATCAACCAGATCAAGCAGCTGGCCGGCATGCGCGGCAACATGACCGACACGTCCGGCCGGACCATCGAGATTCCCATCCGGTCCAACCTGCGGGAAGGCATGAACGTGCTGGAGTTCTTCATCTCCTCCCACGGCGCCCGGAAAGCCCTGTCCGACACCGCCCTCAAGACCGCCGACTCCGGGTACCTGACCCGGCGCCTGGTGGACGTGGCCCAGGATGTCATCATCCGGGAGAGGGATTGCGGCTCCGCCGAACCGACGCTGATGACCGAGGTCACGGCCGGGGGCACCAGCAAGTCCAAGCGGGTGGTCCGCAACCTCCGGGACCGGATCGTCGGCCGTTACCTGGCCGATGACGAGGACTTGCTGCATCCCGAAACCGGCGAGGTGATCTGTCCGAAGGGCGGCCTCATTGACGACCGGACAGCGGACCTTATCGTCAGGGCCGGGTATACCGGCGTCCGGATCCGGTCTGTGCTGGGGTGCCGCTCCCGGGTGGGCGTCTGCGCCAAGTGCTACGGCCTCAACCTGGCCAACGGGGAGCCCGCCTGCGGCGGCGAAGCCGTGGGCATCATGGCCGCCCAATCCATCGGCGAGCCCGGTACCCAGCTGACCATGCGGACCTTCCATACCGGCGGCATCGCGTCGGGAGACGATATTACCCAGGGTCTTCCCCGGGTCGAGGAGCTGTTCGAGGCACGGAAACCCAAGGGACAGGCCATCATCTCCGAAGTCGCAGGCACGATCCGGATCGACGAGACAACTCGCCAGCGGCGCCGCGACGTGGTCGTCACGGCGGAGGACGGCGAAGTCCGCACATATCCCATTACCTACGGCGCGCCGCTCCTGGTGAAGGATGGCGACATTGTGGAAGCCGGCGATTTCATTACCGACGGCTCCGTGAATCCCCAGGACCTGATGAAGATCAAGGGCGTCTTCGGGGTGCAGCGGTACATCATCAGCGAGGTGCTGAAGGTCTACAAGAACAACGGCGTCGATATCAACGACAAGCACGTGGAAGTCATTGCCCGGCAGATGATGCGGAAGGTCCGGGTGGACGATCCCGGCGACACGGATCTCATGACCGGTACCCTGGTGGACATGTTCGACTTCGAGGACGCCAACCGGAAAACCGAAGAACGGGGATTGGTCCCCGCTACCGGCAAACGGGTGCTGCTGGGCATCACCAAGGCCTCCCTGGCAACCGATTCCTTCCTCTCCGCCGCCTCCTTCCAGGAGACCACCCGGGTCCTGACCGACGCGGCCGTCAAGGGGAAGACCGATCCCCTGCTGGGCCTCAAGGAAAACGTCATCATCGGGAAGCTCATTCCCGCCGGGACCGGCATGACCCGCTACCGCAACCTGACGGCTGTCCCCGTTATCGAGGAGAACCTGCCGCTGCTGTCCCCCGATCGGCTGCTGACGACCCTGTCTCCCCTGGCCATGACCCCAGCCCAGGCCCGGGCCAACGCCCTGGAGGGAATGGAACCCGACCGGATGGACTGACCCGGGTCCCATGGACTGACCCGAATCCCATCACCCGATCGTCAGGAGGCCGGCCCCGCGGAAGGGGTCGGCCTCCCTTGTCCGTCAGTCGTGCCGGGGCGTGGTGGCGATTCGGGCGGCGATCTCGTCCGGGGAGAGTCCCGTTTCATCGGACAGGGCGGCAAGTTCCTCCCGCTGGCGGGATAGGGTCGCAGCCAGGATCCGGAGCCGACCCCCGATCCGACAAGGTCCCAGGTCGGCTGGCAGGAGGAAGGAACCGCCGGCCGAGAGGGGATGGAGGATTCCGTCCTGTGCGGCCTGGAGGGTTCCGGTCCCGGCCAGCACCGTCGCCAGGAGCGGGCGGGATCCGTCACCGGTCCAGGTCCAGGTTCCTTCGTCCAGGGTCATTTCTTCCACCCGAAAATACCGGTTCAGGACCAGGAGGCGACCTGTGACGCCCGAAGCGGGCCCCGCCGCCATGTCCGGAAGCCCCAACGGCAGCGCCAGGCCGGCAAGCCGCGACACACCGCCGCAGTTGTTGAAATCGATGACATCCAGGGCCGCCTCCACGTGGAGGGGCCGGAGCCGGCCTGCCGCATCCGTCCGGTTGTAGTCGAAGACCCGATACGTGGTGTCGGAGCTTTGCTG
>JAKPNJ010000194.1 GCA_029548445.1 Bacillota bacterium | reverse complement strand
CGGGTCATCGACGGGGTCCCCCTGTTCTGGGAGGACCACCTGGACCGGCTGGACGGCTCGGCCCGGGCCGTTTTCGGTGTCGCGCCGGACCGGGACCGGCTCCGTCGGGAATTCCGGGACCTGGTCCGGGGGCTGTCCCTGGGCAGCGGCAATGTCCGGATCGTGACCGACGGCCGGAGGCTGCTGCTCCATGCCAACCGCCATTTCTATCCCCCGGAGGACTTCTATGTCCGGGGTGTTCCGGTGGGCCTCCTGGATTGGGAACGGCCGGATCCCCAGGTCAAGGCCGTCCGGGCCGACTACCGGGCGGCTGTCGCCCGGAAGCTCGCGGAGACCGGCCCCCACGGTCCCTACTTCGAAACGCTTCTTCGGGCCGGGGACGGCTGCCTGGCGGAGGGAAGCCGGACCAGCGCCTTCTTTCTCCCGGCCGGTGCCGAGGGGACGGATGCGGCGGCCGGCCGCCAGGACGGAAGGCCGGTGGTCCTGACCGCGCCCCTGTCCAGGGTGCTGGCGGGCGTGACCCGCCGCCATGTCCTCCGGGCCGTCGCCCTGACAGGCGGCGTGGTCCTGGAGGCGCCGACCACGGACCGGGACCTGGCCCAGGGCCGGATCCGGGGCGTGTTCCTGACCGGAACGTCCATCGGCACCCTGCCGGTCTCGGCCGTGGAGGCCATGCCCTTCCCCACCGCCGCGGACCCCTTCTTCCAGGCGATCCGGCGCGCCTACCAGCGCCTTGTCGACGACATGATCCGAAATACCAGGGAGGACTTCGAATGAACCAGGAAAAAGGCACCGTCTCCGTCAGCACCGAGAACATCTTCCCCATCATCCGCAAATGGCTGTACTCCGACCGGGACATCTTCCTCCGGGAACTGGTGTCCAACGCCGCCGACGCCATCCGGAAGCTGGAGCGGCTGGTTTCCATCGGGGAGGCCCATCGGTCGGAAGGGGAGGGGGAGCCCCGCATCGTCGTCCGCATCGACCGGGAGGCCGGGACGATTTCCGTGACGGACAACGGCATCGGCATGACCGCGGACGAGGTCCGGCGGTATATCAACCAGATCGCCTTTTCCGGCGCCGTGGACTTCGTCGAGAAATACAAGGACAAGGGGGCCGACGACGCCGGCATCATCGGGCATTTCGGCCTGGGCTTCTATTCGTCGTTCATGGTCTCCGACCGGGTCCGGCTGGAATCCCGGAGCGTCCTGCCGGACGCCGTGCCTGCCGTATGGGAGAGCGAGGACGGCGTCTCCTATGTCCTGGGGGACGGAACCCTGGAGGCGCGGGGAACCTGCGTCACCCTGTTCCTGTCCGAGGACGGCAAGGAATTCCTGGAGACGGCCCGGGTCCGGGACGTCCTGATGAAGTACTGCGCCTTCATGCCCTATCCCATTTACCTGGAGACCGGGGAGGGCGCGGTGGCCGCGGAAGCCGGCGGCACCGCCGATTCCGGCGGGACCGGCGAGGCCGATGACGCCGATGATGCCGCCTACGCTGCGGACGACGGCGAGGCCCCTGATGGCGGCGAGGCCGCGGAAGCGGACGGGGCTGCGAAGGCAGGCGAGGCCGGGCGGAAGGCGGGACCCGCGCCCCTGAACGATGTGTCGCCCCTCTGGCTCAAGAACCCCCGGGACTGCACCGACGAGGAGTACAAGGCCTTCTACCACAAGGCCTTCTCGGATTTCCGCGACCCCCTGTTCTGGATCCACCTCAACATGGACTACCCCTTCCGGGTCAAGGGAATCCTGTATTTCCCCCCCATGGACAACCCCTACGAAGTCCTGGAGGGCCGCATCAAGCTCTACTACAACCAGGTGTTCGTGGCGGACAACATCAAGGAGGTCATCCCGGATTTCCTCTTCCTCCTGAAGGGCTGCCTCGACTGCCCCGACCTGCCCCTGAACGTGTCCCGGAGCTTCCTCCAGAACGACGGCCAGGTCCGGAAGATGTCGTCCCACATCGTGCGGAAGGTGGCCGACCGGCTCCAGTCCCTCTTCGAGACCGCCCGGCCCGACTATGAAACCTATTGGAAGGACATCGGGCCCTTCGTGAAGTATGGCTGCCTGCGGGACGAGAAGTTCTGCGAGCGGATGACGCCCATCGTCCTCTACCGGACCGTGGACGAGGGGTTCAAGGTCCTGGCCGACCTGGGCGAGTCGATCCTGTATACCGCCGACGCCGACCGGCAGGCCGCCTACGTCCGGATGGCCCGCTCCCGGGGCCGGACCGTGGCCGTCCTGGACCATGAACTCGATACACCGTTCATGAGCCACATGGAGATGCGCAACCCGAAGGTCCGGTTCGCCCGGATCGACGCGGAACTCGGGGGCGAAGCCGGTGCGGCCGAACGGGCGGACACCCTGGCCCGCCTGTTCCGGGACGCCGCCGGGGACCCGGAGCTGCAGGTGGAGGTCCGCGCCCTGGGCGAGACCGCCCTGCCGGCCTTCCTGTCCGAGTCGGAGCACTCCCGGCGGATGCAGGAGATGCGGCGGATGTTCGAGCGGACCCGGGGGCCCGGAGCCGACGACGACGGGTTTGCCAAGCTGTTCCCGGTCGAGCGGAAGCTCGTGCTGAACACCGACAGCCCACTGGTCCATCGCCTGGCGGACCTCTACGATGACGAAAACCGGCAGGAGCAGGCCCGGGAACTGGCCCTCCACCTGCATGACCTGGCCCGGCTGGGTCATGGTTCCCTGGACGCGGTCGCCATGGCTTCGTTCCTGGAGCGGGCGGTCCGGATCCTGGGAACGGCGGCGGATGCGGGGACCGGTTCGTGAACGGGGTTCGCCGGATCCATGTGGAGAAGCGGCCGGGCAGCGACCACGAAGCCCGGTCCATCCTCACGGACCTGCGGGATCACGAGGGCATCGCCGGCCTGGCCGCGGTCCGGGTCTTCAACCGGTACGACATGGAAGGGCCGGACGGGCC
>JAKPNJ010000191.1 GCA_029548445.1 Bacillota bacterium | reverse complement strand
CAGCGGCCATGGCGCTCCCGGACCAGGTAGCCCTCGGCTTCCAGGTCCGCGACGATCTTCTGGACGGCCCGTTCCGTAATGCCCACCTGCAGGGCGATGTCCCGCATGCGCATGGCGGGATCCCGGGCCAGGCAGAGCAGCACATGGGCATGGTTCGTCAGGAAGGTCCAGGACGACGTGTCATGAAAATGTTCCAGGGGAATTCCTCCTTTCGCGTGGGCGAGCGGCGGTCTTCCCCTAGTTATACCATTCTTTATTCGCGTGTCAATATTTGCGAATCACAATTCGCATGTTCCTCACGAGCATCCGCTGGTGGCGCCGCAGTCCAGGCAGACCTTGCAGGTTCCGTTCTGGACCATCCGGGTGCTTGCGCAGACCGAACACATGGATCCGTCGTAGACCCGCTCCGCAGTCGTCCCGTTGGTCTCCGGGCCCGAGTCGAAAAGCCGGGGTCTCTCGACCTTCGCCTCCTCGGGCTTGATGTGGACCCGGGAGAAGTCCCCGATCTCCAGGTCGATGATCCGGCTGATCAGGTCGGAGATCGAGGTGCAGTTCTTGATGTAGGGATGGCGGGTCACGAAGCCGTAGGGTTCGTACTTCTGGCCCCGGAGCATCTTGGAGATGTTCTTGGGCGGAATATGGTACTGGAGCATGACCGAAATGGTCTTGGACAGGGAGTTCAGGAGGCCCATGATCAGGGTCCCTTCCCGGTCGGTGGTGATGTAGATTTCGCAGATGTCGCCGTTGGGATTCCGGTTGACGGTGGTATAAATCTTGACGTCGTCGATCTGGGCCGGATGGGTATGGCCCGCCCGGATCCCCACGGGCTTGTCCCGGTGGGACTTCCGGGGCAGCTCGCGGCCCTCGGCGCCGCCCTCAACCAGTCCGGCCACCGCCTCCGCCTGCTCCTCCTCCCGTTCCTTCTTCATCTCCTGGAGCTCGGTCCGGGCCTTCTTCGCGTACTCCAGGAGGGCGGGATAGGTCAGGTCCTCCAGGGCCTGGGCCGCGGCCTCGTCGTCGATCCGCAGGTTCAGGGGCTGGGCGGCCTTGGAGCCGTCGCGGTAGAGCGTTATGCCCTTGATGCCGAGTTTCCAGGATTCCAGGACCACCGCCTTGAAATCGTCGATGGTGGCCTCCCGGGGCAGGTTGACGGTCTTGGAGATGGCGCCGGACAGCATGGGCGTCAGGGCCGCCACCATCAGGACATGGCCGCGATAGTGGATGAACCGCTTGCCGGTGCCGCAGGCGTTGGCCGTGTCGAAGACCGGCAGGTGCTCCTCCCGGAGATGGGGCGCCCCCTCGATCTTCCCGTCCACCAGCCGCCCGTTCTCCTCCCGGCCGATGTAGGCCTGGATGTCCGCCACCTGCTCGGGGGTGTACCCCAGCCGCCGGAGTCCCAGGGCCACCACGGGGTTCACGAGCTTCATCATCCCCCCGCCGGCCAGCTTCTTGTACACGATATGCGAGAAAAAGGGTTCGATGCTGGTGGCGGCGCAATCCATGGCAAAGGAGATGGTCCCCGTGGGGGCCAGGACCGAGACCTGGGCGTTCCGGTACCCGTGGGCCTCGCCCAGGGCCAGGGCCGAGTCCCACACCGCGGCGAGCGTCCGCTC
>JAKPNJ010000190.1 GCA_029548445.1 Bacillota bacterium | reverse complement strand
GACCAGTTCTCGGCCACCCGGGCGATGTAGAACCGGCTGTCCAGCTTGCTGCGGCGGGCGCATTCCTGGAACAGGGCGTACACGACCTCCGGCTCGAAGTGGTAGCGGTCGTACCAGGAATCGATTTCGCCGTACCAGGAGGGCGACATGAGCCCCTGGAAAAAGGTCTTGGAAATGTCGGACAGGAGCTTGTCCCGCTGGGGGTGGATCCGGGCGGCTTCGTGGACTTCCTCCGGCGTGCTGGCGGACTTGGGACGATAGAATTTTCCGACCTCGATCTCCTTGATGTCCAGGATTTCGAAGCCCCTCTCCCGGGGACGGACCAGGCCGGCGGCCACCAGGGCAGCCAGGGCTTCCTTCAGGGGCTCGGGATCGACGCCCAGCCGGCGGGCCACTTCCCCCTCGCTCAAGGTTCGGCGGGTTCGGGCCGCAAACAGGCCATACAGGTAGAGCTTGACCGCGAGGCCGTCCAGGGAGGGCATGTACTCCGTCACGAAAATATCCGGCACCAGGGTATCCGAGAACAGAAGCTTCCTGCTTTCCTCGATCTGCATGGAACCTGGCTGCCTCCTTCGTCGGGAGCGGGACGTCGCGGACACGGCACGGCGGACATATCAAGAAAAAGGCCCCACCCTGGCGGGGCGGGGCCTTCATTATAGCACAGGAGCCGGACGATGGACCGGTCAGGATTCGGCCGGCTTCCAGCACTGCACCAGGCGCAGGTAGGACTCGTACCGCTCCCGGGCAGCGGTTTCGGCGCTCCGGAAGAGCCACTCGGCCCGCTCGGGGAAGCTGCGCTGGAGGGAGCTGTACCGGACTTCCGACTGGAGGAAATCCTGGAAGGAGGCGGTGGGCGCCTTGGAGTCCAGGGAGAAGGGATTCTGCCCCTTGGCGGCCAGGTCCGGATTGTAGCGATACAGGTGCCAGTACCCCGCCTCGACAGCCCTCTTTTCCTGCTGTTGGGAGACGCCCATGCCGCCGCGGATGCCATGGTTGATGCAGGGCGCGTAGGCAATCACCAGGGACGGGCCCTTGTAGGCCTCGGCTTCCACCAGGGCTTTCAGGGTGTGGGACTGGTTCGCGCCCATGGCCACCTGGGAGGTGTAGACATACCCATAGCTCATGGCGATCATGCCCAGGTCCTTCTTCTTGATGGGCTTTCCGGCCGCGGCGAACTGGGCCACGGAGCCGGTGGGCGTGGCCTTGGAGGCCTGCCCGCCGGTATTGGAGTAGACTTCGGTGTCGAAGACCAGGACATTGATATCCTCGCCGGACGCCAGGACATGGTCCAGGCCGCCGAAGCCGATGTCATAGGCCCAGCCGTCGCCGCCCACGATCCAGACGGACCGCTTGACCAGGTAGTCCTCCCGGCCCAGGATGTCGGCGAAAAGGGCCCTGGCCCGTTCGTCGCCGCCGCTGTAAGCCTTGAGGACGGCGGCCAGCCGCTCGCTCTTTTCCCGGGAAGTCTTCCCGTCGTCGAAGGCATCCAGCCAGTCGCGGAGGGCGGCGCCGACGCTGTCCTCCAGCCCCAGCTCCAGGGCGGCCCGAACCCGGTCCGCGATCCAGAGGCGGTTCTGCTTCGCGGCCAGCAGGATCCCCAGGCCATGCTCGGCGTTGTCCTCGAAGAGGGAGTTGGCCCAGGCCGGTCCCAGTCCCCTGTGATTGGCGGCATAGGGCATGGAGGGCGCCGACCCGCCCCAGATGGAGGAGCAGCCGGTGGCGTTGGAAATGACCATGCGATCGCCGAAGAGCTGGGTCACGAGCTTGGCGTAGGGGGTCTCCCCGCAGCCGGCGCAGGCGCCGGAGAATTCCAGGAGGGGCTCCTCGAACTGGCTTCCCTTGACCGTCTCCTTGTTGGCCGGGTTCGCCTTCGGCGAAAGGGTCATGGAGTAGTCCCAATTGGGAACCTGCTCCATCTGGGTTTCGATGGGCTTCATCACCAGCGCCTTTTCCTTGGCGGGGCAGACATTGGCGCAGTTGCCGCAGCCGGCGCAGTCCAGCACCGAGACCTGGATACGGAATCCATACTGGTCGTAGGGTTTCATGCCGTTGCGGACCTCGTAGCCCCCGGGGGCCGCCTCGCGCTCCTCCGCGTTCAGGAGGAAAGGCCGGATGGAGGCGTGGGGGCAGACCAGGGCGCACTGGTTGCACTGGATGCATTTGTCGGCCTGCCATTCGGGCACGTCCACCGCGATGCCGCGCTTCTCGTACCGGCTGGTTCCCTGGGGGAACTCGCCGTCGGCCGTGTCGGCGAAGGTGCTGACCGGCAGGGAGTCGCCCTCCTGGCGGTTGATGACTTCCATGACATCCCGGATAAAGGCCGGGCGGCCATCGGCCTCGGGAGACTCGACGGGGGCGTTCTGCCAGGCGGCCGGGACCGGTACACGGCGGACCTTCTCCACGCCCATGTCCACGGCGGCGTTGTTCATCCGGATGATCTCGTCACCCTTCTTGCCATAGGTCTTGGCGATGGCATCCTTCATGTAGCGGACCGCGTCGTCGATGGGGATGATGTTGGCCAGCTTGAAGAAGGCGGCCTGCATGATGGTGTTGATCCGGCCGCCCAACCCCAGTTCACGGGCCAGGCTCACGGCATCAATGGCATACAGGGCGATGCCGTTGGCCGCCAGGGCCCGCTTGACGGAGCCGGGCAGGTGGTGCTCCATCTCCCCGTCGGTCCAGCCGCAGTTCAGGAGGAAGGTGCCGCCTTTTTTCAGGTCGGCCAGCATGTCATACTTGCCGATGTAGGAGGGGTTGTGGCAGGCCAGGAAGTCGGCTTTCTTCACCAGGTAAGTGGACTTGATGGGCCGGTCGCCGAAACGGAGATGGGAGACCGTAATGCCGCCGGACTTCTTGGAATCGTAGGAGAAATAGGCCTGGACATACTTGTCCGTATGGTCGCCGATGATCTTGATGGAGTTCTTGTTGGCGCCGACGGTGCCGTCGGAGCCCAACCCCCAGAACTTGCAGCTGATGGTGCCGGCCGGCACGGTGTCCACGGAGTCGCCCTGGGGCAGGGACAGGAAGGTCACGTCGTCTTCGATGCCGATGGTGAAGCCGTTCCGGGGCGCCTCTTCCGAGAGGTTCCGGTAGACGGAGAGGACCTGCTCCGGGGTCGTGTCCTTCGAGCCCAATCCATACCGTCCGCCAACAATGAGGGGCTGGTTCGCCCGGCCGGCGAAGGCCGCGCAAAGGTCGAGATAGAGGGGTTCCCCCTGGGCGCCGGGCTCCTTGGTCCGGTCCAGGGTCGCGATCCGCCGGGCCGTGGCCGGGATGGCCTCCAGGAGACGCTCCACGGAGAAAGGCCGGTAGAGGTGGACCTTCACCAGGCCGACCTTTTCGCCCTTGGCCAGGAGGTGGTCGATGGTCTCCTCGATGGTCTCGCAGACGGATCCCATGGCGATGATGACGCGGTCGGCGTCGGGGGCGCCATAGTAGTTGAACAGCTTGTAATCGCGGCCCGTGAGTCGGTTGATCTCGGCCATGTATCCTTCCACGACGGACGGGACGGCGAGGTAGTAGGGGTTCGAGGCTTCCCGGGCCTGGAAGAAGATGTCGGGGTTCTGGGCCGATCCCCGCAGGACCGGGCGGTTGGGGCTCAGGGCCCGGGCCCGGAAGGCCCCGAGGGCGTCCTGGTCCACGAGCTTCGCCAGGTCGTCATAGTCCAGGGCCTCGATTTTCTGGACCTCGTGGGAGGTCCGGAACCCGTCGAAGAAATGGAGGAAGGGAACCCGTCCGCGAATGGCGGCCAAGTGGGCGACGGCGGCCAGGTCCATGACTTCCTGGACGCTGGAGGAGGCCAGGAGGGCGAACCCGGTCTGGCGGCAGGCCATGACGTCGGAGTGGTCGCCGAAAATGGACAGGGCGTGGCTGGCCACGGCCCGTGCCGAGACGTGCAGGACGCCGGGCAGGAGTTCACCGGCGATCTTGTACATGTTGGGGATCATCAGGAGCAGGCCCTGGGAGGCCGTATAGGTCGTGGTCAGGGCCCCGGCGGCCAGGGAACCGTGGACCACCCCGGCGGCGCCGGCCTCGGACTGCATCTCCATCACGTTGACCGTCTGGCCGAAGAGGTTCTTCCTGCCGTTGGCGGCCCACTGGTCGGTGACCTCGGCCATGTTGGACGAAGGCGTAATGGGGTAGATCCCGGCGACCTCCGTGAACGCATAGGAGGTGTAGGCGGCGGCGGTATTGCCGTCGATGGTCATATAGTTCCGGCTGTTTTTCTTGGGCATCGGGCTGTCTCCTTCCAGGTGCGCCCCGGCTTCATCCGGCGGCGCGGCCATTGATCACGCTTCGACCAGGCTCGTTCCGGTCATGTCGACCGGCTTGGCGAGTCCCATCAGGTCCAGCAGGGTCGGCGCCAGGTCGGCCAGGCGTCCATCCCGCAGGGAAATCCCCTCCCGTCCCGCCAGGATCAGGGGCACGGGCAGGGAGGTATGGGCCGTGAACGGCCCACCGGTCTCGGGGTCCACCATTTGTTCCGCATTGCCGTGGTCGGCGGTGACCATGGCGATTCCGCCCATGTCCAGCACCGCCCCGACCACCCGGCCGACGCCGGCGTCCACGGTTTCCACGGCCTTGACGGCGGCCTCGAACACCCCGGTGTGGCCCACCATGTCGCAATTGGCGAAATTCAGCACCACCAGGTCGTACCGTCCCGAGCGGATGCGGCGCTCCGCCTCCTCCGCCACTTCCGGGGCGCTCATCTCGGGCTTGAGGTCATAGGTGGCCACCTTGGGGGAGGGAATCAGGACCCGATCTTCCCCGGGGAACTCCCGCTCGACCCCTCCATTGAAAAAGAAGGTCACATGGGCGTATTTTTCCGTCTCGGCGATCCGGAGCTGGGTCCGGCCGGACCGGCTTACGATGTCCCCGAGGGGATTGTCCAGGCTCTGGGGAAAGAAGGCCACCCGCAGGCCCGGGAAGTCGGCGAAGGTCGCGTCGTATTGGGTCATGCAGACATATACCAGGGACAGGGCGTCCCCCGGCCGCGGGAACCCGCGGAAATCCGGCTGCAGGAACGCACGGGTGATTTCCCGGGCCCGGTCGGGCCGGAAATTGAAAAAAATCACGGAGTCGCCGTTCCGGATCGTCGTCACGGGTCGGCCGTCGGGTTCCTCGAGCACCGTGGGTTCCACGAACTCGTCCATGATCCCCCGGGCATAGGAGTCCGACACGGCCCGGACCGGATCCGACGCCCGAAGCCCCTCGCCGGCGGTCATGGCCCGGTAAGCCCGCTCGACCCGGTCCCAGCGGTTGTCCCGGTCCATGGCGTAGTACCGGCCCATCAGGGTGGCGATGCGGCCGGTTCCCAGGCGCTCCAGCCGGTCCGACAGGTCCTTCACGAACCCCAGGGCCGAATCGGGCGGCACGTCCCGTCCGTCGAAGAAGCAGTGGACGAAGACCCGGGACAGGCCGTTCCGCTTCGCCATGTCCAGCAAGGCGTACAGGTGGGTGTCATGGCTGTGGACGCCGCCGTCGGACAGGAGCCCGAACAGGTGCAGGGCGCCGCCCCGCTTCGCGTTGTCCATGGCCGCCTGGAGGGCCGGGTTCCCGAAGAAGTCCCCGTCGGCGATGGCCTTGCTGATCCGGGTCAGTTCCTGGTACACGATGCGGCCGGCCCCGATGTTGGTATGGCCGACCTCCGAATTGCCCATCTGGCCGTCGGGCAGGCCCACATCGAGACCGCTGGTCCGGATCACGCAGGTGGGCCACCGGCTCCGCAGCTGGTCCAGGTTCGGAGTTCGGGCCGCCTCGACGGCGTTGCCGGCCGCGCCCGGATTGAGGCCAAAGCCGTCCAGGACGACCAGGGCGTAGGGAATTCGGTTGTGATCCGGCATGGGGTCTCCTTCCGCCGCTCAGCCCGCCGCCAGGACGATGGCCGTAAAGTCGTCCTCCTTGAGGGAGGCGCCGCCCACCAGCCCGCCGTCGATGTCCGGCTGGGCGAACAGGCCGGCCGCGTTGTCCGCGGTGACGCTGCCGCCGTACTGGATTTGGAGCCCCTCGGCCACGTCGTCGCCATGCAGTTCCCGCACGATGCCGCGGATCAGGGCGCAGACCTCCTGGGCCTGGGCCTCGGTGGCGACCCGACCGGTACCGATGGCCCAAACCGGTTCATACGCCAGCACGATGCGGGCCATCCGGCCCGTCGGCACGCCGGCCAGGGCTTTTTCGACCTGGGAACGGACGACGGCCAGGGTTTCGCCGGCTTCCCGCTGGGCCAGGGTCTCGCCCACGCAGACGATGGGACGCAGGCCCCAGTCAAGGGCGGCCTTCACCTTGCGGTTGACGGTTTCGTCGGTTTCGCCGAAATACTGCCGCCGCTCGCTGTGGCCGACAACCACCAGCGGAACGCCCATCTCGGCCAGCATGGACGGGGAGATCTCGCCCGTAAAGGCGCCCTTGGACTCGAAATGGACGTTCTGGGCCGCCACCTTGAGGCTGGTATAGGCGCAGGCCTCCGCCACGGCGGCCAGGGCCGTGGCCGGAACAGCCACGGCGACCTCGGACCGGACCCCGGACACCCGGGGCAACAGGGCGGCGGCCAGCTTGACGGCCTCGGCGGGGGTGCCCTTGTTCATCTTCCAGTTGCCGGCCACGAAGGGACGGCGGGGGCCCTTGTCCATGAGGCAGTCGATGCCCGGCAGGACCTTGCCCTCCAGGTATTCCAGGGACGCGCCGCCGCCGGTGGAGATGTGGGTGACCCGGTCGGCGAACCCGAGAATTTCCAGGGCGGCTGCGGAATCGCCGCCACCGATGATGGAGACGGCGCCGGAATCCGCCACGGCCCTGGCGATTTCCCGGGTGCCGTCGGCGAACTGCTCGAACTCGAACACGCCCATGGGCCCGTTCCACACGATGGTGGCGGCCTTGGAGATGGCCCCGGCAAAGACCTTGATCGATTCGGGGCCGATATCGAGCCCCATCCAGTCGTCCGGCATCCGGCACGAGGAGACGACCTGCCGCTTTGCATCGGCGGCGAACCGGTCGGCGATAACCGTCTCGTACGGGAGCAGCAGCGAAACGCCGCGGGCCTCGGCCTTCTCGAGCAGCGCCTTCGCCAGGTCCAGCCTGTCGTCTTCGCAAATGGACTTGCCGATGCTGCAGCCCTTGGCCTTGAGGAAGGTATAGGCCATGCCGCCGCCGATAATCAGCGTATCGACCTTGTCGAGGAGGTTCTCGATGACGCCGATCTTGTCGGATACCTTGGCGCCGCCCAGGATCGCGACGAAGGGATGGGCCGGATGGTCCAGGGCCTGTCCCATGACATCCAGTTCCTTCCGGATCAGGAACCCGGCCACCGCCGGCAGGAAGTTGGCGAGGCCCGCCGTGGAGGCATGGGCCCGGTGGGCGGTCCCGAAGGCGTCATTGACGAAGATGTCGGCCATGGAGGCCAGTTCCCGGGCAAAGGCCGGGCTGTTCTTCGTTTCTTCCTTGTGGAAGCGGACGTTCTCCAGCATCAGGATGTCGCCATCCTGCAGGGCGGCGGCCCGGGACTTGGCGTCTTCCCCGATGACATCGGCCGCCTGGGCCACGGGACGCCCCAGCAGGGCGGCCAGGCGCTCGGAGGCGAGCTTCATGGAATACTTCGGTTCGGGTCCTCCCTTGGGCCGTCCGAGGTGGGATACGAGGATGACCTTCGCCCCCCTGTCGGACAGGTTCTGGATCGTCGGCAGTGCGCCGCGGATGCGCTTGTCGTCCGTAATGTTCCCCTGCTTGTCCTGGGGAACGTTGAAATCCACGCGCACGATCACGCGCTTTCCCTTGACCTCGATGTCCTCGACTGTTTTCTTCATCAGGCTTGCCACTGGTTTCACTCTCCTCGTTCTGTCTCATCACGGTATTTCGTCAACCTAAAGTATTGTAATCCCGAAACCCGCCCAAGGCAACAGATCCATGGCATCCAGGCGGCATTATCAATTGTTTTAACAGACCGGGGCAGGGGATGTCGGCCGCAGGCGATTTTCATGTGAAATCGCGGGTGCCTGCCGCCTTTCGGACTGGACAACGCCCACAGGCTGGCATACCATCAAGAAAAGGGCAATTAATCCATTTATTCGGGGATGGCCGGCGGACACCCCCCCGCAGGAGGCGACCGATGGAAGAGTCCTTTCTCGCCGCACGACCGGTCTGGGCCAGGGGCTCGGCCGGGCTCCTGAATGACTTCATCGTCCTGCGGGGCCGCTGTCCCCTCTCTCCGGACGGCCATTCGACCTGTGCCGTGGCGTCGGCCTGGCCGTACCGGCTGTTCGTGGACGGCCGTCTTGCGGGATGGGGGCCCGCCCGGGGACCCCACGGGTACTTCCGGGTCGATCGATGGGCCCTGCCCGCGGGATCCCGTCCGGATGGCGCGGAGATCCGGATCGAGGCAGCGGGATGCCATGTCAACAGCTATTATTTTCCGGACCAGCCGGCGTTTGTCCAGGCCGAGGTCGTGTCGCGGGGTGCCGTGCAGCTGGCCACAGAACCGGCGGATCCGGCCGTCGCCTCGTTCCTGCTGTTCCGGGACGAGTCCCGGGTTCGGAAAATCCAGCGTTACAGCTTCCAGCGGATGTTCGCCGAAGGATACCGGTCAGTGGGCGACCTGGGATGCGATATGCCGGCGGAGACGGAGCTTCGTCCCGCGGTTCGCCTGCTGCCGCGCCGGGTCCCCTATCCCCGGTTCGACCGGATCGACGCGGTGGGCGTCGTGGAGACCGGGCTTGTGCGAAAGCTCCCGGATGACGAAGCGCCCGGACGGCGGGCCGACGGCAGGCCCCTGGTGAAGGACCGGTCCCTGGTCGGGATCGGGCCGACGCTCCGGGGCTTCCATGAACCCGAACTCGAGTGGCACCTCTCCGACGACGCCCAACGCCTGGCCTTTACCCCGGATGCCCCGACCGCCGTGGCCGAATGGCTGGCTGCCTGCGGCTGGCCCCATACGTCCCGGACCCGCCCGGCGGATTTCCGGACGAACGCGCCGCCCCGACCCCCCCGGTCCGGCCTGCCTCTCCCCG
>JAKPNJ010000170.1 GCA_029548445.1 Bacillota bacterium | reverse complement strand
GGAACCGGCCGTTCTGCCGGTCGGGGACAACATGATCCGGAATCCGGGATTCGAGGAGCCCCTGAAGGAGACCGAGGATCCTTTTGACCCTGAGCTGACCTGGACGCCCCGGAGCTTCAGCTGGGCCACCCTGACCATCACAAGCGACATCTTCCATACTGGCGCATCCTGCCTGATCACATCCGACCGGCTCGGTTTCTGGGCCGGACCGACCCAGGGATTCGACCTGATGGCCGGCACCCAGTACTATGTATCCGCCTGGGTCCGGATGGATCCGCAGGCCCCAGTCAACCTGGTCATCCTCTGCCTCAACGACTCCCTGGGGAACAACCTGACCGCTTGGGACATGAGCGCCACGGTCAGCGGCGAGGAGTGGGTCCGGATCGAGGGCCTGTTCACGCCTACGATGGACTACCCCGGCGCCTTCATGAGTTTCCTGACCTACCAGATGGGGGACGGATATATCGCTTCCACGGACAGCTTCCTGCTGGACGATGTCTTCATGACCTATGAAGGGTATACCGCTCCCACACCGACACCGGAGCCTACCCCGACGCCCGAGCCCACCGTCGAGCCGACGCCGGAACCGACTGCCGAACCGACTGTCGAGCCCACGCCGGAACCCACCGTGACCGAAGTCGTTACCGTGGCGCCCACGGAGCCGGAGAATCCTGCGACCGGGGATCCCGTTGCCGCCGGGACAGCCCTCCTGCTGCTGGCTTCTGCCGCCACGACGCTGACTGTGGTCCGCAGAAACCGAAAATGACCTGAACCCGATCCATTCGCCGTCGAAAGGCCGGCCGGACAGACGCCCAGGGCCCTGTCCGGCCGGCTTCATGCAAGGGAGGCGTCCCGTGGAATTCTGCCCGGATTTTCAGGAACTGGAGCGAGTTCTGGAAAGACAGGTCCCATCGAGGCCGGTCCTGTTCGAGTTCATGATCGGGGACGGAACCCTGCAGCACTTCCTGGCCGAGGGCGGTGACCCGGCGGCAGGCGGGCCCCTGGACCTGGCCGCCCGGTTCCGGGCCCATGCCCTGGCCGGATACGATTTTGCCTGCGTTCATGCCGGCGCCTTCCGCTTTCCCTGGGGGGAACAGTCTTCTGCCAGGACGGTATCCCAAAACGAGGGGGCGGTCATCCTGGACCGGGCTTCGCTGGACGCGTACCCTTGGCCGGATCCGAATGCATTCGACCTCGCGCCGTTTCGCGACACCCTGGCGTCCATGCCCTCCGGCATGAAAGCCATCGTGTGCAGTCCCTGTGGCATCCTGGAAAACGTCGTGGCCCTGGCCGGTTTCGAGTCCCTGTGCATGATGCTCTATGACGAACCCGGCATGGCCGCCGACTTGTTCGAGCAGGTCGGAAGCCGGATCCTGGGTTATTTCCGGCGCGCCCTGGAGGTTCCGGGTGTCGGGGCGCTGATGTGCAATGACGACTGGGGGTTCAAGACCCAGACCATGATCCCGCCCGAGTCCCTGCGTTCCCTGGTGTTCCCCTGGTACCGCCGGATCGTGGCCATGGCCCACGGGAAAGGCGTCCATGCCCTGCTGCATTCGTGCGGGAACAACCGGGATATTGTGGACGATATCCTCCTCGACATGCGGTTCGACGGGCTCCACTCCTTCGAGGACAATATCCAGCCTGTCGAGGAAGCGTATTCGAGGCTGAAGGGCCGCATCGCCATCCTGGGGGGCCTCGACGTGGGATTCCTCGTGGAGGGGCCGCCGGAGGCCATCCGAACCCGGGCGGAAGACATGCTGGACCTGGCCGCTGACGATGGCGGATATGCCCTGGGTTCCGGCAACAGCATCGCGGATTTCGTCCCCTTCGAGCATGTCCGGGCCATGATCGAACCGGCGCTGGATCGTCGGCGACAGGTCCGGGCGGAGGTGCTCCATGCAGGCCGCTGAGGGCTTTCGCCTGCTTCGTCTTCGCCCGGAGCGGTCGGACGACGTCCTGGTCAACCCCGGCAAGGGGTGGATCCTGTATGACGATGGACATGGCGGGTTTTCCCAGCAAACCGACGCGACCTGGGAATATGGATCGGTAGGGTACGCCCGGCAGGCCTGGTGTGACATCGAGATCGCCGACGGGGTCTATGACTGGCGTGCCATCGACAAGGGCCTGGCCCAGTGCAGGCTGCGGGGCAAGGGGTATGTCTTCGGGGTCATGGCCTGCAATCCCACGAGCCATGCGGATTATACGACGCCCAAGTTCATCCTGGACCGCCCGGATGTCAATGCCCTGGTCCTGTCCGTGCCGGATTTCTTCTCGCCGGACCCCTCGGTCCCGGGCGGATACCGCCGGTTCAGGAAGCACATCGTCAACTTCACCGATCCGGGGGAAGGGTACTACCGGAAGCTGGAGCAGTTTGCCCGGGCCCTGGCGGAGCGGTATGGGAACGATCCGGCTGTGGAATACATCGACATCCGGAGTTTCGGATCCTGGGGAGAGAACAGCCACGCGTGGCTGGACGGGTCGGACGAGGAGGGGTATGACAGGGGGATCTGCGACAACCGGTTCCAGCACCAGGGGGTGGACCCGGAGGTCATGAAGCGGTGCTGGTCCACGTACATCGAGGCGTTTCGGGGGAAGCGGACGCAGCTGGTGACGGCATGGGGATTCGGGTGCAACCAGTGCATGAGCTTCACGCAAAAGGAGCCCTATTACTGGGCGGTGTCCCGGGGAGTCGCCCTGCGCCGCGACGGGTATTCCGGCTTCCGATATGCGCAGAGCGAAGGACTCGGCAGCTGCCAGTGCCGGGAGGTGCTGTGGGGGGTCAACCGGGTGCCGCTGATCCTGGAGATGGCGACCAGCTATGCCTGGCAGCGGGACCACCAGGGGTACGACGCGGCGCGGCTGCTGGAGTCGCCGGAACAGAACCGGGCGTCGTACTACGCCCTGGGGACGTACAGGCAGGACGGGGCGCTGATGCTGAAGGAGCTGAAGGACGCCATCGACGCCGTGACGAACCGGATCGGGTACCATTTCCGCCTGGAAGAGGCGCTGGTGACGGAGGGCCTGGGGAAGGGGAAGACCGGTACCATCGCGATGAAGTGGACCAACGACGGGGTGGCGAAGCTCTTCATGGAATCGCATGTGGGGCTGGCGCTCCTGGACGGGACGGGGGCGGTGGCGGACCGGTGCTGGCTGGAGGGCGTGGACCCGCGGACGTGGGTGTGCGCCATGGATATGGTA
>JAKPNJ010000168.1 GCA_029548445.1 Bacillota bacterium | reverse complement strand
TGGACCAACGACGGGGTGGCGAAGCTCTTCATGGAATCGCATGTGGGGCTGGCGCTCCTGGACGGGACGGGGGCGGTGGCGGACCGGTGCTGGCTGGAGGGCGTGGACCCGCGGACGTGGGTGTGCGCCATGGATATGGTAACGGAAGACCGGACGAACCATGCGGAAGCGACCTTCCGGTTCGACCGGGCGGCGAAGGAGGGGACGTACCGGCTGGCCATCGGACTGTTTACGGACCGGAGCCTGGAACAGCCGAACATCCGGATCGGGAACGCAGGGGAGACCGAGACGGGATGGACGGTGCTGTACGACGAGGCGGCGCCGGCGGAGGCGGAAACGGACTGGGCGCTGCATCGGCCGGCCACGTCGTCGTCCCGGCTGTCGGCGACGACGGACGCGGGGAACGCGGTCCGGCATGGGGCAGGATACTGGAGCTCCGGGGAGGGGAAGACGGAGTGGCTGTCGGTGGACCTGGGGACGGTCCGGACGGTTCGGACGCTGACCCTCGACTGGGGACGGCGGTATGCGTCGGCGTACCGGGTGCAGGTGTCGCTGCAGGCGCCGGGGTCGGCGGACATGGGGTGGAAGGATGTATACGCGGCGACGGACAGGACGGGGGGCCGGGAGACCATCGGGTTCGCCCCGGTGTCGGCCCGGACGGTGCGGGTGCTGTGCACGGCATCGGCGACAGCGCCCTATGCCCACGACGGCATCGGCCCCTTCCCGGGCGAAAATCTGCTGCCGGATCCCCGTCCCTTCGTTGTGACGGAAACCGGCCGGGAACAGCTGCGATACCCGCTGACTAGCACGTTCGAATTGACCGGCCCCGGACAATACCGGGCCGCTTGCCGGGTCCGTTCCCGCGAGCCGGCCGCGGCCATCACGTTCCGGATCGGGATCAAGGGATCGGAGGACAACCAGGACGGGATTCCCTGGCATGCGCCGGCATCCTGGCTTGGTCCGGACCACCTGCTGGCGCTGACGCCGGGGGAGTGGACGACCGTTTTCTGGGAAGGCGAGATTGCCTGGAAGGGCCTGGTCGAGATGGCGTGTTTGGACATCGTGGGCCAGTGGCCGGACGGGTCGGCCTCCGACCTGGTTGTCGAAGGCCTGGAAATCGCGAAGGTTTCCGCCATCTGCGGAGAACGGCAGGAGAAGTGGGTGCCGGAGGAAGGCCGCTATACGATCCGTGAATTCAGCCTGGCATGATATGCTGAAAGCGCAAGGGAAAAGGGAATTGGAGGCACGAAGGATGCGGAGGATCGGAACAAGGAACAGGACGGCCCCGTCGCGAAAGCCGGATGCCCACATCCGGGCTCGGCCCTGGCTGCGGATGCTCTGCGTCGCCATCTCGCTGGTCCTGGTCGGCGCCTGTGCCGCCCCGACCCTGCCGCCTGGAACGCCGACCCCATCGCCGGCAGCATCGCCGGCTGCAACCCCTACCGGCGGAACGGGAACCCCGACACCGACCGGGGAGGCCGCAACCCCGTCGCTGTCTCCGCCCCCCTCCACAACGCCGATCCAGACGCCGACCCCGAAACCCTCGCCAACGCCGGCCGAACCGACGCCGACTCCCTTCGGGCCCACGGTGGCCCCGGATCCCAACCTGGCGGAGGACGCCGCGTTCCGGCTGCTTCGCATCCTCCCCAAGCGGTCGGACGCCGTCCTGATCAACCCCGGCAAGGGCTGGATCCTGTATGACAACGCATACGGCGATTTCTCCCAGCAGACCGAGGCGACCTGGGCGTACGGCTCCGTGGGGTATGCCCGCCTGGCCTGGTCCAACATCGAGAAAAGCGACGGCGTCTACGACTGGAGCGTCATCGACAAGGGCCTGGCCCAATGCAAGCTTCGGGGCAAGGGGTACGTGTTTGGGGTCATGGCCTGCGATCCCACGAGCCCGGTGGACTACACGACCCCCAAGTTCATCCTGGACCGGCCCGACGTCAACTCCCTGGTCCTGTCCGTCCCCAACTACTCCATGCCGGATCCCAACGAACCCGGCGGTTACAGGAAAATGATGAAGCATGTGGTGGATTATACCGATCCGGGAGAGGGGTACTACCTGAAGCTGGAGCAGTTCGCCGAAGCCCTGGCGGAACGGTATGGCAACGATCCGGCGGTGGAATACATCGACATCCGAAGCTTCGGTTCCTGGGGGGAGAACAGCCATGCATGGCTGTACGGGTCGGACGAGGAGGGGTACGACGAAGGCATCTGTGACGACCGGTACCAGCACCAGGGGGTGGACCCGGAGGTCATGAAACGATGCTGGTCCACGTACATCGACGCGTTCCGCGGCAAGCGGGCGCGGCTGGTGACAGCGTGGGGGTTCGGGTGCAACCAGTGCATGAACTACACGCAGAAAGAGCCTTATTACTGGGCGGTGTCCCAGGGGGTGGCCCTGCGCCGCGACGGGTATTCCGGCTACGGCCAGGGGAGCTGCCAGTGCCGGGAGGTGCTGTGGGGAGTCAACCAGGTTCCCCTGATCCTGGAGATGGCCTCGAGCTACCAGTACCAGAAGACATCGCTGGGCTTTGACGCGGCGCGGCTGCTGGAGTCGCCGGAACAGAACCGGGCGTCGTACTACGCCCTGGGGACGTACAACCGGGACGGGTCGCTGATGCTGAAGGAGCTGAAGGATGCCATCGACGCCGTGACGAACCGGATCGGGTACCATTTCCGGCTGGAAGAGGCGCTGGTGACGGAGGGCCTGGGGAAGGGGAAGACCGGCACCATCGCGATGAAATGGACCAACGACGGGGTGGCGAAGCTCTTCATGGAATCGCATGTGGGGCTGGCGCTCCTGGACGGGACGGGGGCGGTGGCGGACCGGTGCTGGCTGGAGGGCGTGGACCCGCGGACGTGGGTGTGCGCCATGGATATGGTA
>JAKPNJ010000163.1 GCA_029548445.1 Bacillota bacterium | reverse complement strand
GAGCGGCTGGAGGAGGTTCTTGATGATCCCCAGTTCCAGGATGTCGTCGTCCACCGACAGGTCAACCCGGAACGCATTGCCGTAGCGGGCATTGAAAACCTCGAGGTACAGGCGGCAGTATTCGATCTCGTCGGCGATCCGCACCGCCGGCCGTCCCTTGATTGAATAGCGGAACAGGGACGCCAGGGACTGGATCATCTCGCCGCCCGCCTCGCAACCGGCCAATTCCAGGCGCGATCGGATAATCTCCAGGGAATTGTACAGGAAATGCGGATTGATCTGGGCTTCCAGCATTTTCAGCTCAGCGGCCTTCTGCTTGAGTTCATATCGGTAGGAGCGATCGATGTAGGCCTGCAGGCTGTCGCACATCCGGTTGAAATGCAGGGCAATCTCCTCGAACTCGTCATGCCGGCGACTCGTCGGGATCCTGTAGGCCAGGTCGCTGCTGATCACGGAATTCATGGCCCGGTTGATGGTTCGGATTCGCCTGGAGATCCGCCCGGCGACCAGGATGTAGGCGGCAAAGACCAGCAAAAGCATGAGGATGGCGGCAACATAAGTGGAATTCGTCAGCATGCTCATCCCCTGGTGGACGGAGGCAAGCGGCATGACGGCTGCATAGATGAAGGCATCCTGGGGGGATTCCACCACGTGGACCAGGCTGGGCTCCTCGAGATCGACCGTCTCCTTGCCGGCCATCAGGGCGTCGAAAAACGGATAGGGTTCCTGCCGATACCGTCCCGAGGAATCGAAGAGAACCTCCCCGTCCGAACTCAGGATCATCAGGCTTCCCTTGACCAGGTTGCGAAATTCCTCGAAAACCCGCTGGAAGGCCCGGGTACCGAAGACGAATCCGACCTTGCCAGCATAACGGCTCGTTCCCGGATAGAGCAGGCTGTTGACGATGGCGAACGCATCCTGGTCGCCCGCCCCGCTCGTAAAGGGGAATCGCTGCACCGGTACGACATACCGTTCCAGGCTGCCCCGGCGGGACTCGGGATACAGGTCCAGCACCACGGCATTCTCTTCGAATGTCGACAGGCGCTGGTCGAACAGGTACGCGACACGGCCGTCCGTGTCCATGAAAACCAGGTTGAAAATGTCGCGATCCAGGCTGGACAGGTCGTCGAGCTTGACCACCAGTTCCCGTTTCTCATATCCGTTGGACAGGATATCCGATGCCCTGTTGGGATCCAGCAGGTCCATGACCAGGAAACTCAGGTCCTTGTCCCCGTAAAACCGGAAGATGATGTCCCGGGTCGTATTCAGCTTCTGGCGCATCAGGCTCTGGATGGCCTGGATCATCTGCCCGCTGGCCGCCAGCTGGCTGTCCCGCAGGAGTTGGGTCGTGTTGTAGGACACATACTGGGTCAGCGCCAGCAGGACGGCACTGAGAATCAGCAGATAGAGGATGAGGATCCTGGTGAAGAAGCGCATGTTGGACAATCGCTCGAGCAATTTCATCCTGACACCCCCCCGCTCCCCGTCGACCGCCGATGGATCCGGCTCCCCTGCTGGCACGAATTCCGGAAACAGCCTACTTCCCTTATACCATCCTGTGCAAGAATACGCCTTTCACCAGCCGAAAAGCCGGAAGGCCCTGCCGGTCTCCCGGCGGGCCTTCCGACATCAAACACGTCACGAATCAGTTGACATTGAACTCAACGTATTTCCCGGCCTTTTCCTTGGCAGCGGCCAGTTCGTTCTGCGCCCATTCGAAGTTCGTTTCCGAACCCAGTCCCTGGGCTTTTTCAAGGAGTTCCTGCAGGAGGCTTTCGAATTCCGCCTCCGACTTGGCGTAGATCATCTTCCAGGACTGGGCCTTGGCCAGTTCGGCCAGCTTCTGCTGGATGATCTTGATGTTGTCCGGCGGCGCCGACGTCATGTTGGACACGGCGTCATGCTGGACGGTGACCAGGTTCTTGCTGGCGAAGTCGAAGGCGTTCAGCACGCCGTTGGCCTCGGCCCACTGTTTCTCGGACTCCCGGAGGTTCCGCCGGATGACCTGGGACCAGCAGGTGCGGTTGATGGGCTCGCCGGTTCTCGGATCCACGTTCCAGGGGCTCATCAGGCACATGGGCTCGTACATTCCGATGTACTTGACGGTTGGATCATTGGTCACGAATTTCTCCAGGTTGTCCCCCAGGAACTGGGCCTTGCCGTCGACGATGCTCCAGTCGGTTCCCTCGACGCCATTCATCAGCTCCGCAGCGCCCCGGGCCGTCGCCGCAAAGTTCAGCAGCGACACGATCCGGTCGGCATACTGGGTCTTCGCCCCGACCGACCAGACAAACTCCCGCCCCACCGGGCTGTTGGGAGACAGGAACAGGCGGGCTTCCTTCTTGGGGAAGACCGGGATCATGCCGGCCAGGGGATTGGCTTCCACCAGGGGGCTGCCATTGAACGTGGCGGCCATCCAGCCCCAGTACGCGGTCAGCAGGCGGCCGTCATTGAGCTTGTTCAGGACATTGTCAAATTTCTGCGTAACGGAATCGGGATCCAGCAGGCCCATCTGGTTGGCCTTGAAGTAGAACCGAATCGTCTGCAGGTAGGTACTGTCCGGATCGAACATGCTCTTCAGCTGCTTGGTCTCCTGGTTATACTCCGTGAAGGCCAGGGTCCCGTTGTCCTGGCTGTTGTTGACGCCCCGGTAGTTCACGATCGTCCAGTTGGCCATGGCCATCTCGTTGGCATCCCAGTCCGCCCAGAGCGTGAAGGTATAGTTCTTCTGGCCCTTGTCGTTCTCGGGCTCCAGGTCCTGCATCTGGCGGAAAACCGGCAGGAGCTCCTCGTAGGTGTCCACCTGCGGTGCCCCGACCTGCTTGTAGAGATCCCAGCGGGTATAGAGCGCCAGGTGGATCGCGTCGGTCATGGTCTGGGATCCGACATAATTGGTCAGCCCATACAGCTTGCCCGAGCCCCCGCTCAGGTTGTCCCGCATGAACTGGAGCATGGCAGGCATATTGGCCGAGAGGTCCTGTCCGTACTCCGCGAGAAGGGGATCCAGGTCCAGCAGCAGGTTGGCCTGGACGG
The DNA here is from genome assembly GCA_029548445.1 of Bacillota bacterium. Lineage (GTDB taxonomy): Bacteria > Bacillota > Clostridia > Saccharofermentanales > UBA5734 > JAKPNJ01. The sequence continues at coordinate 18,499 of JAKPNJ010000163.1, read as the reverse complement.
CCGTTTCGGCTTGTTTGCGGTTGGTGAAGCAGACCAGGTCGGGGAGTTCCCCGCTGGACATCTCCGTTGCGAGGCGTTCCTCGAACTTGTCCCCGGCGAAGATGAAGTCGATCGTCAGGCCGAACCGCTTCTCGAACACTTCCTTGGCGATGGGATCGGTTTGGACACCGCTCATGGTGCCCGGTCCAGCCAATGCCGTGATCTGGACCGGCGTCAGGGGTTCGGGCGTCGGGGTCGCGCTCTCCGTGACTCCGCCTGTCGTCGGGGTCGAGGTCGGTTCCGGGCCCTGGCAGGCAACCAGGATCAGGGACAGGGACAGGGACAGCAGGACGGCCAGCAGTTTTCCGGTAAATCCCTTCATTTCCTTTCCTCCTTCGTACTTCGGGTTCGTGATACCTGTCATTCCACTTGCCTGTACGGTGGGGATCCGCCATCGTCCCGGCAAGATGAAATCGGGAAAGCAGGAGCCGGGGCGATGCTATCCTTTCATCGCGCCCAGCATGATGCCCTTGGCAAAATGCCGCTGCAGGACCGGATAGACGAAGAGAATCGGCAGGACGACCAGCATCGCCACCGTCATCCGGACCGCCATGGGCGTCAGGGAGATGGCCGAGCTGCCCAGGCCGGCACCCGCCTGGGAGCGCATCCTGGCTGCCAGGGCATCCACCTCCGACATGTAGTTGTACAGGATGTACTGCAGGGTGTGCAGCCGGGAGCGGGTCATGAGGAACAGGTTGTCCTTCAGGTTGTTCCACTGGTTGACGCTCTCGAAGACGGCCACGGTTGCGAGGATGGGGCGGGACAGGGGAAAGATGATCCGGAAAAACACCTGGAGGGTGCCGGCCCCGTCGATGGAGGCCGATTCCTCGAGGGCAGGGGGAATGCTCTCCATATAGGTCTTCATAAGGATCAGGTAAAAGGGCATCACGATATACGGCACGATGTAGCCCAGGAAGTTGTTGGTCAGCTGCAGGTTGCGCATGTTGATGTACCAGGGAATCAGGCCTGCATTGAAGTACATGGAGATGATGACGAACCGATAGAGGGCCTTGCGCAGGAACATCCCCTTCTTCGTGAAAAGATAGGCCAGGAAGGATGTGCCCAGGAGCGTGCAGGCCGTGCCGACCACGGTTTTCAGGACGGAAACGAACATGGCCGGAAGGATTCCCTCGAAACGGAGGACATTGACGTAGTTCTGCAGGTGGAATCCCTTCGGGTAGAGAACCAGCACCCCGGATGCAGCCCACTGGTTGTCGCTCAGGGTCAGGACAAGGATATAGTAGAGAGGAAAGACGCACACCAGGGCATACAGGGAGAAGACCAGGCTGTTGGACAGGTTGAAGAGCCCGAACTTGTCTCGTGTCACCATGGATCTTCCTCCTTTCCCGATTGTTATAGGATGCTGACGCCCCGAATGCGCTTGGAACCCCAGTTGGCGACGAAAAGCAGCACGACGCTGACCAGCGATTTCAGGACCCCCACCGCCGTGGCAAAGGAATAGTTGTACCCCATCATGCCGCTGCGAATGCCGATATTGTAGACGTACAGGTCCAGGACCTCGATCCGGTCCTTGTTCAGGGCGTTCTGGAACACGAAATACTGCTCCATGCCGTTGTTCAGGAAGTTCGCGATGCTGAGGAGCACCAGGACGAAGAACGTCGGCAGCAGGTGGGGGATGGTAATGTGCCTCATGATTCGGAACCGGTCGGCTCCGTCGATCTCGGCGGCCTCGTACAGCTCGCTGTCGATGGAGGAAATGGCCGCGAGATAGATGATGGCCGTCCATCCCAGGGTTTTCCAGACCAGGTATCCGGTCTGTGTCAGCCAGACATGATCCGAACTCGCCAGGAAGTTGACCGGGTTCCCGAGAGCGCCGACCTGGACCAGGAGACGGTTGATGAACCCGTCGTCGACGGACAGCATCGAATAGGCGAAGGCGAAAACCAGCGGCCAGCTGAGAAAGTTCGGCATGGTCGTCAGGGACTGGACCGTTCGGCGCAGGCGGGAAGACCGAATCTCGACGAGGAAGACCGCGAAAAACAGTGGCAGGACCTGGATCGACAGGTTCAGGCCGCTGATGGCAAAGGTATTGGTCAGGACCCGGATGACTTCGCCGCGGCTGACGGGGTCGCTGACCATCAGGCGGAAGAAGAACAGGCCGCGAAACTCGCAGTCCGCCAGGCGAAACCCCGGTCGGAAGTCGAAGAACGCGTAGATCCATCCATACAGGGGCAAGTAGGAAAAGACAAAGATCAGGGCCAAAAAGGGCAGGGCCATGAGGAACAGGCGAACATCCTGCCGGATCCGGGGTTTTCCGGCCGTCGGGGAAAGAAGTCCGCTCCGGTCTCTCCTGCTCACGCTTCGCCCTCCTGTCGATTTTATCTTATGGGATGGCAGGGACCGAGCCTAGTGTCAAGATTCAGGATCTTGTGCATTTATTCTAACCGGACGCTTTCGCCGGGCCTTCTCTTGGTCGTTTTCCGAACACGCCATGCTATAATCAACCCGGAAGCCGGGAGCAGACGGGCCGCGGGCGAATCCACGGCCGGACGCGAAGGAGCCGCATCGAACCATGTTCAACATCCTGGTCGTCGACGATGAACCATCCGTCGTCCAAGGACTGGTCCAGTCGGTCCGGTGGGAGGAGTATGGGATCGACCTGGCCGGGACCGCCTGCAACGGCCTGGAAGCCCTTGGGGCCATCGAGCGTTCACCTGTCCACATTCTCCTGACCGACATCCGGATGCCCGTCATGGACGGCATCGAGCTCATCCGCGAGATCCGCCGGCGGCATCTCGACATCCGCACGATCATTCTCAGCGGTCATGATGACTTTTCCTACGTCAAGGAGGGGATCCTGCTGGGGGTGGAGAATTATCTCCTCAAGCCCCTGGACAAGGACGAACTGGCATCGACCCTGGCCTGTGTCCTGGAGAAACTCGAACAGGACCTGGCGCGAAAGCGGATCACCCGGGAAAGCCTGGATGTGTTCAGGAACAACCTGCTGTCAAGATGGCTGTCCAACGACATCGGTCCCCGGGAATTCCAGGAGCGGGCGGAAGTTGTCGGGCTGCCCTGCTGTGCCAGGCAATACCAGGCCGCGATTGTCCGTTATCTGGCATCCCCGGGGGACGTGGAGATCCAGGCCAGGGACACGGCCCTGTCCAGCCTGGCCCGGGAGGTGTTTCTGCCGCTGCAGATGCTCGTATGCCAGGTCGACAGTCCGGATGAAACCGTTCTCCTGTTCTGGGGAGATTCCCTGCAGGACTGCTCCGGCATCATCCGGGCCGGCCTGCTGGCTTTGCGCGACCGGATCCTGGCCGAGCGGCATGCCGAGGTCTTCCTGTCTCTCGGCGCTGTGGCCCAGGGACCGGACAGGGCCTGGGAGAGCTACCGATCCGCCAAGGCGCTGCAGGACTATAGCCTCATCCTGCCCCCCGGTACCCTGGTCGACGAGCATATGGGCGAGCAATGGAAGGCCGGCCGGCGAACCCGCCTGACCCTCCAGTTCGACCGATTCTGCGGATCCATCCAGGAAGGCCGGTCGGAAGATGCCATCCACATGGTCCGGGAGATCCTGTCCCACATGGACCAGGCTGGTGGGGTGACTCCCCAGGAGTTTCGCAACGTGCTGCTGGAGACGGTCTACCATATCTCCAGCACGGTCCGCCGTTCGATTCGGGATGAGTCCGCCATTCCATCGGAACTGAAGGACCTGTTCGCTTCCATGGACAGGCTTCACAACCATGACGAGCTGGTCCACTGGCTCCACCGGATCATCCGGACGGCCAGTGACGTGCTGGCCCGGCATTCGGACGCCGTTTCCCCATTGGTTCGCCTGGTCCTGAAGCAAGTGCGGCAGAACTTCAATCGCGACCTATCCCTCAAGACCCTGGCCAGCCAGCTCAACGTGACACCGTCGCATCTCGGGCAGCTGTTCAAGATCGAGACCGGCGAGATGTTCACAAACTACCTGAACAGGGTCCGGATCGAAAAGGCCAAGGAATTGCTGGCGATAACCCAGACAAGGACGTCGGATATCGCCGAGCAGGTCGGGTATTTCAACCAGAGTTACTTCTTCAAGGTTTTCCGGAAGGTGACCGGTCTCTCGCCGGTGGAATTCCGGGATCGGCATGCAAGGGAAGGAACCTGGGATCTGCCGTCGCACCCGCCCTAAGCGCAGTGCTCCGCCTCCCCCTCATGCGCCTGCTCAAAATCCGCGGCAGCCTGGAAGAAGGCGTCGATGTTGGCCAGGGGGCTCTGGGGCGGAATGTCGCAGCCGGAAGACAGGATGAAGTTGGAATGGCCTTCCATCTTCTCCAGGAGCGCCAGGGTGGCGGACCGGATGGATTCCGGCGTCCCGTTGGCGAACTGGCTGGAGGGGTCGATGTTGCCCAGGACCAGGCGGTCGGCGGGCATCCGGGCAATGGCGTCCGGCAGGGAGATGGCATTGCCGAAATGGTAGGCCATGGCCCCGTTGCCCACGACGCCGGACATCATGGGGATCACGTTGCCGCAGTTGTGGTACACCACCATGAACGACTCGTCCTGGACCGCGTCCACGATCCGCTTGACATAGGGGGCCGAAAACTCGTCGTTCCAATCGGGAGACAGCAGGCCCGCGGCCGGCTCTGCCATGACGACACCATTGGCGCCGATGCGCTTGAAGGCCCGGATGTAGTCGATAAGGAAATCGGTGGCCTTTTCCAGCAGGAGGTGGACCGTTTCGGGCTCGTCCACGGCCATATACATGATTTCCGTCAGGTCCATGAGCCGGCCGGCCAGGGAGAAGGGACCGATGACCCCTGCCAGGACCGGGCGATCCTTGATCAGCTTCGTCGCCAGGGTGACGGCCTTGATGCACTCCCCTGTCCGGGCGGTGCCGACGGCCGGCACGACCAGGCGCTCGGCATCTTCCCGGGACTGGACCAGGCGGCCCGTGACGCTGGGCACCTCGTCGTCGGAATAGCGGGTGGTCGCGCCGAATGCTTCGGCCTCCACCGACAGGTCCATGTTGCTGACGGACGCCAGGGTCGGGTACCGGTCGGCGATGGCTTTCATGCAGATGGCCTGCAGCTCGCCGCTGTGGACCAGCTCCCGCACCGTCACCCCGATCAGCTGGATGCCCGGAAAGGACAGTACCGGCAGGGGATTTCCGCTGGGATTCCGCAGCTGTGTCTTGACCCATTCGACCATGTTCATGTGGCACCTCTCCCTTGTCCTGCTGCCTGCTTTGCACGCGCTCTGACGGTCTCGATTCCGATGCGATCATATTCTGTACGGAAAAATCCGTCTTACACGATGTTGCGATTCCTTGCATTTTCTGAATCGATGTCCCGATCGTCCAAATTCCCCGCTGGCAGGTTGAACAGCCCGGGTTTTGCGACACCGGCCGGATCGTGCACTTGCACGGCAGGGCGCGCGGCGTTCCTGTCTCCCCGTACCTGTTGCGTTCCTCCCCGGAAGACGCCATAATGGATCAAAATGGAAGCCGGATCCTTGCGGACCGGCTTCCGTATTGAACAGCGGGAGTATACAGCCGGAGATGCATGCATGACATTGTCGCCGCGAAGGACGATGCTGACCTTTTACGGACACGCGGGGCGAATGGTGGCCCAATACAAGCTGCTTTCGCTGCCGGTCCGGGAGGACTGGCTGGTGCACCGATGCCTGGAAATCTACAACGACCCGGCGCCCTGCCAGATGCGTCGGACATCCGTAGTCAACCGCCTGCTGGGCGAGTTGGTCGGATTCCTGGAAGGAGTCGTCTCCGATAACGACGAACGGCTGGACTGGGACGAGTTCCCTTTGTCGATCCGGGAATGGATCGACCTGCCCAACCCGGAAGCCGTCGAGATTGTCCTGGTCAGCCTGACGTAAACAGCGGCAGGAGATAGCCGTACCCTTCCTTCTCCAGGCCGGACAGGGGCACGAACCGCAGGGCCGCGCTGTTGATGCAGTACCGGAGCCCGCCGTCCGCCGCCGGTCCGTCGTCAAAGACATGGCCCAGGTGGGAGTCGCCCACCCGGCTGCGAACCTCGATCCGGACCATGCCGTAGGACACATCCCGGATTTCCCGGATCACCTCGGGGTCGATGGGCCGCGTGAAGCTGGGCCATCCGCTCCCGGAGTCGTACTTGTCCAGGGAACTGAACAGTGGCTCCCCCGTGGCCACGTCCACATAGATCCCTTCCTCGTCGTGCTTGTCATATTCGCCTGTGCAGGCGAGCTCGGTGCCGCTCTCCTGCGTGACGCGGAATTGCTCCTCTGTCAGGAGTCGCTTCAGTTCCTCCCGGGACGGCTTGGTGTACAGGTCCGGATCCACCAGCCCACGTCGTGCGTCGGGGCCGTCCGGGTCCGGCAGGGTGTCGAAGGAGATGTGGCAGTACCCGCCCGGGTTCTTCCCGAGATAGTCCTGGTGGTACTCTTCCGCCAGGAAGTAGTGGACGAGGGGGGTCACTTCCACGGCGATGGGCCGGTCCAGCTTCTTCTGCTCCTCGGCCAGGAACGCCCGGATCACGGGCAGGTCGGCCTCGTCCCGGTAATAGATGCCGGTCCGGTACTGCACGCCCCGGTCGTTCCCCTGTCGATTGACGCTGGTCGGATCGATGATCAGGAAATACTGGGCCAGGAGGTCCGACAGGGAAATCCGGGCAGGATCATAGCGGACATGGACAGTTTCCGCGTGGCCGGAGCCGTCGATGACCTGCCGGTAGGAGGGGTTCTCTGTCTGGCCGTTGGCGTATCCCACCGTCGTGTCCGCCACCCCCGGGACCCGGGCCAGGTAGGCTTCGACGCCCCAGAAGCATCCCCCGGCCAGCCAGATCTCCTTCAGGTCGGCTCCGCTGTAATCGATGGCCAGGTTGGGATTTTTCGGCAGGCCGGAAGGATCCCGGTCATCGGTGGGAATCGGGCCGGTGCCGGCGGGTTTCTGGTTCCGGAAGGCGTATCCGATGCCCGCCGCCGCCAGGACGACGGCGAGAAGCAGGATGCCAAGGACATTGCGCGTTGCGGACATGGGCGGCCTCCTTCCTCTGCGGGAGCCGTCGCCGCAGGGGCAGGTCGAAGGGAGATCGACGGATGATTCGATCATAAGCCCGGAACCCCGGCCCCTCCGTACCCCAGGCCACCATCCGGCCTCACCGGATCACGCGGAAGCGCAGGATCGTCCGAATCCGATCGGGAGCCGTCCGGCCCGGATCCGACAGGTAGATTTCCCGGTGGCGCCGATCCGCCCGGCGGACGCCTTCCTGCCTGCAGAAGGATTCCATGGCATCCATGGTCCGGGGCTCGTCAGCGTAGGGCCCCACATGCAGCATCTGGCAGCAGAGTCCTTCCGCCTCGCACACGAAGCGGAGACGATCCGTCGGCAGGAGCGGTTTCCGCAGCCGGACTTCCTCCCGGAACCGGTCGAACAGGGCGCTGGTCAGGAACGCCGGTTGGCGGATCATGAGGGTGTACCGCAGGTTGTCTTTCACCTGGAGGCCCTTGCCGGGATCCACCAGGTCCCACACCCCTTCCAGCGGGAACACCCGGTACGCCTCGTACCCGGTCGGCACCTCCTTCGACCGGTACGACATCTTCACGGCATAGCTGAACGCATACAGGGCCTGGATCACCAGGGAGAAGGGCTCGCCGCCGGGATCCCCCTGTCCGTCCAGCTGGACGAAGGGCAGGGTCGGCACATCCACAAGCTCGGGCCGCTCCCTGGCCCTGTAAAGCGGGTCCGTGGAATCGCGATTCGGTTTCGTTACCATGGGGACACCTTCTTTCCGAGCACGGCCGGTTCGACAATCCGTGAAACCTGGCCATTTCATGATGAAAGCCCGATCCGGGAATGTCAACGGGAGGGTGCCGTCGCGGGGGATGCCGCCGTCGACATTGACGGTCCTTCGCTTCAGGGCCATAATGAAAGTACATTTACAAATTATGGGGGATGCGGATGTCGACAGTCGGAATCAACTCGATGTACCTTCGGAAAGCCAACAAGAAAACCATCCTGTCCATCATACGGGACCACCGGGTGTCCCGGTCCGACATCGCCCGGATGACGGGCCTGACGAAACCCGCCGTGTCCGCCATCGTGGACAGCCTGATCCAGATGGGGTATGTGGAGGAAGTCAGCCCGACCCAGGCGCCCAGCCGGGGGCGCCACCCCAGGAAACTGGTTTTGAAGCAGGACTCCTATTTTGCCATGGGCGTCAACATCTACCGGGACAACTGCATCGCCGGCGTATCGGACATGACGGGTCGGCTGGTCAAGAGCTGCCGCGTGGACATCGACGATCTCCTCCCGGGCAGTGCCGTCAAGGCGATCTACCGATGCTTCGCCGACCTGCAGGCATCCCAGGGAATTCCGCCGGACCGGATCCTGGGCATCGGGGTCAGCGTGCCGGGGCCGGTCAACACCCTGACGGGCGAAATCCTGAACCCGCCGAACTTTACCCGCTGGCACAACGTCAACGTCATCCGCCTGTTCAAGCGGCACTGCGATTGTCCGGTCTTCGTGGAGAACGACGCCACGGCCTACGCCCTGGATGAAAACCTTTTCGGCCATGGCCGCCGGTTCGGCAATTACATCATGCTGGTGCTGGCGGACGGCGTCGGCTCTTCCTCCATCCTCCACGGCGAACCCCTGCGGGGACGTCACGGCCTGAACCCGGAAATCGGCCACGTCAGCATCGACCTCCATGGCGAAGCCTGCATCTGCGGCAACCGGGGATGCCTGGAACTGTATACCTCGATCCCCCGGATCGTGGAGAAGGCCCGGGCTTCCGGCCTGCCCGTCGACAGCTGGAACGACATTGTCGACCGGGCGATGGCCGGGGACGCACACTGCCGGTCCATCGTGTCGGAGGAGGCGGAGTACCTGGCCTTTGCCATCGAGAACCTTGTCAATATCTTCGCCCCGGAGGCGGTTATCCTGTCGGGGAAGATCCAATACAAGCCGGACCTGCTGCTGGCCTCGATCCAGGAGAAGGTCGACCGGCGATTCCTGGAGAAAAGGATCTTCCAGCCCGAGGTCCTGATGTCCTCCCTGAACCAGGACTACGGCACCATCGCCTCCACATCCATCGTGATCAACAACTTCTTCTACGGCGACAGTGAGGCAATGGCTTTTTTGTAAATGAGCCATTGCCTACCCGCGAGGGATAGGGCAATGGCTTTTCTGTAAATGAGCCATTGCCTACAGGATGCCGAGATCCTGCAGTTCGGCCTGCAGCGGCCGGATGCCGATGGCGTCGGGGGCCTTGCCTTCATCCAGCGATTGTGCCGCGGCGAGGCCCATGACCTGTCCCATCATCATGCAATAGCCGATCACCCGAAGGTGGCCCTGGACCTTCCGGTCCGCGGACAGGCAGCGACCTGCAACCAGGAGGTTGTCGGCGTGCCGGGCGAGCAGGGTCCGGTAGGGCAGGGTGGCGATGCCGCTGGTGTGCTCTTCCTGCAGCGGCTTGTAGAGGTCCGCATAGGCCTCGTAGTCCCCCGGGCTGGCGGAGGAGGCGTGGACATCGCTTCCGGGGCCTCCATCGTAGCCCATGACGCCGTCCTCGAACCGCCGGCAGTCGACCTTGTCCTGGTACCGCAGGACATGGCGGCCCAGGATTCGCCGCGTCTCCCGAACCCCGAGGACGCTGCCGGTGGTCACGAAGACCGCCTTCTCGAATCCGGGGACGTATTTCTTGTAGAACTGGTAATAACCGTACGCCAGTTTTCGTCCACGGATCGTCGCGTCCGTCAGGCCCCGGCCGGACAGGCAATCGGCGCCGAACACATGGCCGGCGTTGACGACCACCAGTCCGTCGCCAATCGGGAAAGGGCCCGGATGATGGGGATCCGGCTCCGGGATGAAGCCATCCCGGACGGCCAGCGGAAGCAAGCCGTTGAGGAGCGGATAGAAGCCACCGTATGGCTCCGCCTCCCGGAAGCACCGATCCATGTCCACATCGGCATAATAGGCCACCATGGTGGGCGCCTGGGTCCTGCCGTCCGGGTCGCCGCACTCGAAATCCTCGCCGGCCAGGACCGACAGGATCCCGTCGCCGGTGGCGTCGATGAACACGTCGGCGGCGATCTCCTCCAGGCCCTCCTGGTTCGCCAGGACGATGCCGGCCAGGCGCCTTCCCTCCTTCCGGACCTGGACAACGCTCGTATAGAGCAGCAGGTCCACGCCCGCTGCCAGGACCTTCTCATCCAGCAGCCGCTTCATGGGCTCGTTCTGGTAGGGTACCCACGAATGGCCCCGGCAATGGGCCGGATCGGTGGCGCCGCGGCGATGGAGTTCCCGGACGAATTCCGGACCGTATCCCCCAAAACAGCGCCCGGAGGCGATCAGGGCGGTCATCAGCCCGCTGGTGGCCAGGCCGCCCAGCATCCCGGACCGCTCCACGAGGAGAACATCCTTCCCTTTCTGAGCAGCCGCCATGGCGGCGCAGGCGCCTGTCAGCCCGCCCCCGGCGACGATAATCGAAACTCTTCTCGACAAATCCGCCATCCTCTCCGTCACCATGTCCAGTCCATGTTTTGCCATTCAGTTCCAGGCATTGAAAAATGCCACGATGTTGTCAAATGGCGTGATGGAATCCAGTTCGCTTTGGGCAATCAGTCCGCCTCCATTGACAGTAAGCTTGTTCTTCATCTGGGCCGCTGCGTCATGGACATCCTGCGGCGTGCCAAAAGGCAGGGTGGTCTGCCGGCTTATCTCACCCCAGAAACAGATTTTCCCCTTATAGGCGGACACCTTGTCGAGTCCCATACACCATATCTGGGAATTGATCGCATCCACTCCCATTTCGACCAGGTCGTCAAACAGATCCAAAATATAGCCATCGCTATGGAAAAAAATATACTTGCCCTTTGCTTTTGCCATGTCGATCAGCTTCTGGTAGGCCGGCCGGAAAACAGCCCTCCAGGTTTCGGGAGAGATGAGAAGTCCCCTTTGCGTCCCCCAGTCATCGCCAATCGTGATGGCATCAACGTCATATGCCATGATTTTTTGGAGATATTCGGTGCAGAACTCCATGACAATATCCAGCAAATCCCGGATGTGCGGACACTCATCCGCGATATCCATCAGCAGGTTCTCGGTTCCCCGCAAAAACTGCATTCTTTCGAACAGACTGACCCATCCTCCACGAATGAACTTGTTGCGATTGTGAATGCAAAACTCGGCACAGGCACTGTCATGGGCAACCGCCCTGAGCAGGTGGACCGGTGATTGATATGACTGGAGTTTGCCATACTCATCAATCGGAAATTCCTTCACCTGTCCGGATATCCCTTCCTGGTGATTGACCCACTTGCATCCCCAGACATCGCGGAAGGACCCAGCCTGGTATTGCCGGACATCCTGGGTAGGATCATGGAAGGGCAGCCATGCAATGTCCACATCCGCCTTGATCCACAGGTCAACCAGTTTTTGTCCATGCCTGGTCCAGGCGGCCGGAAGCAATCCGGCATCAATCGGAATTCGATCGGGATGGTCAAAGGTCAACGCCCGGATTACCCTCTCCCTGCTGGTCATGATCCCTCCATGAATAGAAGCTTTCCTCATACGCTGTTTCGAGCATGGCCACAATATTTTCGGGCCTGACGTTGCCCATGATATTCTGGACCTGGTTGAACACATAGCCGCCATTGGGTTTGAACGCTTTTATGAGTTCCCTCACGTTCTCCCGTACTTCACCAGGAGTCCCCGAGTCCAATATCCCCTGCGTATTGCAGCCGCCGCCCCAGAAGGTGATTGCATCCCCGAAGTCCCGTTTCAGGTCATATGGATCCATATCCCTGGCCGAGATCTGCACCGGGTTCAGTATATCGATCCCTGCCTCAATCAATGATGGGATCAGGGGCCGGATGGATCCGCATGAATGCATATTGACCTTCATATCACTGTTTTCATGGATGAATCTGCATACTCTCGCAAGGTAGGGGAGGCATAACTCGTCAAAAAGGCTGGGACTGCACAAGGGGCCATTTTGTGCCCCCAGGTCGGAAGCAAGCTGGATCGCCTGGGCATACTGTCCGATCTTGTCGAATACATTCCCAAGATCATCGATCATATATGTGAGTATCGCTTCATTCTCTCTCTCAATCGATTTTGGATCCGTGATCAGGCGGCACAGGAATTCAACGTCAGACCCGTTGAAAAAGGCTCCGTACTGAAGAAAGGTCGTGTAATAATCGGTATCCTTATAGATACGTTCGGCTTCCCTGGCTGTGATCTCCAGCTGCTCGGCCCGGTCCCGATCATCAAAACTCATCCAGTCCCCGTCAAAGAAGTAGCCTCCCACCGGCATGCGCATGGAACCGTTCCCTTCAATGATCCAGTCCCCCTTTTCATTCAGGACGGGGTTGGCGTTTCCGGGAATAATAAATTGATAGTTCCCGCGGGGATTCCACCTTTTCGTTGTCCTGTATCCAGGTGTCAGGAGTGTGCAGTCGATGTGAAACATCCCCAGAATATCGTCGTCAACCTTTCCCATGACCTGATTCATCTCGGGTACCACGACGTTCTCTGTCGAGAGGCCCAGGTATTCCCTAAGGTCATGATAGGCAAACGCTGAAATTCCGGAAGCATAATGCATCCCGAGGTCGATCGGCATCCTGTCCGGCACGTCATGGTTCACGGTCACCATCACACGCTGCCTGGATGTCATCGTTTCCCGGTTCCGCATATCGCCCATTCACTCTTCTCCCGAATTGGCACGAATCTCCATGCGGCTATCATCGCACTGCCGGTCGATTGTGACCGTGGGGGTCCTCCCGTGGATCCGGGGGCTGCGGTCCTGCCTACAGCCCGGCCTCGGCCATCCATCGCCGGTAGGTGTCGAGGTCATACGGAGGGGTTCCGGCCAGGTAGTGGTTCCTGGAACGAACCCCGTCCTCCTCCCACTCGATGAGATAGAAGTGCTTCTCTCCCATGCTGTATTTCAGGGCGGCCAGGCGGTGGGCCGAATTGGATGCCAGGTCGGCCTGTCCCTGCAGGACAACGTTCCCGGACGCCGACAGGTCTTTCACAACATAGTCGATCCGGACCGGCGCCATCCGGTCGTTGGCGGCGACCAGCCCAATCTCCCAGTTGTCCGGTTCCGTGAACATGAGGCAGACGGGCTGCTGGGAATGCCGGATATACTGATAGGCCAGCTTCTTTTCTTAGTACAAGTACACGACGGCATCCGAGATCTGCGGCCAGCCATCCAGGAGGTTCCACCAGATGATGCCGGTCCGGCGCCACTTGGCGGACCGGAACATCTCGATAAAGAATTTGAAGGCTTCCGCCTGGGAGACCTGGCTCGCATAGGCGAAGGTGTCCAGGTCCTCCGGAATGAAGCCGAACAGCTCCCGGACCTGGCGGGCCATCAGGTCGATTCGGTAGGCCCAGGGCGCGTCGGGACCCGGTTCCGGCGACGCGGCATGGACGATCCACTCCTCGTTGTCCTGGCAGGGCCAGACCCGGTCCGGGGAGAGGAATTTCCGCAGGGATACGGGCGACGGGCAGCCGTGGTAGCCCATTTCGCTGGCGAAGTGGGCCGAGGACCCCGCATAGAAACGGCTCTTGAAATAATCCCGGGGGCCCCAGAGATGGTCTTCGGGGAGCAGGGACTTCCCTGCCCCATCCAGCGAACAGGCGCCAAGCCGGTACGCCGTGTCGTCGATATAGGGAGAACTGGGCAGGTAGGGGCGGGTCAGGTCCCACAGGCGGAGGGTCTCGGGCACCACCTTCCGGGTCAGGACATTGTCGTTGGGGTTTCGGTGCAGCCCGTCCCAGAAGGCGAAGGCATAGTCACACTCGTTGTCCCCGGCCCACAGGGCGATGCAGGGGTGGTTCCGCAGCCGCCGGACGATGGCGGCCACTTCCCGGGCCATCGCCTGCCCGAAGGCCTCGTCCTGGGGATAGACGGCGCAGGCCATGGAGAAGTCCTGCCAGACCAGGATCCCGGCTTGGTCGCAGAAGTCGTAGAACAGGTCGTCCTCGTAGACGTTGCCGCCCCAGCAGCGGACGGCGTTGCACCCGATGTCCCCCAGCAGGTCCAGGGCCTGGGGCAGGCGGGCCCGGTCCCGGGAATGGAAGGCGTCTACGGGTACCCAGTTGGTCCCCTTGATGAAGACCGGCTCGCCATTGACCAGGATCCGGAACTGGCCGGAACCGGTCGAGTCGGTGACGCTGGTCCGTTCCAGGGCCACGGTCCGGATGCCGGTCCGCATGTATCGGACATCCACGGGGTCTCCGTCCCGCAGGAGTTCCACGGTCACATCATAGAGGACGGGCTCGCCGGAAGGCCTGGGCCACCAGAACCTGGCGCCGCCGACATACAGGGTCAGCTTGCCGGTGGAGTGCCATAGCGGGGCCTCGCCCTCGAAGGCGGCGTCCCCGGCCTGGCCCCGGACCCGGATCCTGTACCGGCGGGCATTGTCCAGGTCCAGGTTCGCCTGGTAAAACAGGCAGAGGGTGGCGGTCCGGGCTGCCGCATTCACGTTGGCGGTGTAGAGAAACACATCGTCGATCCGGTCCACCGGGCGGGTTTCCAGCCACACGGACCGCCAGATCCCGGCCGAGACGGCCCGCGGCATGATATCCCATCCGTACATGTGGGGGGCTTTCCGGGCCCGCAGCGCTTCCCAGCTGTACTTCATGGCGAAGCACCCGGCTTCCAGGGGCATGGAACGGGTCACGATGTTCGTGGGCAGGATGTGGACCACGAGCTCGTTGGCCCCGTCCCGCAGGCCCGGCACGTCGATCTCGTGGGGGATCAGCATGTTGTCCGTGGTCGCCACGAGGTCGCCGTTCAGGTAGATTTCCGCAAAGGTGTCGATGCCCTCGAAGACCAGCCGAGTCCGGGCCGCGTCCCCATGGAAGTCGAACGTCCGGCCATACCAGGTGTGCCGGTTTTCCAGCTCCTGGAGCGCGAGGATATTCATCCCCACGAAGGGATCCGGCAGGTGGCCGGCCCGATGGAGATCCAGTTCGAAGTTCCCCGGTACCGCCGCGGGCACCACGAGGGCGCCGCCCTCCAGGATATCCTGCAGCCGGGTCCAGGCAATCCCCTGCCGGACCACTTCCTCGTGGGGCAGGACGCCCATGGTCCACTGGCCGTCCAGCAGGATCCGGTTCCACTCCATCGCGTGGGCCTCCATCGCGTTCGTCTCCATTCCGTGTGCCTCCACTGCAATTGTCTCCTTTTCGCGGGTCTTCCCTTCGTGTGCTTCTATCCGACGATGCCCACCCGCTCGATGCTGCGGATGAAGTATTTTTGCATGAACAGGTACAGGACCAGCATGGGGCTGATGAACACCAGGCAGCCGGCCATGAGCAGGTTCCGGATCTGGTTCGGGTTGCCGTACTCGTTGAACCCGGTCACCAGCCGCAAGCCGTTCCGGATCTGGGACAGGGAGACCGAGAGCGGGAATTCGGAATTGAAGTACATCACCGACAGGTGGTACTCGTTCCAGTGCCAGATGATGGCGAACAGGATGACGGTCAGGAAGGCCACGCCGGACGAGGGAATGACAATCCGGAGAAAGGTCTTGATCGGACCGGCCCCGTCGATCCAGGCGGCCTCCTCCAGTTCCTTCGGCAGGCCCCGGAAGAATTGCCGGTAGATGAAGATGAAGAGGCCCGAGCGGACGCCGACCCCCAGGACCGACGGGATATAGAACGTCAGGGGGGAGTCCAGGAGGTTGGGTCGGATCTCCTGTCCCAGGGCGTGGCCGATGGCCCCCAGGAGACCGAAGAAATCCAGCCGCGTGAAATTGAGGTACAGGGGAATGACGACCGACTGGGGCGGGATAATGATCGTCAGGATGACCAGGGCGAACACCAGCTTGTTTTCGCGGAACCGGAACCGGGCGAAGCCGTACGCGATGACGGCGCAGGTAAAGCTCTCGATGAAGGCGCTGACGACGCCGACACGAAGCGAGACCCCCAGCGACTCGAAGAAGCGCATGGCCTTGAAGACGATGGCCATGTTTTCCAGGGTCAGGGTCTTCGGTACCCAGATGACCGTTGGGTCAAAGATTTGGGCCATGGGCTTGAAGGCGTTGCTGATCATGTAGATCAGCGGAAACAGGACGATATAGCTCAGGGCCAGCAGGAAGGCGAACCGGAAGAGGGCGAACAGGACATGGCCGATCCGGCGGACCGTGCGCTTGTCGATCCCCGGGCGACGCGCCCGCTGCGTTCCGGCACCGGGGTTCCCTTCCGCCAGGGTGAGGCCGGGCATCCGTGGGTCCGCCATGTCAGTCCCACCTCCTCTGGAGGATCATCTGGAAGAGAAAGAGCATGGCTGCGACGATCAGGCCGATGATCAGGAAATAGATCCACATGATGGCCGAACTCAGGTCGTAGTTTTGCTTGATGATCATGTCGTAGGCCTGTTTCATGACCGGGTTGATGGAGTTCGTGAACAGGTCGATGGTCGTATAGACGATGTTCAGGATAAACACCCCGGACAACATGGGGAAGGTAATGAACCAGAAATTCTCCCAGGGGGTGGAGCCCTCCACTCTCGACACCTCGTAGAGCTGTTCCGGGATCGACTGGAGGCCGGCGATGAACAGGATGGTCTGGACTCCGCAGCTCCAGACGAGATCGAAGATCCGGTTGATGTACTGGACGATGGTGGAGATGAAGTAGTTGGGAAGCCCGAGCCGGTACAGCAGCTGGCTGAAGTTCACGGCATTGTACATGAAGGTCTTGTCCGGGCCGTCCGCAGCCCGCAGCTGGGACGCGATGACGTCAGTAGACAGGATGTCGATGACCACGCCCGTGGCGATGATCATGGGCAGCACGAAAATCGCCCGGGCCAGCAGGCGGCCCCGGAACCGCTGGTTCAGGATCAGGGCCAGGATCAGGCTCAGGATCAGGATGATGGGCAGGGAGTAGGCGAAGCTGCTGATGGCCGCCTGGAGGTTGTCCGTGAAGTCGGACTGCTCGAACCAGGCGAACCGGTAGTGCTCGAGGCCCATGGGGTCCGTCACGATGCCGTCGGGGGACATGTAGACCCGGGACATCGAGAACTGGATGGATTGGAGCAGCGGGACGAGGAAGAACAGGACAAAGCCGATCTCCCATGGCAGGATGAACAACCGGCCAAACAGGCCCATCTTGGACGCCAGGGAGACGCGCCTGCCGATCAGGCGCCTGGATCCGGAGCGCATCAGGACATGCCCCCTTCCTGCCGAACAACCAGGTAGTCGGAAGGTCCGACAGCGCCGTCCTCCGTCTGGACCTCGAGATCGGTATAGTTGACGTAGATCGTCGAACCGTTGTCGAAATCCGTCCGGTACACCCCGTCCGCCACCTTCCGGTGGGACAGGATCGGGGCGTTCCCGACGGCCTCGTAGCAGGCGGCCGCCCGCTCGGAGTAGGTTCCGATCCGTTGGATCCAGTCCTGGAAAACCGAACCGGACAACTGGGGATGGACCGACTTGGCAAACTCGGCGGTATCGGACCCGCTCAGGCTGAACAGGAGGCCGATGCCGGTCTCGACGCACTTCAGGAATTGCCTGTCCGGTTCCATGGCCAGGTTGATGGCGGGGCCGGACATGGGAATCCGTCCCTTGAAGACCATCTGGTAGAAGGGGATTTCCTCGTCCATTCCGTCCGGGTACCCCGCGCCGGTGGGCGTCGACAGGAGGCAGTCGGACGCCAGGGCGGCGTAGAGATTCGCTTCCCTGGCCATGACCAGGGCATCCGTCGACCGCAGGGTGCCGAGGATGGCCCGGATATCCGCTCCCATCCCGTTCTTCGCATAATAGGCGGTGTCGGTGTAATCCGAGTAGGCGGTGCTTCCGAGGGTCCCCACGCTGACGCCTGCCAGTCCGCTGCGCCGGATGGCCTCGACCAGCCGGCTGCCGGCCTGGGGCAGCAGGGCCCGGGCCAGGAGGTTGTACCGATCCATCTCCGTCATGACGTCCCGGGTCGACACCGAGTAATGGTACTGGTGGGCCGTGGCGGTGGACGCGGTGTGGGCCGAGTGGAGCAGGGGCCGGAACCCGTTCCCGGCCTGCCGAAACCGGACCAGGTCGAAATCCATGAACAGGGGGATGCCGGACGTATTGCACCAGTCGGACAGTCCGGACAAGCCCTTGCCTCCGCCCAGCCGCCGTTCGGGACGGAACCCGCCTCCGACCTTCCCGATTTCAAGTCCGCCCTCCGTGAAGCCGGTCAGGCGGACCACGGGCACTGTGCCGGTACTCTCCGCCACCGTCCCCGCCATGTCCCGGGCCTGGTCGAAGGTGGTCAGGGGCACGAGGATCCTGTACGGAACACCCAGGAAGAACCGGCGGGCCTCTGCGGCTCCCTGGAAGTCCAGGTAGAGCCGGGCGTCGTCCAGCCGCCGGGTCGCGGGCTCCCGGGCGGAGAGATACCCCCGGTAGAAGGCCGCCATTTCGGAGTATCCCGCGTCCTCGCCCTCGACGACATGATATTCCACAGCGTACGCGTCCCTCTCGGACCGCTGGGTGGAATACTTGTTGACCGCCATTTTCTGGCCCC
>JAKPNJ010000125.1 GCA_029548445.1 Bacillota bacterium | reverse complement strand
GTCACGAAGTCTGCGTCCAGGGCATCGCTGTCCACCTGGGCGTTCCGGATCCGGCCCTCCCGGATGGCCAGGCGAAACGCAAATTCTCCGAACGGAAACCGGCCGGACATCTCCACATCACTGGGGAGGCTTTGCCCGTACCGCCACTCGAAGGAACGATGCGTCTCCAGCAGCCGGCCCAGGTCCTCCCGGAAGCGCCCGCCGTCCTCTTCCCCGAGGCCGGGTGCATCGGCCGGACCGGATGGGCCGGATCCGTCTTCCGGCCGGATTTCGCAGGGGAGCAGCCCGGGATCCGCCGCCCCATTCGAAAGATCCTGCCGGTAGGCTTTCGCGAAGGCGGCTGCGAGGGCATCCGCCACGCCGTCGATCGTCACGCCGGGGGCAAGCTCCGTCAGGTTCACCACCCGGGCCCGGACCGAGGCGACCCCCTTTCCCTCCAGTTTGCCGGGCGGCGGCTGGAGGTAGCGGGACATGGCATCGGTGTCGGCGGCCACCAGGACCGTTCCGTGGTGCAGGGCGCCCTCCCCGTGGAAGCCGAAGGCGTTGCCCGAGAATTTCCGGCCATCGGCCAGCAGGTCGTTCCGTCCGGACCGCTCTGCCGGAATCCCCAGGCTCCGGACCGCGTCCAGCAGGACGCCGGCCTGCCGTTCGACATCGTAGAGCCGGCGCGGAACCAGGAACGAGACGTTCAGGTTTCCCAGGTCATGGAACACGGCACCGCCGCCGGTGCATCGACGGGCCAGCCGGCCGCCTTCGCTTTCCAGCAGGCCGGTCCGGCATTCGCGCCAGGCGTTCTGGTTGCGGCCGATCACCACCGTCCGGGCATTCTGCCACAAAAAGAGGGCGGCCACCGGCCTGCCCGCCAGGGACAGGCGGGAAACCTGCCGGAGGAGCGCTTCCTCATAGGCGAGATGGAAGTAGGGGTCCTCCCCCCGGGAGCGGATCCGGTACAGGGCCGAGAGGGTCATGGGGACGATTCGGCCGATTCCGTTGCCGGTTGGCCCCGGAACAGCAGGACGGCATCCCCCGTCCGGCCGCCGGCGGCCTTCGCCACCGAGGCGCACTTCAGCCGCAGGAGAAAGAAGGTTTTTTCCCGAAGACCGGGCTCGGCCTCCAGGGACTCGAAGTTCGCCTGTCCCTTGGACAGGATCAGGGGGGCATCCCGGAGCCGCGCCAGGAAGGACTCCGGAGCGTCGTCCAGGGAGACCCCGATCCGGTCGGACCCGGTGGTGGCCAGTTCGGCCAGGCCGGACAGGCCCGCCGCCTCCGCATCCTCCAGGATGGCGTCGTTGAGGATGGGCCCGCCCTTGACGACATAGGTGACGCGGATGCCCTCTGCGGCCAGGGCTTCCACCAGGACCCGGTCGAACACGATTTCCCCGGCGTTGTCGCCCAGGACCAGGAGACGGCGCTCCTCCCGGGCCCGCCGGAGAAACGCCTCGCCGTGGTCGATGGCGAATCCGGTTTCCAGGCAGTGGGCCAGGCTTTCTTCCACGTCATGCTCGGGCAGGATGCCCAGGTCGATAATGTTGCCGGCGGCGGAGATCCGGAGCGCCATGGACAGGGGGTCGGGAGATGCAGCCAGCCGGGCCTCGAGTTCGGGCAGCAGGGCCAGGGCCAGCTGGTTGGACGCCTCCCGGGCGGCCCGGTAGGGATCGGGATTGCCGATGGCCTGGTGCAGCCAGCGCATGAGCCCGGTCGAATTGTCCGCCGGGGTCGCCCGGGGATCGAGGCCGGCAACCTGGAGGCAGGCCTCCTGGAGGAGGGGTCGGCGCCGGTCCTCCGGCACGTCGGCCTGCTCCATGGTATTCCACAATTGTTTCAAAAAGCAGGCGAAGCATTCGCTGGTGCATTCCATGTCAGATTCCCAGGGCCTTCCGATCCCGCTCGCGGGCCAGGGCCCGGGACTTCAGCGAAACGAACAGGAGCGGCAGCGCCCCAACCAGCAGCAGGATCTTGGGCACCAGCATCAGGGGGTTGGCCGCGTATTCCAGCCGGAACGCCAGGGCGCCGGCGGCGAAGCCCGCCATCGGGAACAGCAGCAGCCCCAGGGCCAGGGCCAGGGGCGGGCCCGCAGGCCGATGCCGGCGGACCAGGAGGGCCAGGACACCGCAGGCGAGATAGGTGGCCAGGTCGATGGCCTGGCTTCCGATCATGCGGCCGACCGCCGGCAAATCGGCCTCGAGGGCCAGGTTCCGGTAATCCAGGGCCACGGCGAACAGCAGGGCCGTAACCAGGAAGGCCAGCAGGAAGAGGATGGCGAGTACCAGCCCGATGACACGTTCCATGGGGGGGAACCTCCTTTCCGGAGACGCCCGGACGGCAGGGCCGCCGAACGGTCCGATTCTACCAGATCCCGGAAGCGAATCCCATCCCCGTCTCCAGGTCCTGCGCCAGGTCCACCGCTGTCCGGTGACGGACAAGCCACACCAGGCAGGCGGTCACAGGCAGGCCGGTGGCGGCGGATACGGCCCGGGCGTATAGGGACATCTGTCGCCCGTGACGTGTCCGCACAGGATCCGACAGGGCCCCGTCGCCGCCCGGGACCCGGTCGGTCTTGTAGTCCACGAGCACGATCCCGTCTCCCTCGCGGAACCAGGCATCCAGGATTCCCTGGACCAGGACCCGGTCCCCCGGCGCAAATCCGCAGGAGGGGCCCGCACACCCGGGAAAGACCGACTCGCCGGGAAGGGCCAGGGTAAAGGGGGTTTCCCGATGCAGCTCGGATCCCCGATGGGCGGCGGCCATCCGGCCCGACAGCGGCGACCGGAAGAAGGCCAGCAGGTCCTCGAGGAATGGCTCCACGGATTCGGCCTCGGACTCGTCCAGCAGGAGGGCGTCCACCATGGCGCGGACCCGGGCGCGCAAAGCCTCCGGCGAGCGGAGGGAATCCCATTCCCCCGGCTCCAGGTATCGGAGCACCGCATGGACCGCGGTGCCGGCGGAGGCCGAATCGCCATCCTCCCTGGCGGCCGGTTCCGGGGATGGTCCCGGGGCCGGAATCGGGCGGAGGGCCAGGTCGATGTTCTGGAGGGGCGAGACGGGAATCCGAATGGAGGGTCGGCCTCCATGGGATTCGGCCTGGGCCGACACGCCATCGGGGAGGCTGTCGGGATCCGGAGCGCCGGCCGGGTCCCGGGCGCCTCTCCGTTTCAGCTCGCTGACCGACACCTTGTAGGGGGCCTGGGAGGCCGAGCGATAGGGATAGGTCCAGCCGAACCGGGCGCGGAGCCCGTCGACGGCGGCCTGCAGGGTCTCGTCCAGGGGCTCCTGCAGCCACCTGCGGACCTGGCCGGCCTCGTAGCCGGGAATCCTTTCGGGGCGCGGGCGGTCCCGCGGCGAGGCGGTCGACCCGGGGAGACCGGGGTCGTCCGGGTCCCAGGGATCCACGGCTACCCGCGGCGGGGCCGACCGGTGCGGAACCGGCAGCGACTCGGCCTGCCAGCCGGGAAGCAGGAGGCCGAGCGGGGCGAAGTCCGGGGTTCGGACCAGGGCCATGAGCAGCCATTCCAGGGGGCTTCCGGCAGCCAGTACCCGGTGGGCCGGCAATCCTTCCGCCTGTTCCCCCAGGCAGTCGGACAGCCGGCGCAGGAGGGCCTTGCCACTGCCCTTCCGCTTTCCGTCCCAGTCGGGGAAGGCCGACAGCACCAGCCGGTCCCGGGCCCGGGTCATGCCGACATACAGCAGCCGAAGCTCCTCCGCCATCATCTCGGTCCGCTTCTTCTCGGCGATGGTCAGCCGGATGGGGGACGCCACCCGGAACCGTCCTGTCGAGTCCACCGGATCGACCCCGATGCCCAGTGTTTCGTCCATCAGGACCGCCCGGTTCAGGTCCGGGAAATGGAACGGCGTATCCAGGGCCGCCAGGAACACCACCGGAAATTCCAGCCCCTTGCTGGCGTGGAGGGTCATGATCCGGACCGCGTCGCCGGCGGGTTCCCGAGGCCCCGCCTCGGGAGCTCCCACCTGCCGGTCCCGGATGGATCGCAGCAGCCGGGCAAAGCCGGAGACCCCCCGGCGGCGGACAGACTCGGTCCGCTCGGCGAAGGACTGGAAGGCCAGCAGGTCCGCCGCCCGGCGCTCGCCGTCCGGCTGGAGGCGGACGAAGTCCGTCCACCGGGCGGATTCGTCCACGGCCCGGATCAGTTCATGGGCCGCCAGGTGGGCTGCCCGCTCCCGGAGTTCGGCCAGG
>JAKPNJ010000151.1 GCA_029548445.1 Bacillota bacterium | reverse complement strand
TACCAGGTCTACCACAGCGAGGGACCGAGCAACCATTACGGCATCAAGTCCCCCGAGCTGGACCAGCTGATTATTGACGCCCGCAGCACCAACGATATCGAGGTGCGCAAGCAGCTGTACTCCCAGGCCCTGGACATCATCATGGAATGGGCCGTGGAGATGCCGACCTATCAGCGGAAGAACATGTATATCTTCAACAAGAAGGTCGTCAACATCGACACCCTCCCGGAGAACATGACTCCGTACTACGGCTACTTCGCCGAGGTCGAGAACCTGGAACTGATGCCGAAATGACGACCGGAACCCAATCGCTCCCAACCTTGTGAGCGATCGATGACGACGGAGAGCCCGACCCTTTCGGAGGCCGGGCTCTCCTGTCGCGACAGGAGCAGCCATGCGACAATTCATTATCCGCCGGCTCTTTCTCTCCATCTTTATCCTGTTCGGGGTTTCCGTCGTGATTTATTCCCTGATCCGGTCCATGCCCGGGGATTACGTCCAGAGCATTACCGCCGGCAATCCCAACGTCACGCCGGATGCCATCATCCGTCTCCGGGCCCTGTACGGCCTGGACACCTCTGTCCTGGAAGGATACTTCCGGTGGGTGGGAGAGGCCATCCGTGGCAATTTCGGGGATTCCTTCATTTACAAGAAACCCGTGGCGGAAGTCATCGGAAGCCGGATGTGGACCTCGTTCTACCTGGCCTTCTCCGCCTTCGTCCTCCAGATCCTGATCGCCATCCCCCTGGGCGTCGTGTCGGCCACCCGCCAGTATTCCAAGCTGGATTACGCGGTGACCACCTTCACCCTGATCGGCATTTCCCTGCCGACTTTTTTCTTCGCGGCCATTCTCCAGCGGGTGTTCGCCATCGGGCTCAACGTCCTGCCCCTCCAGGGCATGGTCACCGCCCGGTATGACTACAAGGGCATCCTGCTGGTTCTTGATATCGCCAAGCACTTCATCCTCCCGATCATGGTCTTCGTGGTCACCGGCGTCGGCGGCCTGATGCGATACTCCCGAACCAACATGCTGGAAGTGCTGAATGCCGACTATGTCCGGACCGCCCGGGCCAAGGGCCTGAGCGAGAACAAGGTCGTGTATCGCCATGCCTTCCGCAATACCCTGATCCCCATCGTCACCATGGTCGGCGGCTCCATTCCGGGGCTGTTCTCCGGCGCCATCATCACGGAGGGGATCTTCGCCATTGACGGACTGGGCCGGACGGCCCTGCAGGCCATGCGAATGGGGGACATCCCATTCATCATGGCCTTCAACATGTTCCTGGCGGTCCTGACCCTGCTGGGAACCCTGATCGCGGACATCCTGTATGCGGTGGTTGATCCCCGCATCCGCCTGAGCTAGGAGGACCCGGATGGCTGACATGGACACCATTCAGGAACAGGCGGCGGAACGGATCGTCACGCCGGGGCAGCTGGTCATGAAGCGCTTTCGGCGCAACAAGCTGGCTTTGGTAGGCATCGCGATCCTCGTCATCATGTTCCTCTTCTCCTTTGTCGGACCGTTTCTGTCGCCGTACGGCGAGTACGAAATGTTCTACAAGGAAATCAACATCAGCAACATCTACCTGTATGCCGGGAATCGGGACATCATCGCCCTGAACATCGCCGACGGCGCCTTCCGCTGGCGGCTGACGCTCCCCGGGGCCATGACCGAATCACCCCGGATCGCCCGGGACGGGACCCTGTACATTCCGCTGGAAGATGGCTCGATCCTGCAGGTCAATGCCAGCGATGGCAAGGTACTGGAGACCCATTCCGGTACCACGACCGAGGCCCTGGTTCCGGATCCCTTCGTTCCCGAACAGAAGTTCCCGGCGGACCTGGACGTCGTCATGGAAGATGGCACCCTGGTGGCCACCAACCGGGAATCCGGATTCAAGAAGTGGGACTTCATGGGGTATGCCCCCCTGGTAACCGACCTGTTCGCCGACGAAACCGGCGTCCTGTATGTCGTCGATGCCGAGGGCC
>JAKPNJ010000115.1 GCA_029548445.1 Bacillota bacterium | reverse complement strand
AGCCCTGGTACCGCTCCTGCTCGGAACTGAGATAGGAGGTGAAGCCGACGAACGCCACCCGGGTATGTCCCAGGCTGGTCAGGTGCTCCACCGCGGCGAAAGCGCCGTCGTGGTTGTTGTCGGATACAAAATTCACAGGGAAGGAGCTCACGTGGCGATCGAGGACGACGAAGGGGATGCCCCGGTCCCGGATCCGACGGAACACCTCGATGCTGGCCTGGGGATTCGACGGGTAGATCAGCAGCCCCTCGATGTTGTTCTCGATGAACCGGTTAATGATGGCGTTTTCCTGCTCCGTGCTGTCTTCCGTATATTCCAGGATCAGGGAGTATCCCTTGGTGCTGATAAAGGACTGGATCCCCTTGATGATCTGCATGTAGGAAGGATCGCACTTCCCCAGCCCAGACAGGACGAAGGCCACCAGGCTGCCGGACCCGCGGGCTCCGAACCGGGGCCGCTGGCCCGAGACGAAGCTGCCCTTCCCCTTGATCCGGTAGATGATCCCCTCCGACACAAGCTCGTTCATGGCCCTGCGGACCGTGATGGAACTGACGCCGAACATCCCGATGAATTCGCTCTCGCTGGGAATCCGCTGGTCGGCGACATACTCCCCGGAATTCACCATCCTGAGGACATAATCCTTTACCACCCTGTATTTCGTGGTACCCGGCTGCCTTGCTTCCATGGTTCCGCCTCCCGGGACGGCGCCCCGGCCCTGTCCTGGGCCGGGATTCCGATCCCCGGCCGGTCTCCGGCTCCGCATGAACCCAATATACATTTCGGAAGGGGCCTTGACAACGAATCACGCTGCGGGCTCCCAGCCCGTGATGGAGGCAACCAGGGCGGTGAGGGCCTCCCCATGGCGGATGTGGGCTTTCCCGGAGGGATGTCCGCCGCCGCCCACGCCGTCCCCCGCCTGGTCCTCGATCAGTTCCAGGGCGAAGGCGAAGGTCTCCCCGGCCGCGTCGTTGGCCCTGGCCACGGCGTTTTCGACCCAGGGATACAGGTGCAGCCGGCCGGTGGACATGGCCCCCAGGGTGCCGACGACCCGGACGCCGGGATAGGCGTCCCGGATGTCCAGGAGAAACGCCAGGTAGGCGTCCTCGAACTCCCCGGTTGTAAACCGCTTCCCGTCCCCGACCCCGGCCGCATCGTTGGTCCCCAGGTTGACCACCACCACCTGGGGGACATAGGCGCTGGGATCCCAGGCCATCCTGGGCCGGTTCAGGTTGTCGGTATAGGGAAACTCATCGGGCAGCTGGATGAAGGGGCCGCCGAAGAGGCTGCTGATCAGGCCCATCCCGGAAATGGCCAGGACCTGGAGGTCCGCGCCGAATTGACGGGCCGTATAGGCCGCATAGGTCCGCCATGCGTCGTCGGCTTCCAGTCCCCCTTCTCCCAGGATGCCCATCCCGACAGTAATGGAATCCCCGATGAACTCCAGCCGCCGCTGCGGGGCGGCCGGCGGCGCAAGAAGCCGTCCGTCCGGACACGTCAGCCGGCCGACGCCCACCGTGCAGGTCAGGGACTTGTCTTCGTTGATGTTTCCGCCGATGAAATTCCCGGACAACTTGATGACCCGGATCGAGTGAACCCCGCCGGGAAGGCCCTCCGCCAGGACATAGTCCGTCACGCCGGGCCGGATGACCAGCAGGGTCCCGGCATCGGGTTCCAGGCTGCCGTCCACGAAGACCGCCAGCCGCGGAAAGCGCTCCGGCTTCTGCGTCTCCGATGTCATGAAAGTGGCCTCCGCCCGGGTTCCCCAAAAAGTGAACTCAAATCCGGAGGCCGGCCAGTTGAAATAGTGGAAGTCCTTGTCGGCATAGGTCCTGCCGAAGAAGCGGACCGTCGCCGGCGTGGCCGCCACACTCTCCTGGACTTTCGGCGTGGGTGTCTCCCCGGCGGGCGATGGCGACGCGTCGGCCGGCGACGGCGTCGTCCCGGTGGGCGGGCTTGCGGCAGGGGTTTCCAAATTCTTTCCTCCGTCCGTCGGTGTCGGCCCGGTCGCGTGGCTGCAGGCGGAAAGCACCAGGGTTGTGGCCGCCAGGATGATCCACACGTCCCGTGCGATGGAGCGAATCCGCCTGTCCATGCGTATTGCCTCCCGTCCCGGCATACTGATCATGACTGTGTTTGCATACTAACTTTATATCATTTCTATACTATGTTCAAGCACCTTCCGGTCGACCCGCAAGGCGGAGGGAAGGTCCGGAATTACATAACGCCTCAGCCGCAACGGTTGCGCCCCGCGGGCATCTTTGGTAGACTGCCAGCAACAGCTTGTTTCAAGCCAGGTCGGACATCCGGGATTCCCGGCTTCCAGGAGGCCGCGGACGCAAAGCGAAGAAGAGGTGACGCATGAAAACAATCCTGACCCTTTCCCTTGTCCTGCTGCTCGTCGTTTCTCTCGGGGGAGCGGCCGCCGCCGCGCCGAAGGACGATGTCCTCGCCGCCATCAACGCCACCGGCGCCGACGCGACGTTCAAGGTCCAGGCCGAGAATTTCCTCCGGGCCTATACGCTGGTGCAGGCCCAGGCGGACGTGATCATTCCGGAAATCCAGCGGGTCGACGCCATCGCCGGCCCCAAGGAATACAAGACGGAAAACCTGTCTCCCGAGGAGAAGGCCGAGATCCTGGAGGCCGTGGCCACCGCCCTGGCCGCCCTGGACATGACCTTCAGCTATGGGAAGAACGCCGACGGGAGCGCCTCGGCGGTGGTTTCGGACGAGGGCGGAACCGTCCTCGCCTCGTTCCGGATTGCCGACAACCAGGTCAGCCGGACCGGCTTCGACTCGACCCTGCTGCTCGTCGCCCTGGGCGTGATGCTGCTGGGCGGCGTCTCCGGGCTTGCCTTCCGAAGCCGCGTCCGGACCCGCGCCTGACCGGATGCCCCGTACCGATCGAACCGGCCCGTTCCGGCGGATCCGTCGGAGCCGATCCGGTTCCCAGCCGAAGCGATTGTTCCTGAAGGGGATGCTGCAGGGCATCCCTTTCCTTGTCTTCGCCCTCGGTGTCGTCCTGTTGTCCGTGGCCCTGTTCCGCCATATGCGGCAGGAGGCGGCCCTGCTGGAAGCCCTGGTGGGCAACGCCCGGGTCACAGGCTTCAGCCATGGCGCCGACCTGCTGGAACCCCGGCTCCTGACGCCCCAGCCGACCCCCACCCCCGGGGAGTCCGGCGTCATTCTCGTATCCGCGTATGAGACATTCCCCGCGGTCCGGTTCGACGAGCGATTCGCCCAGCTGATCCTGCCGACGGCAGACATCGACGCCCCCGTTTACGAAGGGGATACGGAAACCCAGTACCGGAAGGGTGTGGGCCATTTCAGCGGCTCCCGTTTTCCCGGGGAAAGCGGCAACGTGGTGCTGTCCGCCCACCGGACCACCCACTTCCGGACCCTGGGGCGGGCGGAGGTGGGGGATCCCGTCCTGCTCCGGACCTTCTACGGGGATTTTCGGTATGAGGTCGAACGCATCGTGATCCTCCCGGAGGAGGACGACCGGATGATCCAGCCGGACGACGGGATCGAGCGGCTGACGATCTATACCTGCCACCCCTTCATTCATGTCGGGCACGCGCCGGACCGGTACTATGTCGTCTGCAAGCTGGTGGACGGCCCCCGCTTCGTGCCCGGGACCGGCTTCGTCCTGGACGGTGCCGGATGAATCGCTGGCTGCGGCTCCTGCTGTCGGCGTCCCTTGGCTTCCTGCTCTACCTGGCGGTAGTGGCGGCCCTTCTCGGAACCCTGGCGGCCGCGCCGGTCCGGGACGAGTTCCTTGGGGACGCGATCCTGACCGACGCCTATACCTTCGCCCTGCTGTCCGACATCCGGTCGGACCTGGAGGAGGAATCCCTGCATTCCGGCGTCCCGGCGGAGGTCCTGGAGGCAGCCCTGGACCCGGTCCTGGTCCGGGCCCTGTCCCTGGAGTATGTGGGGCAGGTGTCGGGCTTCCTGCTCCGGGACGAGCCCTTCGACCTGGGGGCCTACCCGGAGGCGCCTTTCCGGGAGGCGGTCGCCCGCTGGCTGTCCGAGGATCCCGGCGTGGCCGCCCTGGGTCTCCCGGAGGCGGACCTGCGGAAGGCGGAAGGGGCCGTCGCCCGGGAATGCGCCCTGCGGACCACCCGGCGGATCCAGTGGATGCCCCCCGGCGTCTTCGGCCAGGTCCCCGGATGGCCAACCATCCGGTCGTATCTCGAAATCCTGGCGGCTCTTCGCTGGTATGCCCTGGGCGCCCTGCCCCTCCTGGCAGCCGCCCTGTTCCTGCTCCACGGCGGCTGGACGCCGCGGGGGCTCCACGCCCTGGTGTCGCCCCTGTGGATGGGGACCGTGACCGTCTTTATCCCGTTGTTCCTGCTGGCCGAATACGACCCCGCCGCCCGGCTCCCTGCCACGGCTTCGGCATTTCGCAAGGCCGCGGAATCGGTCATCGGCGGGGTCCTGGGACAGGGGCTCGCGGTGTCGGGCCTGGCGGCAGCGGTCCTGACCGTCGCCCTGGTGGGGGTCCTGGTCGCTGCGGCGTCCGGGGACCCTGGGCGAGCGGTCCGGGCCCGGGCGGCGGACCGGGCCGAACAGGCCGAACGGAGACGCCGGGGGCGCGCGGCGGGGTAGCCTGCCGGGCCAGGCGGGCGGCCCGAAGATCCGGGATGCAGGGTCAGGAGCTGCGGAGACCCCGGTTGACAGCGCTGAGAACCCCCTTGATGGACGCGATGTTGATGTTGCTCTCGATGCCCACGCCGAAGACCGGGTGGCCGTTGGGGGCCTTCAGCTCGATGTAGGCCACCGCCTTCGCGTCGGACCCTTCCGAAATGGCGTGCTCGTGGTAGGACAGGAAGGCGAACCGATCCTCGCCGATTTTCCGCAGGGCGCTGAAGAAGGCGTCGATGGGACCGTTGCCGTCTCCCCGGATCTCGAGGAGGGCGGCCCCCCGGCGGAGGCTCCCGCTGAAGCGGACCACGGAGTTGCCGTTGACGCCGGTCTCCTCGATGTGGTGGGACACCAGGGCATAGGGCTCCCGGGCCTCCAGGTATTCCTGCTGGAACAGGGCATGGATGGCCGCCGCGTCCAGCTCCCGGCCCGTCCGGTCGGCCTCGGCCTTGACGATCCGCCCGAATTCGGGGTGCATGCCCTTGGGCAGCATGAACCCGTATGACTGCTGGAGCACGAAGGCGGCGCCGCCCTTGCCCGATTGGCTGTTGATCCGGATGATGGGCTCGTATTGCCGGCCAATGTCTGCCGGGTCGATGGGCAGGTAGGGAACTTCCCAGAATTCGCTGCCGGATTCCTTCATGTACTCGAACCCCTTGCGGATGGCGTCCTGGTGGGAGCCCGAGAAGGCTGTAAAGACCAACTCGCCGGCGTAGGGCTGGCGCTCGGGCACCCGCATGCCGGTGCAGGCCTCGTAGACCTCCCGGACATCGGGCAGCCGGGAGAAGTCGAGGCCGGGCTCGATGCCCTGCGAATACAGGTTCAGGCCCAGGGTCACGAGATCCACGTTGCCGGTCCGCTCCCCGTTTCCGAACAGGGTTCCCTCCACCCGCTCCGCGCCGGCCAGCATGGCAAGCTCCGCATCGGCGACGCCGGTGCCCCGGTCGTTGTGGGGGTGGACGCTGAGTATGGCCGATGCCCGGTTGGGCAGGTGGCGATGGACATATTCCACCTGGTCCGCAAAAATATTGGGGGTGGACAGCTGGACCGTGGAGGGCAGGTTCAGGATGACGGGCCGGTCCGGGGTAGCCCCCAGGGTCTCCATGACCCGGGCGGCGATCTCGACGGCGAAG
>JAKPNJ010000097.1 GCA_029548445.1 Bacillota bacterium | reverse complement strand
GGCCAGGGCGGTCTCCAGGCTTCCCCCGGACCGGGACACCCGGACCTGGCCGTCGAGCCAGGTGCCGTCGCTGCCCGGCGCCCCGGCCCAGGACCCCGTCCGGGTCCGGCTGCTGCCGATGTCGAGGAAGGAGAGTCGGAGGAATCCCGGGGAGACGGCGGCCAGGTCCCGGGCGAAGGCTTCGGGCACCGTGCCGGCATTGTCCGAGGACCGGCCCATGAAGACCCGGTCCACCAGCAGGTCGACGGTCCCCGACACGCCGAAATTCAGCCGGACTTCCCGGTCCAGCCGGCCGGCCATGGGGAGGGTCGCCGGGAATGTAAAGGTATAGCGCCGCCAGGCGTCGCCCACATTGTCGAACCGGGCGCCCACCGGGTCGAAGGGGCCGGAGATCCAGACCAGGATCTCCCGGGGATCCGGGCTGGTCCGGCGCAGCCAGACCTCGACCTGGTACAGGGTCCCGTCCAGGAAGGGGGAGTTCTCCCCCTGCCGCGCCACCACCTGGGACAGGTAGCCGACGGGAAGGACGCCGGGGGAATCGGGAACCGGGATGGATAGGGAGAGGCAGCCGATGCCGCCGGACGGTGCAGACTCGTCCATCCGCCGGACCGCCCGGGCAGTGCCGCCGACATCCCAGGCCTCGATGGCGGATCCGGTCCCGCCGGCGGATTCGGCTCCGCCAGTGGAGAGGAGGCCCTCCGGGATGTCCTGGGCCACGAGTTCCAGCTGGCAGCGGTCGCCGGCCCGGAAAGTGCCGTCCAGCAGGGGGCTGTCGAGAACGATCTCGGTCACCAGCAGCGAGACCCCGATGCCGCCCTCCGTCGTGGACAGGAGGATCCGGTCGGTGCCGGTCAGGAGGAACCGGTCCACTGGCACCCCGGCATCCAGCCGGGCGGCTTCGAAGGTCGCCCCGCCGTCCAGGGTATGGAGGAACGACCCGTCGGCGGCCAGGGCGATCAGGTGGCGGGGGCTCAGGGCCACGACCCCCGCCAGGTCGGGCCGGTTCGGCAGGAACACGGTCCGGAAGGTCCGCCCGTCCGTCGACAGGGCCATGCGGCCGCCGTCCCCCGCGACGACGAAGGTGCCGGCGCTGTGGAGGACGGTCCGGTAAACCGGGAGGGGCGGATCATGTTCGGGGGCTTCCGGGTCCTGGGTTCCGGACTCCGCCACAGGCGTCCACACGGTGCCGTTGGACGACAGGAGCAGGGTGCCGTCGGTGCCGACCGCCAGGAACCGGCCGCCGCCCCAGGCCACATCCAGCAGGTCCGCCCCGATTCCGGTCGACACGGCATGGAAGACGCCGTCCCGGCCGGCCCAGACGGTCCCGCCCCGGCCTACGGCGACCGCCAGGGAGTCGTCCGATACGGCCACCGCGGTCAGCTCGGCGGGGCCGGGCGTCAGCCAGGCCTGCCAGGAAAGGCCGTCCGGAGACGAGGCCGCCTTCCCCGCGGACGAGACAACCAGGAACCCGGCGCCGGCGCCATGGCCTGCAAGGCCGACCAGGTCGCCCTCGAGGCCCGTGTCCGCGACCCGGGGCGACTGGGTGTCGGGGCCCAGCAGCACGAGGCCCCGGCCCATGGATGCGGCGGCCGTACCGTCATGGACGGCGAAGTCCAGGACCCGGAGGCCGCCCGGCAGTTCCTCGGGCAGCGGCGCCGGCTGGACCGGGCCGATCCGGTTCACGTGGTATCCCAGGACCCGGGCCGTCTTCTTCAGGACCAGCCCCTGCTCCCCGGGGGTTGTCACCCGGATGTCGGCTCCCTCGAAGAACCCTTCGCCGTAGACCGCCGCTTCCGCCTCGGAGGCGGAGACCAGGAGGATCGAGGCCGTGCCGTCATGGACCGTCAGGGATTTGTGGAAGGTCAGGGGCTCGAAGGACGCGTCCCCGGCCAGGTTGGCCGACGGCAGGGACGGCAGCGAGAGTCCGCCGCCCAGGACCGGGGTCCGCCGCTCCTCCTCCCGGACCTGGATCCGGACCAGGCTCTGCCCGGCCAGGGAGTCGAAGCGGGCCTGGGCCCAGAAGGTCATCGCCCCGGCCGCCACGGCCACGGCGGTCACCGAGCCGGCAACGGTCAGGAGCCGCCGTCTCTGGTCTCCGCGCAACAGCCGTATCCGCACCGTGCCTCCTTCCGGGCGTCAGAGAAGCAGGATCCCGGACGCCTCGCAGACCGAAAGGACTTCGTCGGGCCAGACGGACGACTGGACTTCCCCGATGTGGGCCTTGTCCAGGAAGAACATGCACAGCCGGGACTGGCCGATGCCTCCGCCGATGGTCAGGGGGAGGGCATCCTCCAGGACCGCCCGGTGGAAGGGTCTCCCGGCCCGGTTCATGCAGCCGGCTTCCGCCAGCTGGCTGGCCATGGACGCCGCATCGACCCGGATGCCCATGGACGAGATCTCGAAGGACCGCTGCAGCAGCGGGTACCAGTACACGATATCGCCGTTCAGGTTCCAGTCGTCGTAGTCCGGTGCCCGGCCGTCGTGGCGGACACCGCTGCGGAGACGCCCCCCGATCCTCTGGATAAACACGGCCCCGTATTCCCGGCAGGCAGCGTCTTCCCGCTCCCTGGGCGCCAGGCCGGGCCAGCGGTCCTCCAGCTCCTGGGAATCGAGGAACACGATCTCGGCCGGCAGCTTCCGCACCAGGTGCGGGTAATGGCGCAGGATCCGGTTCTCGGTCCGCCGGAGGCAGTCGTGGATCTCGCGGACGATGAACCGGAGGGTGGCCTGGGTCCGTTCCTCCCGGGACAGGACCCGCTCCCAGTCCCACTGGTCCACATAGACCGAGTGGAGGTTGTCCAGGCGCTCGTCCCGGCGGATGGCGTTCATGTCGGTATACAGGCCCTCGCCGTTCCTGAATCCGTACCGGGCCAGGGCCATGCGCTTCCACTTGGCCAGGGAGTGGATCACCTCCACGCCGGCGGCCAGGTCGCCGATCTCGAAGGCCACCGGGCGCTCCACGCCGTTCAGGTCGTCGTTCAGGCCCGTTTCGGGCCGGACGAACAGCGGCGCGGACACCCGGGTCAGGTTCAGGGTATCTGCCAGTTCCGCTTCCACATGGTCCTTGACCAGCTTGATGGCGATCTCGGTCTCCCGAATGCCAAGGGTCGCCCGGTAGCCCTCCGGGACCATCGTGCTGCCATTCTGCAGCATCATGGATGGGCCTCCTTCCTGGCCGCGGCCCTGTACGGGCCTGTCCGGCGGTTCGTATAGATCCAGACAAGGCAGATGACTCCCACCAGGATAAAGGCCAGTTCCACCAGCACCACCGCCGTCCCGACGGCCTCGCTGGCCTCCGCCACCCGGGGCAGGACCGTGCCCATCAGGTTGAAGACCGAATGCATCAGGATCGGCACCCAGAGCGACCGGGTCCAGGCGTACACGAGCCCCAGCAGGACGGCGGGGAGGAGGACATAGGTGGACTGGACGAAACTCATGTGGAACAGGGCGAACAGGAGGGCCTGGATGGCCACCGCCGCCCCCTCCGGCATGGCCCGCCGGAGTTCCCCCTGGATGATGCCCCGGAAGAGGACCTCCTCCGCCACGGGGACGAGGAGGCAGATGCCCAGGACCTGGATCCACAGATGGTCGTCGCCGGAGAGGGTGGCCTGGAGGGCCTCGTAGTTCGTGAGCTCGGTGTCGATGAAGGGTACGACGGGACGGAGGGCGGTCAGGGCGAAGAAATACAGGGCGGTGACGCCCATGGCCCCGATCATGACCGGGATGGAGGGGATCATGTCCGAGATCCGCGGCTTCTCCAGCAGGAGGGCCCGGGGGTCCTGGCGGCCCAGGACCCGCAGGACCGGCACGAAGACCAGCAGCTGCAGCGCCGAGTAGACAGCGGCCACCCGGGCGAACCACTCCTCGGTCAGGAGGCGGGTGGCTTCCTCCAGGGCCGGCTGCAGGGAGATCCCTTCGGACCGGGCCAGGGAGAAGGCCAGGCCCACGGTCCAGGCGAAAAACACCAGCAGCGAGAGGATAAAGTGGACGGCCATGCCCCCCACCGGAACCAGGATGGTGCCGGCCCGGAAGGCCCGGGGCGCGTCACCGGCCGGCTGAACGGCGTCCGGCCGGTTCTGCGGATCGCCGGAGGGCAGGGACGCGGGCGGGGGTGTCGGCATGGAGGCATGCCGCCAGGCGTCCATGTCCCGGGGAGGGTCCGATCCGCGGGGAGTCGATTCGCCGGGCATGGGTCACTTCCTTTCCAGGTGGATCTCGTACTTCCGGATCCGGCGGACGGGTCCCAGGGCCAGCTTGGCCTGCCGGAGCCCCGGTATCCCCATGTCCTCCTCGCGGTTGATCCAGCGGGCATCGGGGAATACCTCGGTGGCGACCCGGTGGCTGATGGCCGCATACAGGCCCGGCAGGCCGCTTTCGGCCTTCTCGAAATGGACCAGGGCCGTGTCGCCGTTGCCCCAGGCTCCCATGGCGAAGGCCACGATCCGGCCGCCGGCCTGAATGGCGGCGCCCAGGACCGGGATCGCATCATAATGGTCAAACACCCGCCGGATGGGCACGAGATCGCTCTGCCGCGGATCCAGGCAGTCGATCCCCCGTTCCCGGCACCAGCGGGCGGCCAGGTCCAGGCATTCGTCGCGATCCGACGCGGCCAGCGGGCGGGTCGTCGCGTCCGGGCAATGCCGCGCGAACCGGTTGAGTTGGTTCTTCTGCCCGTGGAGGCTCTTGCCGGACAGGGTCCGCAGGGCCTCCGCGTCATAGACATAGTCGGTAAAGTCGTCATGGACCAGGGTCCGGACCCCGAATCCCGGCAGGTCCCCGAATAAGGGAAGCCGCCCCTCGTCCACATACAGGATCTGCAGGGGCCACCCCATGGACTCGAACGTCGGGACGACGACAGCCAGGACCTTCAGGAGCCGCTCCCGGTCGGGATCGCCCAGGGGCATCACCAGGTGGGGGCAGGTAAAGACGCCCCCGTCGCTGGCCAGGCAGGTCAGGCCGGCGATCCGGGCAGCCTGGTAATCGAAGGCGGCGCCCCAGGCCAGGCGGGACACGAACCCCATGTCGGAGATCTCCGTGCCGGACGCCCGGTAATCCGCCTGGTAGGTCGCCAGGTCATCGGGTCCGAAGGGGTGGAAGCCGGGGATTTTCACGGGCCCTCGGCGGTCTCGAACCGGTGGACGAATTCGGAAAAGGCCAGGTCCAGTTCCCGCCGCTTCCGGATGGTGGCATAAAGCTGTTCTCCCGAA
Organism: Bacillota bacterium; assembly: GCA_029548445.1. GTDB lineage: Bacteria > Bacillota > Clostridia > Saccharofermentanales > UBA5734 > JAKPNJ01. The sequence continues at coordinate 5,628 of JAKPNJ010000097.1, read as the reverse complement.
CGACCCCGAAGGGACCGGAGGATCACGATTTCAGGATCCCGGTTCCGTTCCTCGTCGGGTTCGTACGGAACCATGACCGCATAGCTCCGCCCGTCCTTCTCGAACGAGTCGATCAGGAACATGTAGACTTCGTCTTCGGTTACCGTATCGACCAGGACGGCGATGGTCTCGTCATGGTCCTTCCGGACGGCCGGGGTTCGGCCGGTGTCACTCCGCTTCGGGCCGGTCCTCGTCTTCATCGTCGTCCCCGCCCTCGTCCTCTTCGCAGAGACGCTCGTACTCGGCGTACACGCGCTCGGCCTCGTCCTCCTCCAGGCTCTGGAGGCCCTGGCTGCCGTCTTCCATCTCCACGACCCGGACAATCACCATCTCGGGGTCGTCGTCGCAGCTGACCAGCACGTAGTAGACCTCGTCCTCCAGCTCGAACATATCCTCCACGGCGAAAGTAAATTCCTCGCCGGTTTCGGTGTCGGTCATGGTAATGATGCCCTCGCCGGCGCTTTCACTCCCGCATCCGCAGGCCTCTTCGTGTCCATCCCCGCAGCAGTCATCGCTGCATCCGCAGCCGCAGCCCGCCTTGTCTTTCCCGTCATCCATCCAGTTCATGGGATTCCCTCCTTGATCGGCGGCGCTCGTTCGCGTCGCCATGCTTCAAAAGATTATACCACAGGAGTCCCCCGATTCCGCGAGGCCCCTAGGACTCCGGTTCCGGCCTTCCCCCGGCCCGCCTCAGGGCCTCGAGGTATTCCTGCAGCAGGATCTCGGCGGCGATGCTGTCCAGGAGGCCGCTCTTCCTGTCGGCCCGGACGCCTGTGTCCCGGAGCACCTGCTGGGCCAGGACGGTGGTGTACCGCTCGTCCCGAAGCTCCACGGGAAGCCCGGTCGCCTCGGACAGTGCATGGGCCAGGTGGGCCGACCGGGATTCGGCCTCCCCTTCCCGCCCGTCTGTTCGTCGGGGGCTGCCCACGATCACCCGGACGGCGCCCTTCTCCCGGCAGACCTCGACCAGGCGGGCCAGGGACCCCTCCGGATCCCGCTCGTTCCAGCGGAGGGCCGGCAGCCGCTGGGCCGTGACGCCCAGGGCATCGCTGACGGCGAGGCCCACCCGGACCCGACCGGGATCGATGGCGAGAATCCTGTCCTTTCGTTCCATGGCGCCTCCTGTCAGACCACCTTGATGCAGAAATCCCGGCACACCGCCGCGCAATACCCGCACAGGACGCATCGGGCGGGGTCGACGACGGCCCGCCCCTCCTCCAGCCGCAGGGCGCCCTGGCCGCACCGGGCCACGCAGGCCCCGCATCCGGAACACCAGGACTCGACCAGCAGACGGCGGCGGCGCCGTCCCAGCCGCTCCCGGACCGGGTCCGGCACGGCGCGGCCCTCGAACAGGGCCACATTGGCCCGCACCTCGTCCTCGTCCTGCATGCCCACCGCCCAGGCGTCCGCCGCCGGGAAACTCAGGGCGAAGGCTGCCGCTTCGTCGAAGCGGGGCAGCAGGGTCCCGCCTCCCAGCATTTTCATCCCCAGGACGCCGACACCTGCCTCATGGGCCCGGGTCACAGCCCGGGCCATGTCCCCCGGCCCTCCGTCCAGCAGGCCCACGCCGGCGACATTCAGCAGCGGATGGACCAGGTCGGTTTCCCGGTAAGGGCCCGGGTCCTCGCCCTCCCAGGGATCGGAGCCGTCCTCCGGGAGAACGCCCAGGGCGGCGGCGGCGCAGGACACCGGTCCCACGGCGTGGGTGGAGAATCCCACGGCTCCCAGGACCCCGCGCTCCCGAAGGTCCAGCAGCGCCTCGAAGGCGTCGCGATGGCCCAGCAGCGTCCGGAAGGACTCCTGCTCGTGGAGAAGGAACGCGTCGATGCGGTCGGCCCCCGTCTCCCGGCGGGCCCGTTCCACGGCGGCCAGGGCCCCCGCCCGGTCCCAGGCGTAGGTCTTGCTGACGATGGCGAGGGGGGCGGCCGCCCGGCGCAGGCCTTCCCGGACATGGGGATAGGTATCGTAGGCGTCGGCGGTGTCGAGGCAGTCGATGCCCAGGGACCGGGCGAAGGCGAGCAGCTCGCCGCCGGCCTCCGGAGAGAGGCCGGCCTGGGCCCGGCCCATGGCCAGGGTGCCGAACACAAGCCGGGAGACCCGCGGGCCCCGGCGACCCAGCCTGCGCGATTCCATCCTACAGGCGCGAAATGTACTCCCGGATCACCACTTCCATCAGCTCGTCCCGCTCCATCCGGCGGATGATGCTCCGGGCGCCGTTGTGGTTCGTGATGTAGGTCGGGTCCCCGGAAAGGAAATAGCCGACCAGCTGGTTGACCGGATTGTATCCCTTCTCCCGCAGGGCAGCCAGCACCTGGGAGAGGATCTCCCGGGCCTCGGCGGCATGCTCGGGTCCCAGGGTGAACCGTGCGGTTTCGTTCTGGGCCATGTGCGTCTCCTCCTGAATCGACCGGCGGACCGGCCGGCGGTCGGTGGTTCCATCTTACCCCACGGCGGCCCCGCCGACAACCGCGGCGACACTGCGGCGGCCCCGCCGACAACCGCGGCGGCAGCCCCTAGACCTCCAGGGAGACCAGGAATTCCGCGCCCTGCCCGGGCACGCTTTCCACGGACACGGCGCCGCGGTACAGCTGGGCGATGTGCTTGACGATGGCCAGTCCCAGGCCGGTTCCGCCCATCTCCCTGGATCGCCCCCGGTCCACCCGGTAGAACCGCTCGAAGATCCGGGACTGGTGCTCCGGCTCGATGCCCGGGCCGTCGTCCCGGACATGCAGGGTCACCCGGCCCCCCAGGGCCCGCTCGCCCCAGATCCACACTGTTCCGCCCTCCCGGTTGTACTTGACGGCGTTGTCCACCAGGTTCATCAGCAGCTGGTGGATCCGGAGCCGGTTGGCCCGGATGGGGAAGGGCTCGGGAACGGCCTCCTCGTCGGACCCGATGGCCGTTTCGCCTGCCGCCCCGTCGGGTTTCCCGCCAGCCGGCGGCGGCCCGTTGACCAGGGTCACCCGGCGGCGGGACGCGGCTTCGTCCAGGAGGACCAGGACATCGTCCACCAGGGCCGTCAGGTCCATGGCTTCCCGATCCTGGACGTCCTGGGACGACTCGATTTCGGACAGGGTCAGGATGTCGGAAATCAGGGCATGGAGGCGCTCCGCCTCGATGTCGATGATATCCAGGAACCGGGAAACCACCTCCGGGTCCCGGACGGCTCCCCGGCGCAGGGTGTCGATGAACCCCCGGATGGAGGTCAGGGGGGTCTTGAGCTCATGGGTCACGTTGGCCACGAAATCGCTCCGGACCTGCTGGAGCCGGACGATCTCGGTCATGTCCGAAAAGGCGGCCATGGCGCCCCGGCTCCCGATGGGGGCCGCGTGGATCCGGTAGATGCGCCGGCCTTTCCGGGTCTCGATGCGCGCTTCTCCGTGCTGGGGGGTCCGGGTCGAGAGGGTCAGGGCCAGGATGCGCTCCGCTTCCCCGTTCCGGATCACGGCCAGGAGGGGCATGCAGCGGTCCGGGAGGGGCTTGCCGTCGAAAAAGGCGTCCCGGGCCGCCGCGTTGAGGAAGGTCACGCCGCAGTCGACATCCACCGCCGCCAGTGGTTCGTCCATGGAGTCCAGGATGGCGTCCAGCCGGGCATTCCGGTCCTCCAGTTCCGACAGGATGGAGCGGAGACGATCCCGCATGGTGTCGAAGGCCCGGGCCAGCTGTCCCACCTCGGTGTCCCGGTCCAGTTCGGGCAACTGCGCCACATGGATGTCCAGGCGCCCGTCCGCGGCCTGGAGGGCCGCGTCCCGCAGTTCCCGCAACGGCCGGCCGATCCACCGGGTCACCAGCAGCCCGATGGCCAGCAGCCCCAGGAGCGAGCCGCCCAGCACCAGGGACAGCCGCCACAGAATGGCGCGCAGCGTCTGGTTGTAGTCGGACAGGGGAATGGCGGCCCGGACCACGAGGTCCCGTTCCGCGGAATACCGAGCGAGATAGAGCATGTCCACCTCGAGGGTCGGGCTGCGGCGGATGTGGCGGCCGGTCACCCTGGTGTCGAAGGCCTGGGCGATCTCCGGCCGGAGCCGGTGGTTGTCCATGGCGGCCGGGTCCTCTTCGCTGTCCGCCAGGACGACGCCCTGCCGGTCCACCAGGGTCAGGCGCACCCACCGGTCCTCACCCGTTCCCCGGCCGAAGCCGCTCGCCACCAGCGAAACGGCCTCCGCCGCCGTCCGCCCGGCGCCAAGCTCGGCCTCGGCGGTCCGGATGGCGGCCACCAGCCGGTCCTCGGTCAGGGTCGTATGGAGCGTCCGGACCTGGTCCGCCGCCAGGAGGCCGCCCAGGACCACCGCCAGCACGACCACCGCCGCGACCAATAAATATATACGCTTGAGCATGGGGTCCCCCTCTCGCCTTCCGTCGCCTTCCGGAGGCCGTCTGTCGATGTCCCGCCGGCCGTTCGCCAACGTCCTGCAGCGTCCGGTCCCGTCAGTCCTCCCGGAACCGGTACCCCCGTCCCCGGACCGTCTCGATGTGGACCGGATTCCGGTCGTCCTCCTCCAGCTTTCGCCGGAGCTGGCGGACATGGACATCCACCGTCCGGGTCTCCCCGGCGTATTCGTAGCCCCAGACCCGGTTCAGCAGCTCGTCCCGGGAGAAGGCCACCCCCCGGTGGAGCATCATGAACTTCAGCAGCTCGTATTCCCTGTGGGTCATGGGCACCTCGGCGCCCCTGCGGAACACCCGGTGCCGGAGGTCGTCCAGGACGATGTCCCCGATCCGGAGCGGGGCCGGTTCGGCCGGGGTGGACGCGGCGCCGGTGGACACGGGCCCGACGGACGCGGACCCGGCACTGACTGGCTCATGGGAACGGACCGCACCCGTCCCGAAAGAAGCAGCGGGCTGCCCCCCGGGCTGTCCCCCGGCCTGTCCCGAGGGCTGTCCTGCCGGCTGCATCCGCCGGGTGCGGCGCAGCTGGGCGTTGACCCGGGACAGGAGTTCCCGGATGCCGAAGGGCTTGACGACATAGTCGTCGGCCCCCGTGTCCAGGCCCCGGACCCGGTCGGACTCGGCGGAACGGGCCGTCAGCATGACGATGGGCGCCAGGGAGGCAACCGGGTTCGACCGGAGGAGGGCGCAGAGGGCGTAGCCGTCCATGCCCGGCAGCATCACATCGAGGAGAAACAGGTCCGGGACCGGCATGCTCCCCAGGGCCTCCAGCAGGCTCTCCCCGTCCCGGAAGACGCGGACCGCGTGGCCGTCGCCCTCCAGGTTGTACCGGACGAGCTCCGCGATGACCGGGTCGTCCTCCACAAGGACCAGCAGGGCCGCCGGCCCGGATTCCGACGCCATCAGGTCGCCGTCTCGAGGTCCGGGTGGTCGCCCCGGATCGTAAAGACCACCCACTCGGCCACGTTGGTGGCGTGGTCCGCGATCCGCTCGAAGTACTTGGCCACCAGCAGGAGCTCGGTCAGGGACTCGACATGGTCCCGGTCCACCTTGATCAGGTGGATCAGGTCGTCCTTGATCCGGAGATACAGGTCGTCCACCTGGTCGTCGTTCCGGACCACCTCCGCCGCCAGGGCCTCGTCGCGCCCGATGTACGCGTCCAGGGCGCCCCGGATCATCCCCCGGGAGATGGAGGCCATG
>JAKPNJ010000088.1 GCA_029548445.1 Bacillota bacterium | reverse complement strand
GCCGATCCCGGGCGGCTCCCAGCCCGGAAGCGTTCCGGACAATGCCCACCCGGTCGGACATGAGGGTCTGGATCTCGTGGCGGAGAGCGGCGGTTTCGTCCGGGGGAAGCGGGGGCAGGGGGGGGATCGGCGGGTGCGACCGGTCGGGGGACGATGCGGCGGTGTCGGGGGATGCCGGGGCATAGGCCCCGCCGGCGTCGGCCTCGCTGCCGGCCGGTTCCGGCGAAGCGGCTTTCCGCAGGGCCAGGTCCCTGAACTCCTCCCCGATGCGTCGGCCGAAGACCAGCCCTTCCAGCAGGGAGTTGCTGGGCAGCCGGTTGGCGCCGTGGATCCCGTTGCAGGCGGCCTCCCCGCAGGCGAAGAACCCCCGGATGCCGGTCTGCCCCGCCAGGTCGGTTCGGATGCCGCCCATGCAGTAATGCTCGGCCGGTGTCACGGGGATGGGATCCCGGGACATGTCGATGCCGTAGCCGAGGCAGGTTCGGAAGATGTTGGGGAACCGGGACTCCAGGCGATTCCGGTCCACGGACGTGATGTCCAGCCAGACATGGGGGGTTCCGGTCCGGTGCATTTCGGCGAAAATGGCCCGGGCCACCACGTCCCGGGGCGCCAGGTCGGCCATGGGGTGGTAGGCTGTCATGAAGCGCTCGCCGGACAGGTTCCGGAGCACGGCCCCTTCGCCCCGGACCGCTTCGGAGATGAGGAAGGTCCGGTTCCTGGGATGCCACAGAACCGTGGGGTGGAACTGGATGAATTCCAGGTCCATCAGGGCGGCCCCGGCCCGGTAGGCCAGGCTGGCCCCGTCGCCGGTGGCCACTTCCGGATTGGTGGTGTGGGCGTAGAGCCGGCCGTATCCGCCGGTGGCGCATACCACCCGGTCAGCCAGGATGGGCCGGATTGTGCCCGTGGGTTCGTCCAGAACGGTCAGTCCCCGGCAGGTTCCGTCCGACACCAGGAGGTCCAGGGCCATGGTCCGCTCCAGGACCGTCACCCCCGGCCGGCGCAGCAGCAGGGCGGTCAGCTTGTCGCAGACCTCCTTGCCTGTCGTGTCGCCGGCATGGACGATCCGGGGCTGGCTGTGGGCGCCCTCCCGGCCGAGGGACAGCTGGGTGCCCGCGCCCCGGTCGAAGTCCACGCCCCGGATCCGAATGTCCTCGATGACCGGCCGCGCTTCTTCCACGAGAACCCGGACGGCGTCCTCGTCGCAAAGGCCGGCCCCGGCATACAGGGTGTCCCGCAGGTGGAGCTCCGGCGAATCGTTGTCGCCCAGGGATACGGCGATGCCGCCCTGGGCCAGGGAGGAGTTGCTGATCTCCACGGATTCCTTGGTGATCAGGGCGATGGACAGGGAATCCGGCGCGCACAGGGCGGTATAGACCCCGGCGACGCCGCTGCCGATGATCACGATGTCGAACCGCCGGGACGGGATGGGCGTGCTATCCATGGCGCCTACCTCACCGCCAGCATCCGGGCCAGGGCGGCCCGGGCCCGGTCGGCTGTGTCCGGGGGCGGCTGGATGACATGCCGCATATGAACCAGGGCGTCCCGGACACTCTCCAGGGTCGTCTTTTTCATGTTGGGACAGAAGAACCCCGGTCCCGCCAGGAAAAACCGCTTGCCGGGATTGTCCCGGCGCAGGGTCCACAGGACACCCTCCTCGGTCCCGATGAGGAAGGTGGAGGCGGGGCTCGTCCGGGCATGGTCCAGGATCTGTTTTGTGCTGCCCACGAAGTCCGCCAGGCGGCAAACCTCCGGCCGGCACTCGGGATGCACCAGCAGGACCGCGTCGGGGTGGGCGGCCCGGGCTTCCTCCACGTGGACCGCCCGGATCCGGTCGTGGGTGGGGCAGAACCCCGGCCACAGGTGGACCGTCTTCTCCGGCACCTGGTCCGCCACATACTGGCCCAGGTTCCGGTCGGGGATGAACAGGATCTCGGGATCCGGCAGGGATCGGACCACCGCCACGGCGTTGGAGGAGGTACAGATGATGTCGCTCTCCGCCTTGACCGCCGCGGAAGAGTTGATATAACAAACCACGGGGATGCCGGGGTGGTCCCGGCGCCACGCCTTCAGCTCGTCGACCCCGACCATGTCGGCCATGGGACAGCCTGCGTCCGCCACCGGCAGCAGGACCGTCTTCTCCGGCGACAGGAGGCTCGCGCTTTCCGCCATGAAATGCACGCCGCAGAACACGATCACCGCCGCATCGGTCTCGGCGCAAAAGCGGGCCAGGGCCAGGGAATCCCCTACCTTGTCGGCGACCGCCTGTACTTCGTCCCGCTGGTAGTTGTGGGCCACCACCACCGCGTTCCGGTCTTCCTTGAGCTGTCGGATCTCGTCTTCCAGTTGCACCATCGGGGCCTCCGATCACAGGTGTTGATCTCCCCGTCGATTCTATGCCCTTTCCGTGCACCTGTAAATGGACAGCTGTCAAGTGAAATGAAATTCGGATCCGGACAGGGGGAGGATGTCACCGGATCCGTCGGGAGGGTTCGATCCGGATGTCGAGCCGGACGCCGTCACCGGACGGATTTGTGTGGACCACATCATACGCACCGAACTCGCACCTCCATTCCCCGGGATCCCCCAGGCAGCCGTCGAGGAAGGAACGGGCCTCCGGGCAGTCGAAATTCGGAACCACGATCCGGGCGCCTTCCGTCCGCATCCCGTCTTCTTCGTGCCGGACCGTTCCCTGGCCATCCGACAGCCAGCCGGCCATCAGCACGTCCGTTCCCCGTCGCCGTCTCTCTTCCAGCAGCGCCCGCAACGCCGGCGAAGCCCGGCTGCCGCACAGGATAATCCGGTCCGGATGCCCCAATGTCTCGCTGCGGACCGTCTCGTCGAAAACCAGCACCCGGTCGAGTGGGTGAAAGAGCGGGTGTTCCGAAGGCGTGCGATCCTCCACCCCGTGCGGCAGCGGCAATCGAGCCAGGGTTTCCGCAGTTCTGGGGTACTGCCCGGCGGACCACCGGGACGGACGATCGCTTTGGAACCAGGTCAGAGAACGGGGCGATCCGGTGCCATGAGCCAGGTGGTCCATGACCTGGAAGAAGCTGCAGGTCTCGGGCGTGACCGGAAGGGTGTCGGAGCCGAATGGGCCCCTGGACCGGAAAGTCCCGCGGTCGGACATGACGCCGTCGTCGGAGCGGATGACGGCGGTACGGCAGGAGGCATCCCGATGGTGATACGGCAGGTCCGGCCGGCATCCCGTCACAAATCGGCTCCACTCCAGGGCGAACTCTGTGGGATGGAAGTCTTGGCCATCAAAGCGGTACAGGGGATCGATATTTTCGACGAAGGCCAGGTCCGGCGCCTGGTGCCAGGCACAGGCCAGGGCGCTCCCGAACTCCGCCGGCGAATGGGCGGGAAAACCCCAGAGGCGTGTGAACCAGGGTCCTGTATCAAATCCCCACAGGTCCACGCAGATGCCAAGTCGCTTTCCATATTGGCGGGCCGCTCCCTGGGCGATGGCCAGGGTGATGGGCGTGAAGGCTTCCTTGAGGATCTTCGGACAGGGGTTCATGCCGCCCCGGGCCATGACATGGGTCATGACGGGAAACACATGCTCCCCATAGGCAGGAATCTCCCCCATCCCCTCCAGGGTCTCGATCCTGCGGCGCACCGCGGCTGCAATGGAGGCCTCGGCGTCCTCCAGGGACAACCCGTTCGGATCGGACCACTGGAAGAGATCATCCCGGCCGGCATATTGCCCGGGATGCAGCTGCAGGTGCTCGGTCTCGTCATAAACCAGGCCGAGACATCGACAGGTCTTCAGGGCCGCCCGAACGGCCGGCTCCGGCAGGTCCCATCGATTGGTCCCGGGAGCCGTATGGACATTGATGCATCCGACCTCGTTTCCCAGCAGGAACGCCAGGTCCGAACGGGACATCGAGTCGAGAAATGCCCCGATGGCCCCATCGACGGGCGGGGGATGGTACAGGAAGAAGTCGGCTCCTTCCCGCTCCAGGAGCCGGACCAGCCGGTCGGCGGAAGGCGTCGGGTCCTGGGAGGGGAAGTCCATCCCTTCCCCTGTTCTCCGAAAGGCACCATCCTTCGGATCCAGCCAGGGGTCGTTCCACCCCATGACGGAGCCTTGCAGCCCGAATTGCGGTCTCATGGAAACCTCCTTGGGTGGGTGGTCCGGGCAGGGAATGGATGACCCGTCTTCTGCAGGTCAGCGAGGCAGGCTTTCCCTTTCCTTGAGGATCGGCATCATGATCTCGTGATGCACGGTCCGATCGGGAGTCTCCTTCACGCGTGACTCGATCTTCGCGGCCAGGATGGCGACGGCCCGGGCCCCCAGGTCCTCCTGCGGGTGCCGGATGGAGGCCATGCGGACCGGGAGGCTGTCGCAGATATCGAGGTTGTTGTACCCGATGATGGCCACGTCGTTCGGGATCTGCCGTCCGGTCCGGGCTACCACATCGTAAATGATGGGCGCCATCAGGTCGTCATACAGGAACACTCCCAGCCGTCCCCTGGCCGACGAAATCCGGACGGCCAGCGAGGAAGCGAAATCGGCCTCGGAGTAATCGAGGATGACTGGCCGATGGGCGGGCCTCGCCTCGGCCACGGCGAGACGGAATCCCTCGCTTCGTTCCTGGACGGATTCCTCGTCGCATAGGGAACTGGTGATGTGAAGGACTTCGTCGCATCCCCGCTCGAACATGGTTCGGACCGCATTCCGGGATCCGATGACATCGTCGCAGTAGACGGCGTCGCAGTGGACCAGGATCGGCGGCTTGCCGATCATGATGAAGGGAAGGCCCGATTTCTGGATCCGCAGGTAGTTTTCGAGCGAGTAGTTCCCCTTGTATCGGATCGGATTGGCGATCATGCCATGCACGCCGGCAGACAGCAGCCGGTCGATATGGACGGTTTCCCGCTCCACCGTGGGGGTCAGGCCGAAATTGACCGTAATGCCGTATTCGGTGGCAGCTTTCTCAATGCCGGACAGGACCCGGGGGAAGAAGGTCTGGACTTCCGGCAGCATGACCCCGATCACCGTATTGCGATGCTCGTGGTGATTGGGAACCAGGGGTTCGTCCATGCCGGCCAGGAGGGACTGCAGGATGGCTGGCGCCTCCGGACGGATTCGGCCGGTCCGGCCCTGGTCCCGCTCGATGATCCCCATCTTCTTCAGGTGCTCGTAGGCCGCCCGGACGGTCACCCGGCTGACGCCGAAACGAGCCATGGCCGCGGCCTCCGTGTCGATTTCCGCTCCCGGGGGAAGGCGTCCCGACAGCACGAGATCGGCGATATTCCGGATCAACTGCCCCTGCTTGGACGTCGCCCGGGTCGGCAGCAGGTCGTTTCGATTCATCGGTAGATCTCCACCTCGGCGATGCGGGCCATATACTCCGGTTTCAGGGGGTTCCGTCTCAGCGAATCGAATTCTATTCTAACATACCGGGCATTTTGGGTACCAGATGAGACCATGTGGCGTTCCCTGCCGTCCTTCGGAATGGAAGCCAGGGTTCCGAAGATCCGATAGGAAACGCCATCCTCCGAGATCCGGACGGTCAGGGATTCGGGAAACAGGGCCCCGACCCCCGGAACGAACCAGTCCGGCCACCGCTGGACGGCATACAGGTGGACTTCCGAAATCGCCTCGACCTGGCCCAGGTCAACCAGGACCCACTCGTCCGGGCGGTTCGCTTCCCCCGCTGCAGAGGACCAGCCCGCATTGTCCATGGCCAGGCCGGACCGCTCCCCGTCCAGCAGGTGGTCGATGGAGAACCCTTCATATTCATAGGAGGAGGAGGCCGTCGCCGACCCGCCGGCCGCCAGGTTCCGGGGTTCGGAATCCGGATCCCGGCCATATCCCGAAAGAGGATCGCCGGCTTCATCCAGGACCACGTTGTCGAAGAACTGAAGGGGAGAGGCGTCGAAGCACTGTCCGGGAAACGCCAGGCGGATCGTGTTGTCCCGGACGATGCCCTCATTGGCCGGGTAATTCTTGAATACCTTCGAGTGATCGTTCCGGCCCCGGGTGCCATTATTTTCGATCCGGCACCCGATGACGGCGATCCCCCGGTTCTCGCCCTTCCAGCCCATGTTTTCCCCATAGAACAGGATGGCAGGGCCCTCGTTGTCATGGATGTAGGAGTTTTCAAGGGTCACGTCGATGTTGCCGGACTCGAAGTCGAATCCCTCGCCGTCCGGGGAGTTGTTAACCAGGCGTGTGAACATGAACTCCGAGTTTCGGACGACAAAATCCTGGCACATGGAGAGCTGGCAGGCGCAGACCCCCCAGTACATGCCGTGGAGATACCCGGTCTCGCTGATCACTGCGCCGTCGATCTCGCCGTCCCGGCATCCATAGAGCATGATGCCGCCGCTGCGCCGGCTCCGGTCGATGCGGACGTTCCGGATGACGATGTTCCGGATGGTGCCTGTATCAAAGAAGCGATGGGCGGAGGTCGGGGTCCCGTCGGAGGCGGTGGGGAGATCGTTGAGGGTCGTCAGGATCCCGCAGTCGTTGTCGTCGAATCGGCAGTTTTCGATCCGGATGTCCCTGTACTGGGCCGTACCGAGGGTGGATGCATTTCCATAGCAGGCGATCACGATTCCGGCACCGAAGTACATGTCCGGATATGGCATGATCAGCCTGGCGTCGATGGACTGCCCGTGGAGCGATTCGAATTCGCAGTCCTCGATTTCCAGTCCCTGGACCGCCTGGAGATCGGAAACGGCCAGGATGCCGGATACTCCGTTTCGGAAGTCGATGCCCATGATCCGGACATGGTCCGTACCCACCAGGAGGAGGCCGTGGGCAGCGCCCTGGCCGGGTTCGACGGAGGGCGGGGCGCCAGTTCCATACGATGTCACGGTGATGGGTGATTCCGGCATCCCGGCGCCGTCCAGGTGCAAGGTTTCGTCGACGAAGCGGTCTCCTGCCTTCAGGAGGATCCGGTTCCCAGGGCCATACCGCACCTGGCTCGCCCGGAACAGGGTTTTCCAGGCGGTTTCGGGCGTTCGGCCATCCTGCCGGTCGTCTCCGCCGGAACTGCTGATGTAGTAGTCGCCGGTCTCGGCCTCCCGGACCGGGATCGACCGGTAACGATCATGGTATACGCCGATATCGGACAGGGAAAGGCCCGGTTGTCCGTCCTCCAGGGTCCCGGCCCGGTCGACGCGCAGCCGGATGAACCGGGCCGTCCTGGACGCAAAGGCATAGGACTGCCGTTCCAGGGGCGGTGCGATGCCATCCCGGGACAGGATGGCGACCCATTCTTTCCCATCGATGGAAGTCTCCAGGGTAAAGGATACAGGATAGCCCCGGGTTTCGCCGGTCCGCCGGTCCGGTACCAGGTCAATCCGGTCCATATACTGGATTCGGCGAAGGTCCACCGTCAGGGCCGGGTTCTCATCCCCGTTCCCGTACAAGGACTCGGACCAGCCGGTCCCGGGATCTCCGTCTGTCAGCGGAAGGAGCCCCTGGTCCCCTGGAATGGCGTCGCCCGAGGCGTCGACCAGCCGGGTCGAGCCGGTCATCAGGCTGTCGGTAGATCCATTCTCCACCGGGTCGTCCCGATCCGGAAGGGCAGGGGCCGTGGACGGTGTGGCCGTGGATACGGGTGTCGGCATGTCTGTGGGTCCTTTCGAGGGGTCCTGGCTGCAGGCCGAAAGCAGGAGGCCTGCCAGGAGTACCACCAGCATGAATCCCCGTTGGCGGATGACAGATCGGAATCGAGGGATGTGCAGCATATGCGCTTTTCCTTCCTTCACAAGCGGACCCGATACGTTCCGGCTTCCAGGATCGAGCCTCGCTGCCGGGTCGAACCGTCGGAGAGGATCACGTCGGATTCGCCGTTCCACCGGCACTCCGTTCCCTCGGGGATCTCCAGGGTCATTCGATGGAAGTCTCCTTGCCTTTCAAGGAGAAGCCCCACGGGACCCTCGATGCCGGGAACCCGGACTTCGATCCGGTCGATTCCCATGGGGTGGGGATCGAGCTGCAGGGATCGGTACCCGGGGGAAGTCGGCAGGATGCCGCCCAAGTAAGCCGGCAGCAGGAAGGCTGGTGCCGTCGACCAGCCATGGCAGGCGCTGTTCCATGTATCGCGATCGTCGGGCGCGTCGACGATCCGCCGGTTCATGAACCCGCCGGTCCGGCCGTCCATGATCTCCCAGAACGTGTCAGCCCCGTGGGACAGCATGCTGCCCCATGTCCTTCGGACCAGGTCCAGGGACTTCTCCGCATCGCCGGCCAGGAAGCGGGCTTCCGCCTCGAATCCGACGACAAACGGCCAGATATGGTCGTTATGGACCCAGTTCCGGCCATCCGGATTCTCCCTCGGATAGAAGGCGAAGGATCCGTGGGCCGACCAGTGGTGGGTTTCCAGGAAGTGGAGTGCCGAGGCGGCCTGTTCGGGCGTCGCGATTCCGGAACGGATGGCCAGGGCATTGGCATCAAGGGAGTACGTCCTCGGTTTGCCGCTGGCGACCATATCGAGCATGTCGGTAAAGGCGCCGGCCTCCGGATCGTATCCACGGTTCCGGACCTGTTCGGCCAGCCGGTCTGCCAGACGATCCGGCGCCGGATCGTCTGGAACGTCTCCCAGGAGGCCGGACAGCAGCCGCATGGATCTCAGGGCATCGTGGACCACGCATTGGCTGCTTGTGATCCGGCCGGACCGGCTGGCGGTCCAGGCCCAGGTCTGCATCCTGTCCAGTACCAGCGTACCGTCCTTTTCCAGGAGACCGATGAGGTACCGCATGGCTTCCCGGATCCTCGATGCGTTTTCCCCCAGGAAGGAGACATCGCCCGACAGCATCACGTATTCCGCCAGCACGATAAAAAACCAGGCGTTGTATTCGTGGAACCGCTGCATGGAAATGCTGCTGGCCGGCATGTAGCCATCCGGCTCGGACTGGTCCAGGAACACCTGGAGGGAATTCCGGATGACTTCCCGATCCCCAAAAAAGATCCAGGCGGTCCTCACCATGGGAAGCAGGTCGCCGACCCAGACTTCCCGGTCGCGGCGGGGGCCGTCCACCAGGACGCGGCTGTCACCGGAGCCTCGCCAGGTCTTCGCAAAGGAGCGGCTTCGATCCGGCTGGAGGGCCAGGGTCGAATTCCCTTCGTAATGGGGGACCATGCACAGCCGGATGGTGGTACGGCAGGCCTCGACGATGCGCTGGAGCTCCGGATCCGAACAGCGGAAGAACCCTGTCTCGGCCATTCGGGCCTGTTCGCTCCGGAATTCCAGGGTGCACTCCACGGGCTCCGTACGGGAACCGTCTTCGCACTCCTGTTCGACAGCCAGGTAGCGGGCCGCCAGGAAGGGACTCACCAGGCTGCATCCAGATCCGTCGGATTCCAACCTTTCCAAGGGAGCAGTAAAGTGAAGAAAATCCGGCCTGGGGCCGTATCGGACCCTCGGAAGACGGGATAACGGGCTTTTCAGCCGGATCATGGCCCTGCCGATGTCTTTTTGCCCAAGGTCGAACAAGCCAGGGTGGCTGGTTGATGCAGGCATGAAATGCCGAACCTTTCCGTGTCAGCCCTTGACGGAGCCGACCACAACGCCCTTCACGAAATATCGTTGAAGGAATGGATAGATGGCCAGGAGCGGGGTCATCGCAACGAAGATCTGGGCCGAAGTCAGTGTCCGCTGTCCGACGCCCCTGCTGATGATCGATTCATCGATCCCCTGCGGAACTCTCCGCGTGATCAGGACCTGGAGATAGGATTGCAGTGGGTAGTTCTCCACGCGGTTGTTGAAGATCTGGCCGTCGAACCAGGCGTTCCAGTGACCGACGAAGGAAAAGAGGGCGATGGTCGCCAGGACAGCGCTGGACATGGGAAGGACGATGGACAGGAGCGACCGGATGTAGGAGGCCCCATCCACCCGGGCCGCTTCCTCGATATCTTTCGGGAGGCCCCGGAAAAAGTTCATCATCAGGACGACATAGAAAGTCGGAACCGCTGTGGGGAGTACCAGGGCCCAGATCGTATCGAAGAGGTTCAGGGAGCGGACCAGCATGTAAATGGGGATCAGGCCACCGCTGAAGACCATGGAAAAAAGGACGATGGCCATGTAGAGGTTCCGTCCTCGGAATTCCTTCGCCGTTTTGGACAGCGGATATGCCATGATGATCGTCATGAACAGGTTCAGGGAAGTGCCCAATACCGCTCGCATCCCCGAAATCGTCCCGCTCCGCAGGAACTGGCGATTGGTCAGGATGTAGGCATAGGAGTTCAGGGTAGTGCCTTTCGGCCACAGGCCCACCAGGTTGGATTCGGCGTAATGGTTGGCACTCAGCGACATGGCCAGGAGATGGAGGATCGGCAGGAGGCAGCTCGCCGCCAGCAGGGCAAGAATCCCATGGTTCAGGATGGAAAAGACCCGGTATGCGGCGCTGTCCCGCGAATGTCTCATGCCTGCTCTCCTAAAAGACCCTGTAGTCGCTGTAGCGGTAAGCCAGCCAGTTGCCCGTGGCAATCAGCACGAGGCTGACGACGGACTTGAAGAGGCCGACGGCCGCTGCAAACCCATACTGTGGATTGGCGATACCGAGACGGTACACCAGGGTGTCGATGATGTCGGCGGCCTCGTAAACGGGATAACTGTAGAGGGTGAAGATCTGTTCGAATCCGGCGTTCAGGACCCCGCCAAGGCTCAGGATTCCCAGAAGGACGGCTACGGGAGCCAATCCCGGGATCGTGATGTGGATCGTCTGCCTCCAGCGGTTGGCCCCGTCGATTTCCGCCGCCTCATACAGGGAGGTGTCGATGGCTGTCAGGGCTGCCATATAGACGATGGTCCCGAAGCCGAACCCTTTCCAAATGTCGCTGCCCACCAGCAGGGTGATGAAGGGGATCCCTTCTCCCAACCAGTTGATGGAATCGATGCCCACCACGGCCAGGATCCGGTTGATGGCGCCCTCCCGGGAGAAGATCTCCAGGATGATGCCGCCGAGAACGGCCCAGGACAGGAAATAGGGGAGATAGACGATGGTCTGGACGGCCTTCTTGAAAGCCAGGCGCCGGACCTCGTTCAGCAGGAGGGCCACGACGATGGGAATCGGAAACCCGATGACGATTTTCAGGATCGCGATCTTGAGCGTGTTCAGGAAGGCGGTCTGGAAGTCAGGCATGTTCAGAATGAACCGGAAGTTGTCGAGACCCACCCAGGGGGATCCGAAGATCCCCCTTTTCGGGATGAAGTCCTCAAACGCGATCAGGACGCCTCCCATCGGGACATACGCGAACAGCAGCACGAGGAGGAGCGGCAGCAGGATCAGGAGATGGAGCTGCCAGGTGCCTGTCCGCAGGGAGGTCGTTTTCGCTCCGGTGGCCTTCATGGGTCTCCTTTCGGTCCTTGTTCCGTCAGGATCCGGCGATGCTGTCCAGGACCTGCTGTCCGCCTTGCTGCAGGTATTCAGCGACGAACTCGTCAAAAGCGTCGAGGGGCTTGACACCCGCCAGGATTTCCGTAAAGGCCTTCCCTTCCAGGGTCGACAGGGTGGCGCCGTAGGTAGCCATTTCCTTCGTCGGGGCACCCAGGAAATCGTTGTATCGAATGGAGGCGTAGGTGGACGCAGCCGGGACGGACTCGAGATAGATCATGGCCCAGGGCCAGTTGTCGTCGCCGCCGGCCAGGATCTTGTCATACAGGTCCTTTTCGCTGACGTTGAGATCGGAGGGATCCTGCGCGTCCAGGGCGGCCTTGATATGAAGCGACATGTTGTAATTCTTGGTCGGGTTGTCCATGAAGATCGGCAGGAAGCTGTGGAGCATGACGCCCTCGTACCGCGGTTCATTGGACATGGTCCCCCAAGCGGTCGGGAACGCGGCTTCGGGATTGTTGTACCCCTCGACGAAATGGTTCAGGGCGATGACCAGGGCTTCGGGATGGGCATATTCCTTGTTGACGAAATAGTATCCCTGCACATTCAGCGGGGCATACGGCACGATGTCGCCGCCCTGGGCGGATGGGACCCGCATGACGACCCAGTCGCTGTCAGGGACGTTCTTGATGGTAAAGCCGATTCCGGTCAGGGGCTGCCAGAACTCCGTGATGACAATGCCCACTTTCCCGCTGCCGATCAGCCCGTCCACCCGGACGGCATCCGTGGTGGCGAAGTCCCGGTCGATCACACCGTCCTCGATGGCGTCCCGCAACTGTCCAAGAGCCGTCTTCATTTCCGGTGCCAGGGACCCGTAGGTGAACGATCCGTCGTTACCCCGAAGATAGACGCCGGGATAGGCGCCGAAGGCGTTCATGATGGCATGGAAGGGGAGGGAAAGTTCCTTGTAGAAACTGATGCCGTACTTGATGCTGTCATCGGCCGCCATCATGTCCCTGGCCAGCGAGAACACCTCGTCCATGGTCGCAGGAAGAGAGCGGCCGGTTTTTTCCAGGACATCCTTTCTGATGTACATCAGGGGGACCCCGTTGTTCATGTCAACCACCGAAGGAATCGCATAGACTTTCCCGTCGCGTGTGACACCCTTCAGGGGGGACTTCTCGCGGGCATAGAGGATTTCCTTCAGCGTGGGGCTGGCATATCTTTCGATGATCGGTCCCATGTCCACGATGGAATCGCCCCGGATCAGCTGGTCGATTTCCGCAATGGAGGCATAGGACATGTCCGGAAGGTCGTCCGCCGTGATCTGGAGCCGGAGCTTGTCGAAATACGGCTGGCCGTAGGAGGCGGTAAACTGGGGAATGAAGCGGATTCCAACTACGTCCTCATACACCTGGTAGGCGCCGTTCTTTTCCGCCGATTCCCCTTGGGGGAACTTGCTTTCATCTGCCACATACTGGCCGACCATCATCTCGATGGCAGGCTCGTATTTCATCAGTGGATCGATTTCTTCGCCCGGGGTCGGCGTTGCGCCCTCGGTAGGGGCTTCTCCGGTGGGAACCTGGGTCGGAGAGGGGGTCGAGCCGGCGCAGGCAGTCGTTCCGACCAGCAATGCCAGGGCCAGGATCAAAAGGATGAACCGAGCGACAGGCTTGTTCATGGTGCCTCCTTCTCAAGGAGTCCTTTCGGACAGAGAGGGCGGGGAGGATCGGCAGCTTTCATTTTACTCTACACCCCGCCCCGCTCGACATTACTTGCGCCGGAGGATCGCCAGGGCCCCCAGGGCAGCTGCGGCCGCCGGGATCATCAGCAGCATCGCGGCCGGATCCCCGGTTGACGGGTTGGGTTCTCCGGTGGGCGCTTCGGTGGGTGCTTCGGTCGCAGGCGCTTCGGCAGCCGGCGATCCGTTCAGGGTCAGGATCCTCCAGGACTGGGTTCCTTCTCCGAGGTCGGAGGAGGAGAAGGCGAAATAGGCGTCATTTCCATCGAACAGGCCGAGGTACGCCTCGTTGACGGTCCGGTCCGCTTCCATCTCCGCACCATTGACCCAGACGGAAATTCCCTTGACGGAATCCTGCTTCAGGGTCATCTCGACCGGGGTGTTGCGCCATTCGCCGGGAAGCCAGAATTGATACACAACGTCGAAGACGGCTGCCGCATCCTTGCTGATGCCCATGATCTGGACCGCGCCGGAAGGCCAGATCAGGAAGACGAACCCTTCTCCCTTGTCTGCGGTGGAGATGTCAAAATACTCCTCCTTGTCCAGGATGGAGGGACCGAACCAGCAGTTCCCCGCTTCCGGGAAGGCATCGACCTGGAATTCGAACGTGATGCCGGCCACCATGTCCAGGGCGTTCCCGTGGAGCACGCCGTTGTTGTTGGCCGGGTAGGCGCCTTCCGAGGTCATCTTGATGGCGGTTCCATCGACCTCAAAGGTCGCGGGTCCGGCCCCGACGGTGGTCCAGTCGGCGGCGGTGGCGGCCAGGGAGCCGGTCGCGATGCCGAGCGAGACGATCAGGATCAGCAGGAATGAGAGCAGATGTTTCATCGTGATCCTCCTTTTGTATTATTCTAATACTTATTATTGTATTAGAATTGCGACAAGCTGAGTATAATACCGCTACGAGCGAGCTGTCAACAGATAAATCATATGCAATATGCAAATATATTTCTATCATTTTCAGGATATGTATTATTATAATACACGTTATCAGGATCCTCTTGTCTCTAATCCTTCGTCCCCCATTTGACATCCGGCGGGTTTACGGCCTATACTGCGGGTGCTGGCGGATGCATCCGCCGCGGAATCTGGGGAACTGGCAGCGGCCGGTTGAGAGGGGGGAGCGCCCCCGACCCACAGGACCTGAACTGGGTAATGCCAGCGGAGGGAGATTCGACGCTTCGGGGACGACTCCCCGCTCGCACGGCTCGAGAGGTGCGGAGCGGCCCGGTCCCGGAGCCCCCGAAAGACCCCCGTCCGAAGGTCGGACGAGGGGTTTTTGTTTTGGCGATCCTCCCGGACCGACCCGGCGAAACCCTTCAGGGCCCGTGACGGCCCGCGACGCCGTTGTCGGCCATCGGGGGAGGCGACGCGACATGAAAAAAGCCGGAACGATCCTGCCGCCGGTCCTGACGGTCCTGGGGCTGGCCCTGGCGGTCCAGGCCCTGTCGGACCTGGGGATCCTGCAGGGATTCGTCCTGCCGGCCCCGGGGGCGGTGCTGGCGGCCCTCTGGCAGGGGCGGGCCGAACTCGCACCCCATGCAGCCTCGACCTTCCTGCTGTCGCTTCTCGGCTTTCTCCTGAGCCTGCTGGTGGCCCTGGTCCTGGCTGTGGCCATGGACCGGCTGCCGATCTTCCATCGGGCGGTCTACCCGCTGGTGGTCGGCTCCCAGACGATTCCCATCCTGGTCCTGGCCCCGGTCATCATCCTCCTGTTCGGTTTTGGGTTCCTGCCCCGCCTGGTGGTGGTGGTGCTGGTCTGCTTCTTCCCCGTCTGCATCAGCCTGTCGGAGGCCTTCCGCGCCTTCGACCCCGACTGGCACCGCCTGCTCCGGTCCATGGGCGCCCGTCCCCTGGCCGTCCTGTTCCACGGCAAGCTGCCGGCCGCCCTGCCGGCCTTCTTCGCGGGGACCCGGGTCTCCGCCACCTACTGCGTCATGGCTGCGGTCCTGGCGGAGTGGATGGGCGCCGACCGGGGACTGGGTGCCTACATGATGCGGGTCCGCCGTTCCTACGCCTACGACCGCATGTTCGCCGCCATCCTGCTGATCGTCGTCGAAAGCCTGCTGTTCTTCGCGTTGTCCGCCTGGATCCAGCGGGTCTCGCTCCCCTGGAAAGAGAAAGGAGTCCTGACCGATGCCCCGTCCGCTTCCGAACCGTCGTCTTCCTGAAAGCCGCGCCGCAGAAGGCTTGCCGGCTTCGATACCGGCCTCGTTCCCGGCCTCGTTCCCGGCCCTTCTCCTGGGCCTCGTCCTCCTCATGGCCGCCCTGGCGCCGGTGTCGGGCTGTGCCGGCCCCACACCGTCCCCGACCCAGGTACCGCCTGTCCTGGAGGACGTGACCGTCGTCCTGGACTGGGTGCCCAATACGAACCATGTGGGCCTCTTCGTCGCCCTGGAGCGCGGCTGGTTTGCCGAGGAGGGTCTCGAGGTGGAGATCGTCCAGGCGCCCGACTTCAACTTCATCGAGATGGTGGGCACCGGAAAGGCCCACTTCGGCGTGGCCGCCCAGGAACAGCTGACCCAGGCCCGGGCCAACGGCGTGCCGGTTACCGCCGTGGCCGCCATTCTCCAGCACAACACGTCCGGCTTCGCGGCTCCCGCGGACCGGGAAATCCGAACACCGAAGGATTTCGAGGGCAAACGCTACAGCGGGTGGGGCACCGAGCTCGAAACCGCCTTCCTGCGGACCCTGATGGAGAAGCATGGCGGAGAGGTGGACAAGGTACAGGTCGGGACCATGGCCGCCACCGATTTCTTCGCCAGCATGGAACTGGAAGGGGACTTCGCCTGGATCTTCTACGGGTGGGACGGCATCGCCGCCGAAGTCCGGGACTACCCCATCACCTGGATTCCCCTGGCGGCGGAGGATCCCGCCCTGGAATTCTATACGCCGATCCTCATCGCCCACGAGCGGGTCCTGGACCCCGGGACCGAGACGCCCGGTTCCTATCCGGACCTCTGCCGCCGGTTCCTCCGGGCTGTGAGCCGGGGGTATGTCGCCTGCCTGGACGATCCGGAAACCTGCGTCGACCAGTTCCTGGTCCATGCGCCGGAGACCGACCGAACCCTGGCGCTGCGGAGCGTCGAATACCTGTCCGGGGAGTTCGTCGCCGATGCGCCCCGGTTCGGGGAAATGAAGGCCGGGGTGTGGGACACCTTCACCGCCTGGATGGTGGAGAACGGGATCCTGACCGCGGAGCCCGACATGGCGAGGGCCTATACCAACGACTTCCTGCCGCCGCCGGAGGGTTCCTGATGGACGTCGTCCTGTCGGCCCGGGATCTTCGCAAGGATTACGCCGGCGAGCCCGTGATCCGGGACGTGAACCTGGACCTGGCCCGGCGGGAGGTGGTGGCCATCCTGGGGGTCAGCGGCAGCGGGAAGACGACCCTGTTCAATGTCCTGGCCGGCATGGACCCGCCCGATGGGGGCCGGGTGACGGCAGCCGGCCGCATCGGGTACATGATGCAAAAGGACCTGCTGCTTCCCTGGAAGCGAATGGAGGACAATGCGGCCCTGCCGCTGCGGCTGCGGGGGACAGGACGGCGGGAAGCCCGGATGCGGGTCCGGGAGCTGCTGCCGCAGTTCGGCCTGGCCGGCGCCGGCAGAAAATATCCCCACCAGCTGTCGGGGGGCATGCGGCAGCGGGCGGCCCTGCTCCGAACCTGGCTCTTCGCCGGCGACATCCTCCTGCTGGACGAACCCTTTGCCAGCGTGGACGCCCTGACCCGGCTGGACCTCCAGGAATGGCTGTCCGCCGAGATCCGGGACCTGGACCTGTCGGTGCTCCTGATCACCCACGACATCGAGGAAGCGCTGCGCCTGGCCGACCGGGCCCTGGTGCTGTCCGGCTCTCCCGCCACCCTCACGGCGGAGTTCCCGATCCCCGATCCCCGGCCCCGGACCCTCGAACAACTTGCCTCTCCCGGGATGGGGCGTGTCCGGAGCAGCCTACGGGCGGCGCTGCGGCCATGAAAAGGCCCCCCGCCGGCGGGCCGGCAGGGGGCTTTTGGAACCTTTCGCGCAGGGATGGTTCGGCGCGTTCAGGAGGGGATCGCATCCGGGGCAGCTTCCTCCCCGGTCTCGACGGCGATTTCCACCACCCGGGTCAGGATATCGATGTAGCTGAACGAGACGGTCTCCTGGTAGGAGTTCCTGCGGCAGCACTTGACGGTAAAGACATTGGGGTAACAATGGTCCAGGATGCCTTCCTGGATAATGGTCCTTTTTCTTCCTCCGTTGGAGCGCAGGCGGATGCGCCTGCCGATAAACGATTCCATGTCCTTCCTGCAGTTGTCGAGGTCGTTCCTGACGATCATGCCTGAAAGCCCTCCTTGTCCGGCATGGCGATTCCGTCCCGTATCCTGCTGTCATGCTTCGCCATTGAAGTGGAGTATAGCACGAAGCCTGTCGTTTTTCAATCGAATATACCAGTGATTGTGGTACAATCTCCCGGGTCTCCAAAATGTAGTGGGGACTTCCGCCGGAATGCCGACGGATTGACAGTCCCGGGGCCGGAATGCCTGTCGGCCGAAGGATCGGCGTATGCCGCTTGCGCCCCGGATGATATAATGTGCCATGTCGGTTTCGACCGCAACATCGCTGGATCGACGGCCCTGCGGGGCCCTGGCTGGAGAGGGACGCTTGAAGAAAAAGAACGGCAGGACGGAGCCCCGGAACAACGAACCGCCTGGTCGGGACGCTGCCGGGATCCGACAGGGGAACGGGGCTGCTGGCGAGGGAACGGGCGGGCTCGACCTATGGGACCATGTGCCCGACGAACGGGTGCCGGTGATTCGTGAATTCGCCCGGGGACAGTCGCTGCTGCCCGTCCGGGACAGCCGTCCCCCCAGGATCCGAAACCGGAGTCCCCGCCGGCGAAAGACCGGCGGCGCACGATCTGTCTTCCAGGTCCTGCTGTTCGTGGTGCCGGCCACGGTCCTGGTTGTCCTGTTCGCCTTCTTCGGGATCCCCTGGCTGACCGGCGGATTTCCCGCCAACCCGACCCCTACCGGAACGCCCTCGGATTCCCCCCTGACGCCGGACCCTTCCGGGATGCCGTCCCTGACGCCAGGGACCACCGAAGCCCCTACGGCGCAGCCGACGCCGACCGAGGGGGTCCCGCCCAGCCCCACTCCCGATCCCGCGGTCCGGGCCGCCCGATACGAGGCGCTGAAGGCGGATGTGGCAGCCCTGCTGGACCAGGCTCCCGGCCGCTATGCCCTGACCTACCTGAATCCTGTCAGCGGGGAGGATTGGGGATACCAGGATACGGCTCCCTTCGTGGCCGCAAGTTCCATCAAGCTGGGAATCAATACGTATCTGTACAGCCAGGTCGCCGCCGGCGCGGTCTCCCTCGAGGAGATCCTGGCCTATGACAATCGCGCCTATCCAACCGGCGACTTCGAGGCCGGCACGGGCATTATCCAGGGAATGGCCAACGGAAGCGAATTCACGGTGCGGGAAACCTCCCGGCTCTCCATAACCGTCAGCGACAACTGCGCCACCAACATGGTCATCCGCCGGCTGGGCGGAATCGACGCCGTCAACGGGGCGTTCCTGAAGAAGATCGGCCCCACCCTCGACTATCGGGGCCAGGTCTCCTATTCCGATTACCGCGGAGAGGTCAGCAGCGGCCGCCATCGCACCTGCTCCAGGGATTTGGCGCTCCACGCCCGGGAGTTGTATCGCCTCTGGGCCAGGAATCCGGAGGTGTATGATCCGCTGGTCGACGACCTGTGCAATACCGAGTTTGGCTTCGGACTCCACACGAAACTGCCCGAGTACGTCCGGGTCGCCCACAAAATCGGTACCAACGCAGCCTACCATGCGGAAAACGACGTGGCCATCGTCTTCGCCGAGGAACCCTTTATCCTCTGCATCCTGACCGAGAGCGGGGACGCCGTCGCGGCCCGGGAGCTCGCAGCCGACATCGCCCGGATGTTCTACGACTACATCGCCGAGTTCTATCCGTAAGGCCCGAAGGACAGGCCGGCGGCCATGGGCGGCCGGCGCCCGCCGGGAGCGGGCATTACGCGTCCTTGATCTCGTATCGCTCGAATCCCTCGCCCAAAACCTCCCTGGCCTCCAGGACGATGACGAAGGCCCTGGGATCGATGCGCCGGACCAGGTCCTTCAACGTCGCCACTTCCTGCCGGAGCAGCACGCACAGGAGGACTTCCTTGTCGGTTCCGGTATAGAGGCCCCTGCCTTTCAGGGCGGTCACGCCCCGCCCCATGCCCTGGAGAATTTCCGGGGCGATGGCTTCGCTGTTGTCCGATATGATGAGGGCGGTCTTGCAGTAGTCAAACCCTTCCAGGACCAGGTCGATGACCTTGGCGGACACGAAGAGGGCCGTGGCCGAGTACATGGCCAGCAGCACGCTGGACTCCTCCTCGAACCGGTAGGCCACCGCCGAGACGGCCAGGATCAGGGCGTCCAGGATCAGGATGAACTGGCCCAGGCTGAACCCGCGGTAGTAGCGCTTGATCACCTTGGCGGCGATGTCCG
>JAKPNJ010000084.1 GCA_029548445.1 Bacillota bacterium | reverse complement strand
GCCCTGCGGCTGGGATTCGAGCGGCTGTATCTTTCCACCGACCATGTCGGGTATTACGAGCGCCACGGCTGGGTCCATCTCGGGACCGGGTACGGTCCCACCGGCAGCCCGTCCCGGATCTACACCATCGGAACCGGATTGGAGGGCTGGCGCCCTACAGGAACAGCAGCAGGCTGACGGCCATGACCGCCATGCCCGACACCAGCCCGTAGATCGACAGGTGGTGTTCGCCATACTCCCGGGCCGAGGGCAGCAGCTGGTCCACGGAGATGAACACCATGATCCCCGCCACCCCGGCGAATACGATGCCGAACAGCGTGTCGGTCAGGAAGGTCCGGAGGACCAGGTAGCCCACCAGGGCGCCCACCGGCTCGGACAGGCCCGAGAGAAACGAGTAGGCGAAGGCCTTCCGGCGGCTTCCCGTCGCGTAGTAAATCGGCACCGACACGGCGATGCCCTCGGGGATGTTGTGGATGGCGATGGCCACCGCCACGGGAATCGCCACGGACGGATCCTTCAGGGCGGAAATGAAGGTGGCGAACCCCTCGGGAAAGTTGTGGACAGCCACCGCCAGGGCCACCAGGATCCCGGTCCGCAGCAGGTGCGCCTGCTTCCGGCACTCGGGACACTTCATGTCCTCCACCATGAACATCTCATGGGGGTTCTCGGCCTTGGGAATGGCTTTGTCGATGAGGGCGATCAGCAACATGCCGCCGAAAAAGGCCACCACCGCGATCCAGGAACCGGTCCGCACGCCCAGGTCGCCGGCCAGGGCGTCCTTGGCCTTGAAAAAGATCTCCACCAGGGAGACGTAGATCATTACGCCGGCGGAGAACCCGAGGCTGACGGAAAGAAACTGCTTGTTGGTCTTTTTCGTAAAGAAGGCGAGGGCGCTGCCGATGCCGGTGCTGAGGCCGGCGAACAGCGTCAGGCCAAAGGCGAACAGCACGTTGTCCATGGGTCCGATCCCCCTCCCGCCCGGGTCCTGTTGGCATCATGATATCACAAGGTGTATGCTGAAATGGCCTCCGGAAAAGACCGGAACCGGATTCCGCCTGCCGGCCGCCGCGGCCGGGCGGGCCTTGAAAGCGAGACCGCCATGACCGACCTCGTGCACATCGACCCCACCGGCACCGGCATCCCGGAAGACCGCCTTTCGTCCCTCCTGGACCAGGCCATCGCCGATGTGCGGCCGGCTCTCCGGAAGGTGCTGCTGGTCCCGCCGGATTATACCCGGGCCCACTCCGGCGCGGGCCGGATCACGGCCCACTATTGCGCCGCCCTGAAGGATACCTGCCAGGTGGACATCCTGCCCGCCCTGGGGACCCACGAGCCCATGACCGAGGCCGAGTGCCGGGCTTTCTTCGGTCCCGATGTTCCCTTCGACCGGGTCCTGCCCCACCGGTGGCGCACCGACGTGGAAACCCTGGGCGAGGTCCCGGGGTCCTTCGTGGCGGAAGTCTCCGAGGGCCTGATGTCCGACCCGATCCCGGTCCAGGTCAACCGCCGGCTGCTGGACCCTTCCTACGACCTGGTCCTGTCCATCGGCCAGGTGGTGCCCCACGAGGTGGTGGGGATGGCGAATTACAGCAAGAACGTCTTCGTGGGCTGCGGAGGCAGCGCCATGATCAACGCCTCCCACATGCTGGGGGCGTTTTACGGGATGGAGCGGATCATGGGCCGGGACCGGACCCCGGTCCGGCAGGTCTTCGATTACGCCGAGGCGCATTTCACCGGCCGGATCCCCCTGCGGTACATCCTGACCGTCACCACGGCCCCGGAGGGGGTCGTCCGAATCCACGGCCTCTTCGCCGGCCGCAGCCGCCGCCTCTTCGAGGAGGCGGTCCGGCTGAGCCAGGCCCGGAACCTCACGCTGTTGCCCCGGCCCCTGCGCAAGGCGGTGGTCTACCTGGACGAAGCCGAGTTCAAAAGCACCTGGCTGGGCAACAAGGCCATTTACCGGACCCGGATGGCCCTGGCCGACGGCGGGGAGCTCCTGGTCCTGGCTCCCGGGGTCCGGAAGTTCGGGGAGGACGACCGGAACGACGCCCTGATCCGGAAATATGGATATGTAGGGCGGGAGCGGGTGCTGGCCCTCTGCCGGACGGAGTGGGACCTGCAGGAGAACCTGTCGGTGGCCGCCCACCTGATCCACGGCTCCTCCGATGGCCGGTTCTCCATTGCGTACGCCCCCGGACGGCTGACCCGGGAGGAGACGGAGGGGGTCGGGTTCCGGTACGCCGACCTGGACGAGACCCTGCGCCGTTACGATCCGGCCCGGCTGCGGGACGGGTTCCAGGTCCTGCCCGACGGGGAGGAAATCTTTTATGTGAGCAATCCGGCCCTGGGGCTGTGGGCCTGCCGGGACCGGTTCCCGGACGCGCCGGCCGGCGGGACGGACACACCAGCCGGCGGGCCCGGCAGGGCGTCGGCGGAAGGGAGCTCCCGATGATGGACGTCGTCATGGGCGTCGACATGGGCACCACCGGGGTCCGGGCCGTCCTCTTCGACCGGGACGGGGCCCAGGTGGGCCTGGCCTACGAGGAAGTCCCCATGCTCTGCACCCAGCCGGGCATGTCCGAGCTGGATCCGGAAGCCGTCTTCCGGGCGACCCTGTCGGTCATGCGGCGGGTGCTGCAGGAATCCGGCGGGGCTGCCGGCGCCCCGCGGGTGCCCATGACCCTCCAGGCCATCGGCTTTTCCACCCAGATGCACAGCTTCCTGGCGGTGGACGGGGAGGGGACCCCCCTGACGAACGTCCTGACCTGGGCCGACAGCCGCCCCCTGCCCCAGTCCCTGGAGTTGGATCGCCGCTACGACGCCGCCGACCTCTACCGGCGGACCGGCTGCCGGGTCCAGCATCCGTCCTATCCACTCAGCAAGATCCTCTGGCTCAAGGCGACCCGGCCCGACGCCTTCGCCGCCGCCCGCCGGTTCCTGACCCTGAAGTCCTACGTCCTCTTCCGGCTGTACGGCGTATTTGTGGCGGATCGGA
>JAKPNJ010000078.1 GCA_029548445.1 Bacillota bacterium | reverse complement strand
CGAACGGGTAGTCCAGGAAAAGGGCCGGCTGGTTCATCATGGTGTCCATCCGGGCCTCGTCGAACATCATGCCGGCGGCCTTGAGCTTCGCCTTGACCTCCAGGTAGGTCATGCCTTCGGGAAAGGTGATCCGGACCGACCGGGGCTTCAGGGAGAGCACGTACATGATCTCGTCGTAGTTCATCGCCCTGGTCAGGTAGTGGGTTCCGGCCATGTAGCTGCCGTCGAAGCCGTTGAACTTGGAGAGGAGCTGGAAGACCAGGGGCTGCTCGATAAGGCCCTTCTCCTGCAGCACGGCGGCGATGTCGGCAGTGTCCGAGCCCCGGGGAATGACCACCATGACGGCACCGGGGGTCTCGGGGGTAATCAGGATCCCCTGTCGGTCGAACCGCTCGAACCGGTCGTTCTGGGACAGGACATAGCTGTAGCCCACGACAAATCCGCCGGCGCTGATGGCCACCGCCAGCAGCACCACGAACATCCATGCCAGGGTCCGTCGGATGCGCTTCGACATCAGCCTTTCCCCTCCCTGAATTTCACCTTCATGCGCTGCTCCGTATCCAGGATCCGCTTCCGGAGCCGGATGGTCCTGGGGGTCACCTCCATCAGCTCGTCGTCGGAGATGAACTCGAGACACTGCTCCAGGCTCAGCTGGGTCGGGGTGGTCAGGCGCAGCGCATCGTCCGACCCGGCGGCCCGCATGTTGGTCACATGCTTCTTCTTGCAGACATTGACCGCGATGTCCTCGTCCCGGGGGCACTCGCCCACGATCATGCCCTCGTACACCGGCGTTCCCGGTCCGATGAACAGGAACCCCCGCTCCTGGGCGTTGTAGAGCCCGTATGTCACGGCCTCCCCGGTCTCGAAGGCCACCAGGACCCCGTGGTTCCGCATGGCGATCTCGCCCTTCCAGGGCTCGAAGCCGGCGATCACCGAATTCATGATGCCATTTCCCTTGGTATCCGTCAAAAAATCCGTCCGATACCCGATCAGGCCCCGGGAGGGAATCCGGAATTCCATCCGGGTGTAGCCCTTCTCCGGCGGCAGCATGTTCACGAGCTCCGCACGCCTGGAGCCCAGTTTCTCGATGACGACCCCCACATACTCCTCGGGCACGTCCACCAGCAGGATCTCCACCGGTTCGGAGAGGACCCCTTCCACTTCCTTGAGGATGACCCGGGGCTTGGAGACCTGGAATTCATAGCCCTGGCGGCGCATGGTCTCGATCAGGATGGACAGGTGGAGCTCGCCCCGGCCCTTGACCACGAAGGCGTCGGGGGTCTCGGTTTCCTCCAGCCGCATGCTGACGTTGGTTTCCATTTCCCGGAACAGCCGGTCCCGCAGGTGGCGGGAGGTCACGTAGCGGCCCTCCCGGCCGGCAAAGGGGCTGTCGTTGACGCTGAAGGTCATGGCGATGGTGGGCTCGTCGATGGCCACGAAGGGCAGGGGATCGGGGGCGTCCGCCGGGCAGAGGGTGTCCCCGATGGAGATGTCGGCGATCCCTGCCACGCAGACGATCTGGCCCACCGACGCCGTCTCGATCTCCACCCGCTTCAGTCCCTCGAAACGGAAGAGCTTCACCACCCGGGCCGTGGCCAGGACGCCTTCTCCCTGGCGGCAGACCGCTGCCGGCATGCCCAGGCGGATCTCGCCCCGGTCCACCCGGCCGATGGCGACCCGGCCGATGTAGCTGTCGGCCTCGATGTTCGACACCAGCAGCTGGAGGGGGGCCTCCGGGTCCCCCGTGGGGCAGGGGATGCCGTCCCGGATGACCCGGAACAACGGTTCCAGGGAGCCGGCGCCGGGGGCCGGCGGGGCCGCCGGGTCCAGGTAG
>JAKPNJ010000070.1 GCA_029548445.1 Bacillota bacterium | reverse complement strand
CTACCTGGGCAAGGAGACGGCCCAGAACATCCTCTTCCTCCGGTTCGCCAACACCCTCTTCGAGCCCGTGTGGAACCGCCGGTACGTGGCCAATGTCCAGATCACGGTCGCCGAGTGCGTCGACGTGGGCACCCGGGGCGGGTATTACGACCGGGCCGGCGTGATCCGCGACATGTTCCAGAACCACCTGCTCCAGCTCCTGGCCCTGGTTGCCATGGAACCGCCGGCTTCCCTGGACGCCGACGCCATCCGGAACGAGCGGGCCAAGGTCCTGTCCTCCATTCCGCCCATCCTGCCCGCGGACACGGTCCGGGCCCAGTACGAGGGGTATCGCGGCAGCCCCGGCGTGGCGCCGGACTCCGTGACGCCCACCTTCGCGGCCCTCCGCCTCCAGGTGGACAACTGGCGGTGGAAAGGGGTCCCGTTTTACCTGCGTTCCGGGAAGGCCATGCCGGCCCGGAGCAGCTACATCGTCGTGGAATTCCAGGCGCCCCCCGACAGCCTGTTCCACCTGGCCCAGAACAGGCGGTTCACGCCGAACCTCCTGTCCGTCTGCATCCAGCCTGACGAGGGCATCCGGCTGCGGTTCGAGGCCAAGGTCCCCGACACCGTTGCCGAGTCCCGGTCGGTGAACATGAACTTCAACTACCGGGACGACTTCCCCGACGTGGTGATTCCGGAGGCCTACGAGCGGCTGCTCCTGGACGCCCTGAAGGGCGATGCCTCCCTGTTTACGCGAAGCGACGCCATCGAGCTGTCGTGGAAGCTCATGGACCCCATCCTGGCCTCCTGGGCGGAACAGCCCGACGCCTCCCCCCTGCGGACCTATCCCCGGGACACCTGGGGACCGCCGGAAGCGGACGCGCTCCTGGCCCGGTCGGGACATGCCTGGCGATTGGGAAGCTGCACCCTCAGCTGCTGAGCGAACGGAAGGAACGAGACGAAAGGAGACGACGGACATGGAAGGCATGGCGGACATCGGGGTCATCGGACTGGCGGTCATGGGCGAGAACCTGGTCCTCAACATGGAGGACAAGGGATTCCAGGTGGCCTGCTACAATCGGACCATCGAGCGGGTGGACACCTTTCTCGCGGGGCGCGGGAAGGGCAAGCGCCTGATCGGCTGCCACGGGCTGTCGGAGCTGGTCTCCTGCCTCGAACCGCCCAGGCGGATCCTGATGATGGTTAGGGCCGGGAAGCCCGTGGACGACACCATCCAATCCCTGCTTCCCCTGCTGGAGCCGGGGGACGTCCTGGTGGACGGCGGCAACAGCCATTATACGGACACGGTCCGCCGCTGCGCCGAACTGGCTGCCCGGGGCATCCTCTTTGTGGGGGCCGGCGTATCCGGCGGCGAGGAAGGCGCCCTCCACGGCCCCTCCATCATGCCCGGCGGGGACGCCCGGGCCTGGCCCCTGCTGAAGCCGATCCTCCAGCGGATCGCCGCCCGGGCGGAGGAC
Organism: Bacillota bacterium; assembly: GCA_029548445.1. Taxonomy (GTDB): domain Bacteria; phylum Bacillota; class Clostridia; order Saccharofermentanales; family UBA5734; genus JAKPNJ01. The sequence goes on along the minus strand of JAKPNJ010000070.1, from coordinate 11,542 downwards.
GGGACGCCCTGCTGCGACTGGGTGGGACCCGACGGGGCCGGCCATTTCGTCAAGATGGTGCACAACGGCATCGAGTACGGGGACATGCAGCTGATCGCCGAAGCCTACGACCTGATGTCCCGGGGCCTCGGCATGGCGCCCACCGACATCCAGCCGGTCTTTGCGGCCTGGAACCGGGGGCCCCTGGATTCCTACCTCGTGGAGATCACGGCGGACATCCTGGCGGTCCGGGATCCGGAGACGGGCGACCCGCTGGTGGACAGGATCCTGGATGCCGCAGGGCAGAAGGGCACCGGGAAGTGGACCTCCCAGGCCGGGCTGGACCTGGGCGTGGCCATTCCCCAGATTGCCGAGGCGGTATTCGCCCGGTGCCTGTCCGCGATCCCGGAGGAGCGGGCAGCGGCGGCGGGCCTGCTGTCCGGCCCCGTCGGGGGATTCCGGGGAGACGAGGCCGAGCGCCGGGAGATCCTGGGGCGCCTGGAGTCGGCGGTGCATGCGGCGAAGATCTGTTCCTACGCCCAGGGCTTCTCCCTGCTCCGGGCCGCCTCCGCCGAGTACGGGTGGAAGCTGGACTTCGCCCGGATCGCCGACCTGTGGCGGGCAGGCTGCATCATCCGGGCCCGGTTCCTGGGCCGGATCCGGGAGGCCTTCGGTTCCCGGAAGGACCTGCCCAACCTGATGCTGGACCCCTACTTCCGGGAGGTCCTGGCCGGGGCCCAGGGCGACTGGCGGGCCATCGTCCGGCTGGCGGCCGACATCGGCATCCCCGTTCCCTCCATGGGCACCGCCCTGACCTATTATGACGGGTACCGGTCCGGCCGGCTGCCGGCGAACCTGGTCCAGGCCCAGCGGGACTACTTCGGCGCCCACGGATACGAACGGACCGACAAGCCCCGGGGGACCTTCTTCCACACGAATTGGACCGGCACCGGCGGCGACACGGCCTCGTCCCAGTACCAGGCCTGACGGAACCTGCGGTACGCAATCCGGCGGGTCCGGTCGGGCCACGGTTCTACCCGAAAATGTCGGCCCGGGAACCGAAAAATGTACTGAATGGAAGATTTGTCCGGACACGGGAGGTGACTTGGAATGAAAAAGGGAATTGTCTCGATCCTGCTGGTGATCGCATTGGTGATGGTCGTCTCGATCTCGGCCTTCGCAGCCCGGGGCGGTGCCCCGGCTCTCCATGGCGTGACGGGTGCCGAGTTCGGCAAGCTGGTCAGTGAACTCGCCAGGAGCCTGCCCGGCGCGGTGGCGGAGCACGTGGCCGGGAAGACCGCCGACATGGAGACAGCGGGGGAACCGGAAGGGGAGCTCGAGGAAGAACCGGAAGAAGAACCGGAAGAGGAACCCGATGAGGGCGACATGGAGGAACCCCACGGGATGCCGGCCCTCCACGGCGTGACCGGCAAGGAGTTCGGCAAGCTGGTCAGCGAGCTGGCGAAGTCGTACCCGGGTGCCGTGGCGGAGCACATCGCCGCCATGCATGAGCCGGAGGAAGAGCCGGAGGAGGAACCGGAGGAAGATCCCGAAGAGGAGCCCATCGAAGAGCCCGGAATCCTCGATCCCATGGAGCCCATGGGCATGCCCGCGCTGCATGGCGTGGACGGCAAGACCTTCGGCGGTCTCGTCTCCGACCTGGCCCGGACGGCTCCCGGCGCCGTGGCGGCCCATCTCGGCGACTGCGAAGACTGATACCGCGCAAGGCATTGACTGGTCCATGAAGACCGGCGGGGCGACCCGCCGGTCTTTCTTTTTTCGTGTCCCGACGCGCATTGGCATTAACGCATTCACAGTGACAGGATGATATTGTACAATCATGGAGTGCGGCCGCGCACTCTCCGGAGGGGTTCCTCCGGCGGGCGGCCGGTTCAATTCAGTTGGCGCAAGCCGGAAGGAGTCCAGATGACGTTCCGACGCAGTCCCCGTCCCCGCCCCATGATGCCGCCGATGGCCCGGATCCTGTCCCTGCTCCTGCTCCTGGTGTCGATTCTCGCCACTGCCTGCGCCCCGGCGGACGGGGAGGCCCTGACGGACATCCGGACCGCGGAGGGAGCCGGGCACATGACCCTGGTCCTCTGCCTGTACCGGGACGGCCACGAGTTCCCCGACGGCAGCCTCGTGACGGGAAACGCTCCCTATCTTCCCGGGGGCCTTGACGGCATCCTGGCCTGGCTGGAAGACCACAAGCCGGGGATCCTGGCCATGGCCTCGACAGACCGCGGCACCTGGGTGGAGGTTCGATTCGACCTGGAATTCGCGAGCCTCGCCGAGTACAACGACCGGGTCCGGATGCTGGCGGGACCGAGGTTTGAAGAATGGGGCATGGCGGACGCGACCCTCCTGCCCGAGCCGCCGGGAGAAGCCGGCCGGTGGATCCTGTTCCGGCAGGATGCCCGGACCGCCGAAGCCTGCCTGTCCTGGGCCACGGAGGGAATCTTCGGGGACCCGGCCGTCTTCGATCCGGAACCGGAAGAAGCCGAGTGGCCGGCGGGATCGCCGGACGACCTGCTCTCGATTTCCGTCCTGCGGGCCCGGATCGGCATCACGGAGTTGGACGCCGCCCCGGACCTCCACGATCCGGAGACCGGCCAGTTCCTGTTCCGAGGGTTCCTGCCGGCGGAGTCGGGGCCAACCGGGACGGAGCCCGCAACCCCCTCTGTGACCGCATCCCCCGCGCCAACCGGGTTGCCCGGCCCGTCCGGGTTGCCTGACCCGTCCGGGACTCCGACGCCCACCCCTGCGCCGACCCACCCGCAGGAGCCCTCCCTGGCCGCAGACGAAAATCCGGCGACAGGAGACCGCACAACGCCCCTGTCGATCCCGGCGGGACTTGGGCTCCTATCCTTCGGACTGGCCGTTTTCCCGGCGATCCGACGGCGGCACAATTCGCAGACCCACGGCTGGCTGTTCCGCAGCAGGCGGAACGCCTGATGCCGCCTACTCCCGTGTTCCCGGCCGGATCCGGAGGGTCCTGACCTGCCAGGGGCCCAGGCGAATCCGCAGGACATCGGGCTCCGGCCGTTCCGGCGGCTCCTGGCGCGCCCGATCCTCCGGATCCGACAGGGGCTGGTCCAGGAAATCCACCGGCCAGGCGTCCAGGATCGGGAACGCGCACAAGACGGCGGCATCGTCGGCCTGGTCGCTGTAGTTGCAGAGACGAAGGACCAGGTCCCGGTCCGCCGCTTCCCCCTCGCCAGGGTCCGGAGCGGCCCGGGCGATCCGTGTTGCGACGCAGGCGGCGGACCGGACGGTCAGGAGGCCGGCCATCGCCGGAGCCGGGGCGTCCTGCCCGAAGGGGCCGGCAGCCGGCATGGCCTGGCTGTAGAGGCCGGTCCGGAGTTCCTGGAGCGATCGCACCAGGTCGGCCTCCCGGATGTCCGCATCCAGCGGCACCAGGCGAAACCGGTACCCATGGAGGCCCGGAACCTGGCCGCCTTCCTCCCCGTCGGTCCCGAATACCTGGCGGAAACAGCGGAGCAGCGTCAGGGCCAGGGTCCCCTGCCGGTCGTCCATCCCCTCCACCTCGTGGACACCATGGGCCGACAGGACGGCGAGCCCCTGGCCGTCGGCGGGATGGCGCTTGAAGACGGCGCCGTCGAAGGCCCGCTCGGGCTTGGCGACTTCCTTCCAGTCCGCCGTCGACAGGTCCCGGCCGGTCGTCCGGGTCACGAAACAGAAGGCGGAGCCGGCCCGGTACTCCGGATGGTCGATGCCGGTGGGGAACAGGAGCTTCAGCCGGTGGTCCCGGTGGCGGTTGTCGACCTGGACGGCGACATCGACGAACCGGTCCTCCCGACCCAGCCGTATCTCGGCGGACAGCGCCAGGGGACGGGTCGTCCCGGACCGAATCCGTTCCCCGTCCTCGACGACGATGTCTTCCGGGATCTCAATCCGCCAGGAGATGCGGGCCGTACAGGCCGCGGGGGTGTTGGACAGGAACTCGATCCGGGCCGGCTGTCCCAGGGAGGAGATCCCGACGTCCCGCAGGGGCGCCAGGTGGTGCCAGCCATCGCCGATCTCCCCGTTGTCCCGCCATTCCAGCAGCCCGTCGAACCGCCGGCCGGTGGCCAGGTCCTCCAGCGACAGGGTGCCGTCTCCCTGGAGCGTCACCCGCAGGCGGCCGTTGTCCATGGTCCGGCCGTCCACCCGGATCCGATCCAGGTGGCGGACCGGCCGGTCCGAGGGCAGGATCCGGTAGGTAACCGATCCCAGGGCCGGGACCGAGGCGATCAGGGATACCCGGTGGACATCCCCGGATCCCATTTCCCTGGGATCGAAGGGAACCCGGGTCGCGTTCCGGCGAATGCCCAGCAGGCCATAGGGAACCTCCCGGCCCTCGGGATCGACGATGCGGAAGGCGTTGCGCTCTTCTGCGGCCACCTGCTCCTGGAACCGCGCCGGGAAGTCCGGGGAGAAGAACAGGTCCGCCTCCGCCACGCCGTGGTAGGGGACGGGCAGGGGATTCCAGAGGGTCAGGCGATGTTCCCCGGGCACCGGGTCCGGGCCGACGCCCCCGGCGCCGCCGGAACACCCGGCCAGCCAACGGCAGGCTTCGTACCGGAATTCGTCGCAGACCTGCCGCACATGATCCAACCGATGGTGCATGTCCCGGTAGACCGCGTCGACGGAACACCCGCAGATGGAATCGTGGGCCTGGTTTTCCACCAGCAGGCGGTCGGCCCGGTCCAGGAACCCCCTGGGCAGGGGATGGCCCGCCAGGGCCGCCATCCAGGACAGGGGCTCCGCCCAGTGCTCCAGCAGGGACTGGGCTCGGTCGTAGGCGCCCTTGATGTCCGGGCGGGACGAGAGGGTGTGGGTGATCAGCATGTGGTGGAGCACCTGGGCCTGCCCGGTCTCGGACAGCTCGCCCCGGACCACCGGCAAGGAGGGAAGATCCTCTGCCAGAAGATCCGGCAGGCGGTCGGGGGGCTCGAAGGCGACGGGGCAGCCGAAGCGGCGGGACAGGGCGTCCGCCAGCCGGGGCGCCACGGCGTGGATCCGTTCATGGTCCATGTTGTCCATCAGCAGCACCACGGGGACCGGCGACCGCCGCCGCTCGGCTTCCACATGGGCCGCCGCCCGCTCCAGCAGGCGATCCTCGTCGGGATCCGACCCGCTGAGGAAAGGGGAGAGGACCTCCCAGAAAAAGGTGCCGTACCCGACGGACTCCGGCACCTTGTAAGCCAGGCAGCGGGTTCCGTCCGGGGACTCCCACAGGAAGTGGGCCGGCGTCGTGGCGGCGTTGGTGCCGCGGCCCAGCAGGGCGCTGCGGATGCCGAATCCCCGCAGGACCTGGGGCAGCTGGGCCGTATGCCCGAAGATGTCGCAGACGAAGCCGCAGCGCAGGGGATCCCCGCCGAGGTCCCGAACCGTCCGGATGCCCAGGGCCAGGTTGCGCACGAGGCCCTCTCCCGACACGAGGAACTGGTCCGGCATGGTGAACCAGGGCCCGGCCGACAGCCGGCCGCCGGCCAGCAGCCCGGACAATCGCGCCCGGTTCTCCGGCCGGATCTCCAGGTAGTCTTCCGCCAGGATGGTTTGGCCGTCCAGGAGGAACGTAGAGAAGGACGGGTCGGCCTCCAGCGTGTCCAGCACCTCGTCGATCACGGAAACGAGCCGGAATCGGAAGGCTTCGTACGGGCGATACCATTCCCGGTCCCAGTGGGTGCCGGCGATGTACAGGATCCGCCGCAGCGGGACAGGTGTTTCGGGCATGGGACCACCTCCTGCTTCTGATGAAATAGTATACGAACTGGAAGAAGGATGTCAATGACTTCGTATGAAGGGACTTGACGGACCCACTGCATAGTGACAAAATAATGAAGAGGAATACGGGTGAATCCCGGCACATTGCCATCCGGATGCAGTCCCGTTCCGATTATCATAATGAATTCGTATACGAACCGGACCGGTGCTTCCGGCAGGAAGACCCGGACAACCGAAAGCAGGGAGGCCATGCGCGAGGGATCCGACGGAAGCGGTGTGTCCAAGTACCAGCGGATCAAGGAAGCCCTGTACGGCCGCTTCTCCGAAGGCCTGCTGAAGCCGGGGGACCGGGTGCCCAGCGAGAACGAGCTGGCCCGGGAGTTCCAGGTCAGCATCATTACAGCCCGGAAAGCCCTGAACGACCTGGTGACGGAGAACATCATCGTCCGGCAGCGCGGCCGGGGCAGCTTTGTCCGGAATGTTCCGGCACCCGTCGACGCAGCCGCCCTGGCCGGCACCCTCGGCGCCTCCCCCACCGCCTCCATCGTGTCCACGCCCTTCGAGCCCGGTTCCCTGCCGGCCGGAGCGAAGCGGAACGGGGGCCTCCGGATCGTCGTGTTCCTGATGCTGACCTCCGGGGAGCCGGACAACTCCCTGCTCAAGATCATCCGGGGCGTGTCCGGCCACCTGTCGGCCCGGGGATACTCGCTGGTCGTGGAATGGTGCAACGACGATCCGGGCACCGAGCGGCGGCTGCTGGAGAAGTACCTGGACGAGCCCGTCTCCGGCATCCTGGTCTTCTCGGTGGACCCGGAGGCCAATGCCGACAGCTTCGAGCGGATCCTGAACCGGAAGATCCCCCTGGTGATGATCGACCGGTCCGTCGACAGCCTGCCCATGAACCTGGTGGCCTCCTACAATTACGACGGCGCCTTCAACATGACCCGCTACCTGGTGTCCCTGGGGCACCGCCGGATCCTGTTCGCCGGGATCCACCCCCATCTCCAGACCGAGCGGGACCGGCTCCTGGGTTTCCGGAAGGCCCTTGAATCGTCGGGCCTTCCCTGCGGGGAAGCGCATGTCCTGTTCGATCCCCATGGCGACCCGGCCCGAATCCGGGAGCGGGTGCACCGGGAGGGCATGTCCGCCGTATTCTGCGTCCATGACGAACTGGCCGCCCGGTTCATCCACCACCTCTCCGGACAGGGAGTCCGGATTCCCGCGGACCTGTCGGTCTCCGGCTTCGACGACTCCGATATCGGCCGGCTGCTCCACCCGGCCCTGACCACGGTCCGGCAGCCATTCCAGAATATGGGGACCCAGGCGGCCCACCTCCTGGTCCAGGCCATGGAGTCCGGCCCCGGCTTTTGCAGCCAGCTCTACCTGACCACGAAACTGGTCCTGCGGGACTCCACCGGACCGGCGCCGTCCGCCGCGGGCCCGGTCCCGTCCGCTGCCTCCGTCGCGGCGGGGGAGGCCGCCGGATGAGCCGTTCGTTCCTGTCCTCCCCCTCGCCCGCCGGCGCCGCCCTGCCGGCCGCCCCGACCCTCCCCCCCGCCCGGGGGCGTGCCCGGGTCCGGCGGGTCGCCTACCAGGTCCTGGTCCAGGCCCTGCTCCTTTCGTTCTCCGCCCTCTTCCTGTTCCCCTTCCTCTGGATGCTGTCGACGGCCCTGAAAACGCCCCAGGAGATGTTCGCCGCCGTCATGCGGCTCATCCCGAGGGACCCCCAGTGGGGCAACTTCATCCGGGTCTTCTCGGCCATCCCCTTCCTGCGCTACACCCTCAATACCGCCATCATCACCTTCGGCACCATGGCCGGGGTCCTCCTGTCCTCCTCGCTGGTGGCCTACTCCTTCGCCCGCCTCCGATGGCCGGGCCGGAACCTCCTGTTCGTGGTCCTGCTGTCGACCCTGATGCTCCCGGGACAGGTCATCCTGATCCCGACCTTCATCCTCTTCAGCAACCTGGGCTGGCTGGACTCCTTCGCCCCCCTGGTCGTCCCCGCCTTCTTCGGCGGCGGCGCCTTCAATATCTTCCTCCTTCGCCAGTTCTACCGGACCATCCCCTTCGACCTCACGGAATCCGCCCGGATCGACGGGTGCCGCGAAATCCACATCTACGCCCGGATCATCCTCCCCCTCTGCAAGCCCATCCTGGCCACCATCGCCCTGTTTACCTTCATGGGCTGCTGGAACGACTTCTTCGGCCCCCTGATCTTCCTGACCAACCCCGACCTGACCACCCTGGCCCTGGGGCTCCGGGCCTTCCAGCAGCAGCATACCGCCCAGTGGGACCTGATGATGGCCGGCGCCCTGATCTCCGCCCTGCCCACCCTGGTCCTCTTCTTTTCCTTCCAGCGGTACTTTGTCGAGGGCATCACCCTCACCGGCATCAAGGGATGATCATGGCCCCGGCGGCGTCCGCCGCCGGGACGGCATGGCCGGACCCGCCATGCAGCCGACAAGGAGGCCCCCCATGAACCCCGTCCGCTCCAGCCGCTCCAGCCGTTCCGCCCCCCTGGCCCGCTTCTCCGCCCCCGCCCTGGTCCTGCTGCTGCTCCTGGCCCTGGCCCTGCCGCCGGCCGTCACCGGCTGCGGCGGCGGGGAACCCACTGCCGCAGGCGACGTGACCTTCACGTACTGGTCTATCTTTCCCGTCGGGGACCCGGCCGAGAGTGTCCACAACACCATGATGCGGACCTTCGAGGACCAGAACCCCGGCGTGACCGTCGAGCACGTGGGAACCAGCTTCTGGGACTACTGGACCAAGCTCCAGACCGCCCAGGCCGGGAACCAGGGGCCGGACCTCTTCATCCAGGACATCTGCAATGTCAAGGGCCGCGCCAAGGACGGGGTCAGCGCCAACCTGGAGGCCTACCTGAAGGCCGACAAAATCCGGAAGGACGACTACCTGGCGTCAGACATCGAATCCTGCACCTGGAACGACGAGCTCTATGCCATGCCCTTCTCCACCGACGCCCGGTACCTGTTCTGGAACAAGGCCCATTTCGAGGCGGCGGGCCTGGACCCGGAGACCCCCCCGAAGACCCTGGCCGAGCTGGAGTCCTTTGCGGACCAGCTGACCAAGTACTCGGAAGACGGCAAGACCCTGGAGCAGGTCGGGTTCCATCCTAGGCTCGGAAACAACATCTTCGTCCAGATGGTCTGGTCCCAGGGCGGCGAGTTCTTCGACCAGGACATGAATCCCACCATCAACACCGATAAAAATATCGAGGTCATCGAGTGGTGGGTCCGGATGGTCAACAAGTACCCGGTCCGGGCCTTCAACGCCTTCAGCACTCAGGCCTCCGCCGCGGCGGTGAGCCCCTTCATCCAGGGCAAGGTCTCCCTGCTCATCGACAACAACGAGCTGGCCTGGAAGATCAAGGACCTGGCCCCGGACCTCCGGTTCGGCGTCACCGCGGTGCCCTATGACGGGGAGGAAAACCGGACCGCCTGGTCAGGGGGCTTTACCCTGGAGATCTCGGCCGCCGCCGACAAGGCGAAGCAGGACGCCGCCTGGAAGTTCATCCGCTACATGACGGGGCCGGAGGTCCAGTCGAACCTGACCGAGACCCTGCGCTGGCTGCCCTGCCTCGTCGATTCCCTGGACGCCCTCAAGGAGGGGGCCGACGCCAACGAGCTCGCCATCATCGAGGAATCGAAATACCGGCGCCATTTCGATTATGTCGAGGCGTCCCCCCAGTGGTGGGGCTACGTGGATCCCCAGATCTCGAAGCTGGAGCAGGGCGAGCTGACTTCCGCCCGGAAGGCCATGGACCTGGCCCAGGCCGAGCTGCTCCGCCAGATCGAGAATTACAGGAAGACGTCCGGACAGGAGTGAGGCCATGCGCTGGACCGACCGGATGACCATGCGGCGGAAGGAGGCCCTGGCGGGGGTCCTCTTCGCCCTGCCCTGGATCCTCGGGTTCCTGGTTTTTACCCTCTATCCCATCGCCAGTTCCTTCTACTACAGTTTCACCCGCTACAACATGCGCAGCGCTCCCCTCTGGATCGGCCTGGCCAACTACGAAACCATCTTCACGACGGATTCCCTCTTCGTGCCGGGGGTCCTGAACACCTTGTATTTCGTGGCCTTCAGCGTCCCCCTGAACCTGGCGGCCAGCCTGCTCATCGCCGTCCTCCTGAACAACCGGACCTTCGGGATCCGCTTCTACCGGACCCTGTTCTACCTGCCCAACGTGGTGTCCATCGTGGCGGTGGCCCTGCTGTGGCAGTGGATCCTGGACCCCACCTTCGGACTCATCAACCAGGCCCTGGCCCTGCTGGGCGTCGAGGGCCCGGGCTGGCTCACGGACGCGGCCTGGTCCAAGCCCTCCCTGATCCTGATGGGGCTGTGGGGCGTCGGGGGCACCGTCGTCATCTTCCTGGCCTCCCTCCAGGACGTGCCCGCAAGCCTGTATGACGCGGCCCTCATCGACGGGGCGGGGCCGGTCCGGAAATTCCGCCACATCACGTTGCCCATGATCTCCCCCGCCATTTTCTTCAACCTGGTCATGGGCATCATCGGCGCCTTCCAGGTCTTTACCCAGGCCTTCATCATGACCGGGGGCGGACCGTCGGACTCCACCATGTTCTACGCCCTGGTCATTTACCGGAAAGCCTTCTGGGATATCCAGATGGGGTATGCCTCGGCCCTGGCCTGGATCCTGCTGGTCATGATCCTGGCCGTGACCCTGGTGGTCCTGAAACTCGGCAACCGGTTCGTCTTCTACGGCGATACCCAGTCCTGACAACCACGACGCGACGATGATGCCGCGGCCCCGGGATGGCCGCGGACAAGGGAGGCCGGAGGGATCTCCGGGGAAAGGCGGGCGGTATCCATGATGACCGGGCGCGAGCGAGTGCGGGAAGCCCTGGAACACCGGCCCACAGACCGGCTGGCCATCGATTTCGGGGGCATGCGGTCCACGGGGATCCACGTGGTGCCCTACGACGGGCTGCGGCGGCACCTGGGGCTCTCGGGGAGCGGATTCCGGCTGTATGACGTGTTCCAGCAGCTGGCGGAGCCGGAGCCGGCGCTGCTGGAGCGGATGGGCGGGGATGTGGTGCAGGCCCATCGGCTGCACCCGGCCTTCGGGATCCGGATCGACCGGTGGCGGGAAGACACGCTGTATGGCGGGATCCGGTGCCAGGTGCCCGAGGGGTACCGGCCGGAACCGGACGGACAGGGAGGCCAGGTGATCCGGAAGGATGGGAAGCCCCTGGCGCGGATGCCGTCGGGCGGATACTACTTCGACCTGGCGGAGTATCCGCTGGCCGATGCGGACAGCCTGGACGCGGTGCTGTCCCAGCCGCCGGAGGACGTGACGGAGGAGGAACTGGACTTCCTGGAAGCGGAAGTCCGGGGACTCTACGACGGGACGGACAAGGCGATCCTGCTGCCGTTCGGGGGGAACATCCTGGAAGCGGGGGAGAGCGTGTTCGGCTTCGGGCGGTTCATGGAGCTCCTGCTGCTGGAGCCGGACTGGGTCCATGCCTGGGCGCGGCAGCTGACGGCGGCCTACCTGCGGGACCTGGAGAAGATGCTGGGACGGGTGGGCCGGTATGTCCAGGTGATCCAGTTCGGGGACGACCTGGGGTCCCAGCAGGGTCCGCTGATCTCGCCGGAGACGTACCGGGAGATGATCCAGCCCTATCATGCGGCCCAGTACCAGTATGTGCGCCGGCATTGGCCGGAGGTGAAGGTGTTCCTGCACAGCTGCGGGGGGATCCGGCCCCTGATCCCGTACCTGGTCGAGGCGGGCGTGCAGGTGCTGAACCCGGTGCAGGTATCGGCGGAGGGGATGGATCCCGTGGCGCTGAAGCGGGAC
>JAKPNJ010000069.1 GCA_029548445.1 Bacillota bacterium | reverse complement strand
GGGGTATCCGCGGGAGCGGACGTGACGGCTGCGAAGCCGGACGCGAATCCCGCCAGGGGCAACAGCAAGGCCAGAATGAATGCCAGAATCCTGCTTGTTTTCATGTCGCCTTCGATCCTCCCGTATCCGGATAGGGGCCGTTTCCCTCGGTTAAGCGCTGCACATGCGCTTCGTACTCCCTGAACAAGTCCAGGGCACCCCGGACCGGCCGAATGCCGTCCATCCCTTCCGGCAGCAGGAAGGCGGGCGCGGCATAGGCGGACAGGTGCTGGACGTAGGGGCGCTCGATCTCGATTTGGCGAAGCACCTGCCGGCAATCGGCGGCATAGGCGTCGCGGTAGAATGGACCGTCCATTTTCCAGATTTCCAGGTCGGTCCAGATGGCCTGCCTGGCGCCGACATGGGCCTCCCGGTACCGGCGGTAGCATTCGTGGAGCATGGCGATCCGGTTCTCCTGGTTCCATGTGTTGACGTTGGGCATGTAGCCTGACCCCACGGCGTCCTGGTAGGCCAGGATATCGGCCTCGGTTTCGGCCAGGATGGCCGGCGAGACGACAGGGGTGCCGGCGGGGGCGATCAGGACGGGTTTCTCGGGGGCCAGGGCGTGCAGGTGGGACGCCATCGGGTTGTAGTACCGGTTGGCCCTGGGGAGATCGTCCGCTTCGTGGGCGAGATACCAGCCGTAGAAGGAATCGTGGTGCGCGTATCGGCTCCAGAGCTCCCCGGCCAGGGTTCTCCCGTAGTCGACCTGGCGCCGGATCCGGTCCGGATCGTCCAGCCCCTCCCACAGGAGTTGCAGGTCGTCGCCCCGCCCGAGGCCGACGAAGACGTTCAGGGCGCAGGCATCCGCAGCGGCCAGGAGGGTATCGACGAAGTCGTAGGGAAAGGGATTGGCATGGAGCTGCAGTTCCGGTATTCCGGTTGGGTAGATGGCGCCGATGCCGATATAGATCATCTCGACATAGGTGAGGACCAGGTTCTCGACGCCCAGTTTCCTGTACGCGCGAAGCAATGTCTCCATCCGGTCCGGAGGAAAGGGGACGCCGTCCTCCATGAACCCCAGGGGCTCGATCCACAGGGTCTGGAACCAGGGCAGCGCCGTGGTTTCGCAGGCGAGGACCCGGACCGACCCGAACCGGCAGTCGACCTCCCGGCCATCCCGCCACCAGCCGGCCCTGTAGGACAGGACGCCTTCCACCTCGTCCGTCGGCACCAGGAATTCGACGCACTGGCCGGGAATCGACGGACGCTCCTCCCGGAAACACCAATCCGATCCATCCGCCCGCTTCCCGGTCGCCTCGATCCGGACGAAGCAGGGTTCGGATTCCCGATCGTCCTTGCGGCTTGTGTCCGGACGCCAGGCGGTCCGGATCCGGACCGGCGTTCTGGAAGAGACCGTTCCGGAAGGCAGCGCCTGGGCCCTGCATTCGGAATTTGCATTTCCGTTCGACACGTCGGCGTTCCCTCCTCCCTGGCGTTTCCTGCCTGTCTGCTCCGTTCGACTTGATTGTAGTTGCCATGTTGAACAAACTCGTGACCGTTTTTTACCTGGTATTTGTCCATGATTGACCTGTTCGGGTCCTGCCCTTGCGTCCCCCGCCCTGTTGGGATAGGGTTGAGATGGGCTTCCCGCCTGGATATCCGGAGGATATCGGGCAGGCTCCCCGGAGGATGAATGCGCGGAAACCTGGGGGATTTCATTCGGTCCAAGACATACGGGATTCAGCGGCGCCTGTACCTGGCCGTGTCCATTGTCGGCGTCCTGCTGATCCTCCTGGTATCCCTCAGCATCGGTATTGAATCCGTATCCCTGCTGGAACGAAACACCAAGGCCAGCATCCGGCAGATCAACCAGATCCTGGTCAACTCCCTGGAACTGACCATCGAGGACATGTACCGGTCGCTGTTCGAGCTGTCGACGAATTCCCTGCTGGCGATTCTCGAGGATCCGGAATACCTGGGGACCGACGACCATGTGAAGGCCCAGGGGACGATCATGTCCTACCTGTCCACGATCTCGAACAGCAAGCAGTACGATTCCGTCTACCTGATCCTTCCCCGGGCGGGTCGGGTGCTGTCCCAGAACACCTTCGACACGATCCTGGACGGGACGGAGGACCAGATCCGGGCCCTTCCGCTCTTCCGGCAGGTCGAGTCGGCCGAGAAGGAGACCGGCGTCCTGTCCGCGATCCCCAGGGTCAGCCGGGGGCCGTCCAACCTGTTCGGCGCGTTCTATCGCATGAAGAGCGGCATCCAGCTGGTGGTCACCATGGATCGGAATTATTTCGACCGGGTCATCAAGGACATCAATGTCCGGGCCGACCGGTTCGACCATCTCGTCCTGCTGGACGAGACCGGCAGGATTCTCTACGCATCGACCCGGTCCGCTTCCGACATGCTGAAGTCCCTGCCGGCCGGACAGTCGCTGATGGATGTCGGATCCGTGCGGATGGAGGGAGAGACCTACCTGGTTTTCGGCCAGGAATCGGACGCCACCGGCTGGTCGGTCTTCGTCCTGACCGAGTACCGGGCCATCCGGAGACCTTCGGTCCAAATGATGCTGACCGTCTCGATCGTCACCGGGCTATTCATCCTGTGCCTGCTGCTGGTGTCCCGGGTCCTGGCCACGAGGTTGGCCCGGTCGGCCCAACGCCTCAAGGCGTCCATGCACCTGGCGGCCGAGAACCAGGACCATGTCATCGAGGTCATCCGCAGCAACGACGAGATCCAGGACCTGTCCCAAAGCCTCAAGCACATGATGGAGGAGTTCGTGAACAACCAGGTGCTGACACGGGATGCCCGCATCCGGGCCCTGCAGCAACAGATCAACCCGCATTTCCTGTACAACACCTTCGACGTCATCAGCCACTACATCCTGAGCGGCGACAGGGAGAAAGCCAACCGGCTGCTGGAGCAGCTGGGGGACCTGTTC
>JAKPNJ010000053.1 GCA_029548445.1 Bacillota bacterium | reverse complement strand
CCTAACCGCCCAGTTCCCGTCCGGGTCCACCACCCCGGATGGCGCGGAACAGGGCTGGTCCGTCGGGTGGCTGCTGTCGACCGTGACAATCCAAAGCCCCCCAGCCCGGGCCCGCATCCGCAGGTTCGATTCGTGGTACTGCCAGGCGACCACCCGGGAAAACTCGTCCGGGGACCGGCCGCCGTTGACCGCATGGAAGATGATCCGGGCCCCCAGGTCCGACAGCCGCTGTGTCAGGTGGGGATCCGGCATGGGGGTGCAGCCGGGATTTGCCCACAGGTCGTTGCAGAGGAGGCCGCCGATGGGGATGTCCCGGAACCGAAAGACCTGCAGCGGCTTCGTGGCAAAGGGCTCGCCGGTCCAGGCGCCGGCGGGATCTTCGACGGGCGATCCTGGCGTTCCGGGAGTTCCCGGCGCTCCGGGCGCAGGACCCGTCACCGGGCCGCAAAGCAGGATTTTGCAGTGGGATCCGAGATGGACCCCGCTGCTGGTATAGAAGCGAACCTGGTTGTACACCCGACCGTCCTCCGGCTCCCGGCAGCAGGTGCCGAGGGCCAGGCCCAGGCCCTTCCCGGAGGCCCGCGAGACCACCGTCCGCAGGTTTTCTTCAAGGGCGGCCGGATCGAAGTCGTGGGTGTATCCGCTGAGGGATCCCTCGGGCGTCAGCAGGATGTCGGCCTGCTCGTCCGCCGCAAAGTCGACGGCCCGCAGGACCGCCGCCAGGTTGTCATCCAGGTTTCGGGTCACAGGGATTTGGGCACCGGCCACGCGCAGCGGCATGAATTCCACCCCCTTGCGAAATCGGTTCGCACACTGCAGATCATGCGGCGGAAGGCCGCCTGGTTCCATCTTACAGGATTATTGGCCGGAGCGGTCCGGGAGTGGACGGGATGACGGATTCCCCTGGCGGGCCGGCCATGATGCCCTGTTTGAAACGTATGCGGTTCTCGCGTACACAATGTACGCATCCCGATCACGACAGGCAAACGTACGCAACGTACGCCGTTTGGACAGGGATTTTTTAGGGAATGGTCTCTGCTCTCCCTGCGGCCGTCATATACTGAAGCCAGGGGGATTGATACCATGAAACACCACCGCCTGCCCGTCCTGCCGCACCTGCTGGCGCTCCTCTTGACGCTCGCCCTGGCGCTCGCCCTGTCGTTGCCGCTGGCCTTGTCCCTGTCGTTCACCCTGCTTCCGTTCCCCGCTCCCGTCCTGCTGGCCGAGGACCTGGTGGGTCCGCAGCTGACAGTGGTGGACTTCTCCTCCGAGCAGCCCGACCCCAACGGCACCTACCAGTACCTGGCCGCCTATGCCGTGGACGGCGACCCCGACACCTTCTGGAACAACGCTTACCGGCCCAAGGCGAAGCCGCCCCACCACATCACCCTGGATCTCGGCGCCACGGCCTTGGTGACCGGATTCCGCTACCTGCCGCGGCAGGACGGCTACTCCCTGCAGGAGAACGGCAACCTCGGTCCCTACCGGTTCCTGGTGAGCGCCGACGGGGCCGCCTTCGATGAAGTGGCAGCCGGGGCCTTCGACGCGGCCGCCATGACCCAATCCACCGCCCTGCTCGACGCGCCGGTCGAGGCCCGCTATGTCCGGCTCGAGACGGACATGGAGTGGATCGCCGTCGCCGAACTGGTAATCCTGACCGGTCCGCCTCCGGGGGTGACCCCCACGGTCACGCCGGGCCCGGAGCTCCGGGCGTCGCTTTCGACGGACCAGCCGGTCTACGAGCAGGGCGAGGACATCGTCGTCGCGTTCGCCGGCTGCCGCCATCCCGTCTACCGGATCGGCATCTGCCCTGCCGACGCCGCCCCATGCCAGGGCTCCACCATCAAGGCCTGGCTCTATGCCAACAGCGGGACGAAGACCCCGGGGCCGGTCGTCGTGGAGCGGGGCAACGTGGAGTTCGACGGCGCCGCCATCGAAACGGCCCTGGTGCCGGGGCAGTACGTCGCCCATCTCCTGGCCGAGGACTGGACGACCTCGGTGGCGACGGCGCGGTTCATCGTGGTGGAAAAGGGCGGCAATACAACGCCCCCGACCCAGCCCGACCCGCCGTCCGGCCTGTCCTATAGGCGGACTGTGGAGCAAAAGGGCGGCGCCGGGGGGCAGGTGGAGATCGTGCCCCCTGCGGACACCCTCGGCCTGACCGGTTTCGACCTGTACTGGGGCGACGCGTCCGGCCCCCTGGCCGCCCACACGCCCATCGCCCGCGTCCCCTACACGGGAGAGAACCCGACCCGCTTTCCCATCCCGGATGGGGTCGCCATCCCCCGGGGCGCCACCCGCCTCCTGGCCCTTTCGCGGTCATGGGATCTCGCGTCGGACAGCTTCGCCGATGTCGCCCTCGACCCGGGCGCCCTCCTGCCGGAATCCGAGCTCCTGTATTCGTTCCAGGTCCTGACCGACCTGCATCTCGCCACCGACGCGGCCCATCTTCACAACCGCCAGTTCGAGGCTGCCCTCCGGGACCTGGTCGCAACGGATCCGGACAGCCTCGGCCTGTTCCTGGTCGGGGACACCACCGACCACAGCCTCGAGCCGGAATGGGAGGAGTTCGCCCGGATCGTGGCGGCGGTTCGGCCGGAGGGGTCGCCCCCGCTGTACGCAGCCCTGGGGAACCATGACTTTGCCGCCCAGGGCGACCGGTACGAGGACCTGATCGCCCTGTACCGCCGTTATACCGGCGCCCCCGGCCCCTACTTCCGGGCCGACACCGATGCGGGCGTGTTCCTGGTCCTCGGCTCCCAGTCCATGAGTTCCCGGGCTAGCGGATTCGCGGACCTGGGGGAGGACCAGCTGGCCTGGCTCGAGGAGCAGCTGTCGACGGTCGGGTCTGGGGGCGAATCGGGGTCGCCGACGGGATCATCGACGGGGTCGCCGGGGCCTGTGTTCGTATTCCTCCACCAGCCGCTGAAGGACACGGTGTCGGGCTCCCTGGTCTCGGTGGACCCGTCGGTCCAGGTGTGGCACGGCGTCCTGCAGGACGCGGCCCTGCGGGCGCTCCTGGACCGGTATCCCAACGTCGTCCTGTTTACGGGCCACACCCACTGGCAGTTCGAGAGCCTCCA
>JAKPNJ010000050.1 GCA_029548445.1 Bacillota bacterium | reverse complement strand
TGTTTCCTGGCACCGATGCGGGCCAGGCGGGTTTCGACCCGCAGCCGGTCGGCCATCAGGGCCAAGCCGACCCCCACGACCAGGAGGAACATGGTGGACCCGGCTCCCAGCGAGATCAGGAATTCCATGTCGTTCCGCCTCCTCTCGGGCCTACAGGAACCATTCGTCGTGGAGCAGCACGCCGTTGCTCCGCAGCTTCTCCGTAAACGCCGGCCGGATGCCGGTGCTCTTGTAGCGGCCCTTGAACCGGCCCAGGCCGTCCAGCCCCTCGGTTTCAAAGGCGAAGAGCTCCTGCAGGGTGATGACATCGCCTTCCATGCCCACCACTTCCGTGATGCTCGTGAGGCGGCGGCTGCCGTCCCGCAGGCGGGCCTGGTGGATGATGAGGTCGATGGCGGAGGCGATCTGTTCGCGGATGGCGCGGATGGGCAGGTCCATACCCGCCATGAGGACCATGGTCTCGAGGCGGGACAGCATGTCCCGGGGCGAGTTGGCGTGGCCGGTGGTCAGGGAGCCGTCGTGGCCGGTGTTCATGGCCTGGAGCATGTCCAGGGCCTCTCCCGAGCGGACTTCCCCGACGATGATCCGGTCCGGCCGCATCCGCAGTGCGTTGCGGACCAGGTCCCGGATGGAGATGTGGCCCCGGCCCTCCAGGTTGGGCGGGCGGCTTTCCAGGGAGACCACGTGGCGCTGGCGCAGCTTCAGTTCCGCCGCGTCCTCGATGGTCACGATCCGCTCCTGTTCGGGGATGTACCCCGAGAGGGCGTTCAGCAGGGTGGTCTTGCCGCTGCCGGTGCCGCCGGAGACCAGGATGTTGAGCCGTCCCCGGACGCAGGCTTCCAGCAGGGAGGCCATGTGGGTGGACAGGGACCCGAACCGGACCAGGTCCGTCATGTCCAGGGCCTTGCGGGAGAACTTGCGGATCGTGATGACGGGTCCCGAAAGCGACAGGGGGGGGATGATGCAGTTGACCCGGGATCCGTCCGGCAGCCGGGCGTCGACCATGGGGCTGGCCTCGTCCACGTGGCGGCCGATGGAGGAGACGATGCGGTCGATGATGTGCAGGACATGGGCGTCGTCCCGAAAATGGACGTCGCTGGCTTCCAGGCGGCCGGCCTTCTCGATGAAGATCCGGTAGGGCCCGTTCACCATGATCTCCGTGATGTCCGGGTCCGCCAGCAGGGGCTCCAGCGGGCCGAAGCCCACCACTTCGTTGAGGACTTCCCGGGACAGCCGGGCCTTGTCGGGACGGGACAATCCCGCCGCCTCCCGATCCAGCAGATCGTCAATGAGTGCGGAAATGGCCTCGGGGTTGTCCAGCCCCCGGGCCTGGGCCGCGCTGCCGGATTCCGCCTGGTTCAGGGCGTCGATGACCAGCTGGTGGATCTTCGCCTTCAGGTCGGCGTTGGCATCCACCGGGACCTGGCCGGCCGCGCCCTGGGCATCGCCAACACCGGTCTCCGCGACCTGCCCCTGGGTTTTTTGTTGCTCCAGGCGTTCCTTCAGTCCCATGCGTGATCCTCCCTGTCGCCTCTCGGCACAACCGCGTTCCGGTTACCGGGAACCGGCTGCGGCTGCGACGGCGCCACCCGGCGCGGCGGACCCGCCGGTGGAGGCGGAGGCCGGCTTCCGGGCATCGGCCCTGCCGGACCCTGCCGTTTCCGCGGGCTGGGCCTGGGCGTCCAGCTTGCCCGCCGCAACCTGGTCGGCGAGCTTCACGAGAGCCTGGGACATCCGGGACCGGGGAGCGCCGAGAACCACCGGGATGCCCTTGTTGATGGCGCCGGTGGCGGCGTTCCAGTCGACGGGGATCCGGGAGCGGATGGCGCAGTCCATGACCGATTCCGCGTCCTTCAGGGTGATGATGCTCTCGGTCTCCCGGTTGATGACCGGGCGAACCCGGTCCTTGAGCTGGAGGGACTCCAGCACGTCCATGGTCACCTTCGCGTTGCACAGGGTCGAAATGTCCAGGGCCGCGAGATAAAGGATCATGTCCGATACCTCGAGGGCGGTCAGGGTGCAGTCGTTGAAGGCCGGCGGCGTGTCGACCACGATGTAGTCGAAGAAGGGTTTCATGACGCTGATGACCGACGACACATGGTCGGGCTGGATCAGGTCGGCGAATTCGGGGCTCCGGGGGGCCGGCAGCAGGGAGAGGCCGGAATGGTGGAGGGCCAGGTACCCCTGGAGGATTTCCATGTCCAGGCGACGATGCTCCTGGACCAACTCGGCAAAGGTTTCCCGGGCGTCGATGTCCAGGAACACGCTGCAGTCCCCGAACTGCAGGTCCAGGTCCAGCAGGGCGACCTTGAATTTCTTTCGTGCCAGCTGGACCGCCAGGTTGACCGCCACCGTGGTCTTTCCGATACCGCCCTTCGTGCCGAAGACGGTCAGGATCCTGGAACGGGCGTTGAGCCGGACCTCGGGTCCCGAGCAGAGCCGGGCCAGCTCCTGGCGGCAGGAGAGGGTCACGCTGTCCCGGAACTCCGTCTCCGGCACGGGCCAGCCGAGGACGCTCCTCACCCCGGCCCGCATGGCCTGCTGCAGGGTTGCAGGGGAAGGGTTGTCGGTCACGAGGAGGATCGCGCAGCCAGGCCGGTAGAGGTAGATCCGCTCGGCCAGGGGCATCACGGACACCTCGTCGTCGAAGGCGGTCAGGATGACGGCGTCCGGAGAGGCGGCGTCCACTCGTTCATGGGCCAGGGGCCCGCCCCGGGATTCACCGGCCAGGGTCATGGTGGCAGGATCCAGCAGGGCCTTCAGGGCGTTCCTCCGGTCGTCGTGATCGCTGATGAGAAAGATCCGCAACGGATTCATGGCGTCGTTCCTCCTCTGGTTGTGCGGGGTCTGGGCATCAACGGAACCCGAGCAGGTCGTCGGTGTTTTCCGACACGCCCGGAACGGTACCGGCATCGCCCACCGGCCGGAGCACGAGCCGGGCCCGGCCCTCGACCAGGGCCAGGTTCAGCTGGTTGCCCTCCCCGGGCAGCAGGGCCAGGGTCACGCTCTGGTAGGGCTCGATCTCGCTGGCGAGAGAGATGGCCGACTTGCTCCCGATGGCCAGCACCTCGATGTCCTGGAGAAGGAGCCTGGAGAAGGTGCGCCCCGTGGGGTTCCGCTGCTCGTCCCGGGCCGCGGCCGCCTCGGCGGGTTCCACCGCCGCCACGCTGATGTAGACATCGACCCGGTCCCCGGGGCGGATCAGGTTGGCCACGCCGCTCATTTCATCCACGAACAGGGTGAAGGCCCGGCGGCCTGCCGGGATCAGTCCCGTGAAGCCGGCGGCCTTCTCCCCCGGCCGGATCAGGCGGCCCAGCAGGATCGTCTCGTCCTTCAGGATGGGCCCGTTGGGCATGAGCCCCACCAGGGCGTCCGGGTCGACGGCGGCCTGGGGATGCACCGCATCCGCCGGAAGGTCCCGCAGGACCAGCATGTCCCGGGTGATGGGCATCCGGGAGGGAATGTCCGTGGCGGCCACCACGACGCTGACCATGTCCTCCTGCGGGACCTGGCCCTGGCGGGTGAACCAGATGAAGGCCAGGATGCCGGTGACGACCGCCAGGACAGCGGCCAGGATGTAGATTTTCTTCATGGCGGACCTCCAGTCGCGTCAGCGGGAGAGGTAGGCGGTGTAGATGCCGTAATCCAGGCAGGACAGCGGATCCTGTCCGTTGGCCAGGCCGTCCGGCTCCATAATGTGGGTGAAGGAGCCAACGATGTAGTTGTTGACACCCTGTCCCATGCAGCCCTCGAGCACGAAGCCGGCAAACCCGACGATCTTGACCGACTTGGATGCCGTCTGGACAATAATGGGGACCTTGACGATCCGGGGGCAGCCCAGGACATAATGCTGTTCATTGCATCCGCCTTCCGACGGGAAGTGGGTGCATTCCGCAAATCGGCTCCAGAAGGCCTTGAAGCAGGGGCCGGAGTTGACGCCGGGCTCCACGGGATAGATCAGGTCGCCGGACAGGACCTTCCCGGGATAGCCGTGGGCGAGCCAGGTCTCGATGTCGCTGGCGCCGCCGCCTACTTCCCGGTCCAGGTCCACCAGGCCGAAGAACCCCTCGGTCCCATCGCTGGAGCCGAACTTCAGGGTCAGGTGGGAGGTCATCCCCTGCAGGATGCAGGCGTTCAGGTAATCCCGCTCGATGGACAGGGGCACGGCGCCCCCCACGCTGCTGGCCACGCCGATCCGGGCTTCCGCCGGGCGGTCCACGCGAATGGCGTCCAGCCCCACGAGGCCGGCCAAGTGGGTTTGGATCGTCGAGTCCGCCTCGACCGAGACCCCCAGGACATAATCGGTCCCGTCCGTGAGCAGCGTCACATCGTCGGCCGTGATCCGGAACCCGTTCTTGGCCGCATACATGACCGCCGCCTGGACGATGGCCTGGGTCCGGATAGGGTCGTTGGCCCGGGCCGGAAGCTGGGTCGCCGCCGCCAGGGCCGAGGCGTCCATGGCATTCTGGAGCCGGCCGGCTTCCAGGTAGGCGAGGCCCAGGTCCAGGGCGAAGGCGGCCATGACCAGCATCGCGGTCATGGCCAGCCCCAGGATCAGGAGCGAGGAGCCCCGTTCATCCTGCCGGATCCGCCGGGCGTTGCCCGTGATCCAGCGGAATGTGGAGCGAATCGTCGATTTCATGTCCATCCCATCCCTTCGGCGCAATCGTGCGGGTCGAGAGCCCGGCCATGGGGCAGGCCGCCGCCTACTCGACCTTCATGGTGCAGCGTGCCGCCGCGTCGTAGACTTCGGAACCCAGCAGGATGGAGGCCACGGGGGTCAGGATGGTCACCCGGTAGGTGGCCGTGACGATGACGTCGCCGCTGCGGACATCCTGCAGGCTGGTGAATTGGATGGAAACGGTCAGGTCGTCCTGGGCATAGGCGGGAGCTGTCGCGGTCACCTTGCCGGACACGAGCTGGACGATGTCGGTGCGGGTGGCGTTGACCGCGGCGTACCGGGCTCCCTCCCGGGCACTGTGGCTGGCCAGCAGCTGGTTGCCGAGGATCCAGCCGAAATCCAGGATCCCGCAGAGGATCAGGACCAGGATCGGCAGGATGAGGGCCAGTTCCACCATGGACTGTCCCCTGGCGTTTCGGCGGATCCGCCTGCCCTTGTGTTGTCCGCGTCCCATGCAGGATGCCTCCTTTCTGTCAACTGCTTCGTTGGGGCGGCCGGTCCGGCCGGCCCCTTCCCCTTTCGTCCGGTTCGCCGTCCCCTCCCCGGATGGAGAAGGGACGGCGTGGACGGTACCGCGGTGTGTGGGTGGTTCGTGGGGCTCAGCCTCTGTACTCAGCCGTTGAGCTGGGTCGTGATCTGGCCGAAGATGTTGTTCAGGCCGCCGCTCAGGGCGATCAGGGCAGCGATGACCACGATGGCCACCAGGGCGATGATCAGGCCGTATTCCACCATGCCCTGTCCTGCCTCGTTCTTCAGGTTCCGAATCCAGTTCTTCATGGTTGTTTCCTCCTCTTTCTTGGCTTGCTTGGCTTGCTTCGCTTCGATCCGCTTGACTTCGCTTCGGACCCGGAGGTCCGGAAGGCTTTGAAAGTGATAGCCCTATCCGTTGAGGGCGGTTCCGATATCACCGAAGATGCCGTTCAGGCTGCCGCCAAGGGCCACCAGCGCGGCGATGACCACGATGGCCACCAGGGCGAT
>JAKPNJ010000041.1 GCA_029548445.1 Bacillota bacterium | reverse complement strand
ATCCTGCTGGAAATCCCGTATTCGCGGGCCATTGCAGAGCGATATTCACGGGGCCTCCTGCCGGTCCACGGCGACGAGGCCTGGATCGGCCGGTTTCGGACCCTGTATGACGATCTGCAGAAACAGGTCCTGCAGGACGGGGACGCGGCGCTCCGGACGGCACCGAAGCCCGTGTCCGCCGTTCCGGGGAGGGCCGAGGTATGAAGGAGATCGTGTTCATCAGTGGCAAGGGGGGAACGGGCAAAAGCACCGTGGTCGCCACCCTGAGCCGGCTGGTCGACGGGAAGTGCCTGGCCGACTGCGACGTGGAGGCGCCGAACCTGCATCTCCTGGTTCCGGGAGAGCGGATTCGGCAGGAGGATTTTTACGGAGCCGATGTGGCGGTCCTGGATCCGGAGCGGTGCTTTCGCTGCGGCGTGTGCCGGGATGTGTGCCGGTTCGACGCAATATCCGAGGACGAGGAGGGAGGGATCCGGATCGATCCCCTGTCGTGCGAGGGATGCGGCGCCTGCGCCTTGGTCAGCCCTACCGAGGCCATTTCCATGCAGTCGGTCAAGACCGGCGAAATCGCCCTGGACCGGACGGAGTACGGGCTTTTCGCCCATGCCCGGCTGGAAATCGGTGCCGAGGGATCCGGCCGCTTGGTGACGGAGGTGCGCAAGCAGCTCCATGCCGCATCGGATGGGGAGGCCTGGGCCCTGGTGGATGGATCCCCCGGCATCGGCTGCGTCGTCATCGCATCCATCACAGGGGCGGATGCGGTGGTGGCGGTGTGCGAACCCACCCTATCGGGCCAGGCCGACCTGGAACGGGTGGTGGCGGTGGCGCGCCACTTCCAGGTCCCGGCTTTCGTCTGCATCAACAAAGTCGACCTGAATCCGGCCATCAGCCGGGATATCGAGCAATGGTGTACGGAGGGCGGCGTCCCGGTGGTCGGGAGGATTCCGTTCGAACCGGCAATCGTGGATGCGCTGCGGCGTTTCGAGACGCCGGTGGAGGCGGGGCTCGACCCCATCGTCCGGGAGATCGCCGCCATGTGGAACCAGGTGAAGGAGGCTGTGGCTGAAAGCCCGGCCCCATGACCTGCGACGAATCGCGGAACAAGTGAAAAAGGAGGTGAAGAAAATGCCAGGAGGAGACGGAACCGGTCCCATGGGCCAGGGCCCGATCGGCGGAGGACGCGGAGCGGGACGGGGCGCCGGACCGGGTCGCGGCAGGGGCCGCGGCGGATCCAACGCGGGACCCGGAGGGGTCTGCGTGTGTCCGAAATGTGGTGCGACAGCGCCCCATGCGGTGGGATCCCCATGTGCCACGATGGCCTGCCCGAAGTGCGGCGCCCGCATGACGCGGGGATAGGAATGGAACGTGCCGCCGGCGACAGCCGGCCATAAGAAGAAGAGGTACGGTCGGCGGAAGCCGGCCATGACGAAAGGAGGCGTGGACAATGCCGCGCGGAGATGGAACGGGACCCATGGGAATGGGTCCAAGAACGGGAAGAGGAGCCGGTTTTTGTGCCGGCTACGGGGTGCCGGGATGTGCGACCCCCATGTTTGGGTATGGAATGGGACTCGGCCTGGGCTTCGGCCGGGGCATGGGCCGGGGCCGGGGACGCGGGTTCTGTCGGACAACCCTGCCCATGGCCGGCTGGCCGGTCGGCTTTCGGGCCGGGTATCCGGTGCCGGTGGACGTACCCTATACGCCGACGGCTGTGGACGAGAAGACTTGGCTGGGCCGCGAGGCCGAGTGGCTGGGGCAGCGGCTCCAGGAGATCCAGGACCGGCTGACGGAATTGGAATCCGGAGAATGACGGCTGGGTAGATCCGGAACACAACTTCAGTTTGCTTCTTCCATCGAATGGCGCCACTGCACTGCACCGGGCTTGCGGCCACTTGCCTCCTCCTGCAGGAACTGGGCGACCGCTGTCTCCCTCTGTGCACCGGAGACTGCCTGGCAGACTGATTGCACGACACATTCCCCGCCTGCCACAAAAAGGCGTTCCCTCGTTGCGTACTCTATATATAGTGCTATCCTGAAGCCAAGAGGCACATCTTGTTGTCTCTGGCGATCGGATACATTTTGCCGATCGGCCGCAAGGCCGGTCCATTTCATGGCAGACGATCACAAGGACACGTGGATGGGAGTGATGCGAGACAACGATTCGAGCCCGAGCGGACCACTGTCGGTTCGGCCTGAACAAGGCCGTCCCGGCCACGAGCGGATGACGCCCGCGTACCGACAGGCAACGCGGCGTCGAGCGGAGAGAAGCAGACCCAGAGCCAAGCGATATACTGCACTTTCCAATGTCTCCTGGACCAGTTGAGCGAATGACGTCGAAGGAGCGAGTTCATATGAAATATGGAAAGTATATCCGCGTTGTCCTGATCGGCCTGCTGATCTGTATCTTTTCCATCGGAGCTGTGACCTGGGCGACAACCCTGCCGGATTGCACCGGCCCCAAGGTGGCTCCCATCAGGAACCCGGGTGGACTCGGCAACCCGCCGACCCCGCCCGCTCCCCCTGACGGCTACTCCATCAAGATCATGCCTGGCTCTGGCTCCATCGTCTTCATGATGAAGGGAGTCGAGTACACCGTCCATTACTCGGTCTATGATGGGGGCCGGAAATTCAAGTTCTGGACCGAAAACGACCATCCGATCGTCAGCCAGGTCATCGTCAAGGGCGGGCCCAACGCCAACCTCTATGACTACAGCGACGATCCCGTCTACAACGACTGCAACCTGGTCTCCCCGGATTTTCCAAGGCCGGGGAAGATTCCCGGCATCAGCCACATCAGCCTGGTTTTCGTACCTCCGCCCTACGGTTCGCTGGAGGTGACGAAGGAAGTCGTGCTGGGCAGCGTGGTGAATCCCGGGGCGATCGACGAAACCTTTACCATCTGCATCCAGGGCCCCTCCTACCCCACCGGGATGGAAGAGGGCGCCTGCAAGACCATCGGCCTGTCAGGCGGAACCCTCGTATGGGATCGCCTGATTCCAGGGGAGTACCTCGTGTGGGAGATGGCCGCAGGGACGGAGTGGCATGTGGCCGTCACCGGCAGTCCGGCGGTTGTGCCGGCCGGTGGCAAGGCGTGCGCCAAGATCACGAACACCTACGTGCCCGGTTGCCTGAAAGTCACGAAGGACGTCGTCCTGGGCGATGTCGTGAACCCGGAGGCGGTCGTGATCCCGACATTCTACATTCGGATCACGGGACCGTCGTAC
>JAKPNJ010000033.1 GCA_029548445.1 Bacillota bacterium | reverse complement strand
GCTCTTCCGATCTACATCATCGCCTCCAAGTATTTCCGCAAGGCCGGGGTACCCGATTCTCCCACCGGCGGGGAAACCAGCCTCCGGCAGGTGGTCCACCGGATGGTGTCCTTCTGGGTCGCGTCCCTGGCCGACGAGGGGCTGCTGCAGTCCGACGGGGAGCGCCAGGCGGCCTATGACGAAATCGCCTACGCCCTGCTGGACCAGCGCTTCGCCCCCAATTCCCCCCAGTGGTTCAATACGGGCCTCAAGATGGCCTACGGCATCGCCGGCGGCCGCAGCGGCCAGTTCTACTACGACCCCGACCAGGGGCGGGTGGTGGAGTCCGGGGATGACTATACCCGGACCCAGGCCTCCGCCTGCTTTATCCTGTCCATCGAGGACAAGCTGCTGGGGCCCCATTCCATTTCGGACCAGTACGTGACCGAGACCAAGCTGTTCAAGGGCGGCTCCGGCACCGGCACCAACTTCTCGGCCCTCCGGGCGGAAGGGGAGCGGCTGTCCGGCGGGGGCCAGTCCTCGGGCCTCATGAGCTTCCTCAAGGGCCTCGACCGCAACGCGGGCGCCATCAAGTCCGGCGGCACCACCCGGCGGGCGGCGAAGATGGTCTGCCTGGACATCGACCACCCCGAAATCGAGACCTTTATCCTCTGGAAAGCCCGGGAGGAGGACAAGGTCCGGGCCCTGGCCCGGATGGGCTATGACGCCGACATGGACGGGGAGGCCTACCAGACCGTCTCCGGCCAGAACAGCAACAACTCCCTGCGGCTGTCCAACGAGTTCATGCGCCAGGTGGCGGACCTGGACCGGAATCCCGACGCCACCCTCCGGCTCAAGGGCCGCATCGACGCGTCCGTCGATCGGGACGTCCGGGTGGCCGACCTGTGGCAGGATTTCAACCTGGCCGCCTGGAAATGCGCCGACCCGGCGCCCCAGTTCTCCGACACCTTCAACGAGTGGCATACCTGCCCCGCCGGCGAGGACGGCCGGGAAGGGGCCCGCCACAACCGGCTGAACTCCACGAACCCCTGCGGCGAGTACGCCTTCCTCGACGACACCAGCTGCAACCTGGCCTCCATCAACCTCCTGCGGTTCCTGGACGAGGACACCGGCGCCTTCGACCTGGACGGGTACCGCCACATGATCTTCCTGGCCCAGCTGGTCCTGGAGGCCTCCATCCACTGGGGCCACTTCCCCACCGAGGACATCGCCCGGAAGACCTTCCTGTTCCGCAGCACCGGCCTGGGCCTCGCCAACCTGGCGTCCCTGCTCATGGCCCTGGGCCTGCCCTACGACTCGCCGGAGGCCCGGGCGCTGGCCGCCTCCCTGATGGGCCTGGTGACCGGCGAGAGCTACCGGGTGTCCGCCCTGATGGCCGCCCACCTCGGCCCCTTCGCCACCTTCTCCCTCAACCGGGAGCCCATGCTGCGGGTGCTGCGCAACCACGCCCGGGTGGCCGGGGCCCGGGAGGACGCCCTGGAAGGGCTGTCCTACGAGCCCCTCCGGGTGGACCACGGGCTCCTGGCCGGCCTGGGGTTCGAGGGC
>JAKPNJ010000022.1 GCA_029548445.1 Bacillota bacterium | reverse complement strand
GTCATCGTGGATTGGCCCGGGACATCCTCCAGGACCCATGTCTCGTAGGATTCGACGATGACCGTTTCATACACCGTATACACCAGGGTCGCGGACTGGTCCAGGAACGTAAACTCCAGGAGGTCGCCGGGTTTCAGCCGGTCGATCCTTGCGAAGGGGTGGGCGGCGCTGCCCCGGCGATGGGCGGCCAGGGCCGTATTGCCGCCTTCCGCCCCCGGCAGGTCGGTACGGGTCATATACCCCGCCCCAACGGCCAGCTCCTTCGGCCCGGACCCGATCAGCACCGGGGTCTCGATCCTGATTTTGGGGATCACGAGCTTTCCAAGGTATTTCACGCTGGAAGCGGGTTTTGTGGGGACCGGGGTCGGCTCCTCCGTCGGGTTCGCCGGTTGTGTCGGAACCGGCGTGCCCGTCCCGTCCGGACCGGTAGGAGCCGGGGTGCCGTCGGTCGGGACCGCAGCATCGGTGGGGGAGGGCTCGGGGGTCGGGTCTTCCCCTTCGTAGCTGTACAGGGCCGCCTGTTCGGCGAATTCCTGCTCCGCCAGGGCGGTCATCCGGGCATAGTAGACCTGGCTGCCGGCGGTCCCCAGGATCAGCGCCAACCCAATGAGCATCACGAGGGTGGACAACCGCTTCCGGCCCCTGCGGCCGGCGGGGGGAGGGACATCGGACTTGCTTCGCGTCCTGGCCATCTGCGCTCACCTTCCCGTCAATTGATTCATTATACCCGATCTCCCGGAACGGATGCCAACGGCCCGCGGTTTCCCGCCGGCCGTCTTCGGGTTCTCGTATGCGCCGGCCCGGTTAGCCCAGGCGGCGTCTCATGCCATACCCGGCCGCTGTCAGGAGGGCGCCGAATCCATAGAGAAGGGCAGGTTCCGCGCCTCCCGTATTGGGGAGTTCCTCCAAGGGAGTCTCCTCATCCCCGACGTCTTCCTGGGGATCGTCGACCACGGGAGGATCGTCTTCCAGGATCGGCGGATCCTCTTCCTCGGGCGGCGGTTCCTCGTCTACCGGCGGATCCTCTTCATCGGCAGGGGGTTCCTCGTCCTCAGGCGGTGGTTCCTCGTCCCCGGGCGGTTCCTCGTCGACCGGCGGGTCCTCCTCGTCGACAGGGGGTTCCTCGTCTTCAGGCGGCGGTTCCTCGTCCCCGGGCGGCAGCGCCGGGAGGGTATGGAAGGTCACATGGCTCACGGAATCCTTGGGCGACCAGTTGAAGTCCCCCGCCGTGGCGCCATCCTTGTACGCATAGAGCCATCCGCCGTTGCTGGCCTTGACGAAGACGTAGTAGACCAGGACGCCTTCCGGCGCCATCCAGGAGACGGAAATCCGGTCGTCCACCAGGGTGTACGACACATGAAATCCCGTGTCCATGTCATGACCTTCGTTGTCGAAGGACATCCGCTCCACGGCCCAGAAATCCGCATAGCCGTTCTCGGGCGTCAGCCCGGCGGCCAGGGCCTGCTCGACCAGGGATGCATAATGGGGGCCTTCGTTGTTGCCATCGATCCAGACCTGGGCGTCATAGGGCGTGACTTCCGCCACGGCCAGGGACGAGAAAAGGAACAGGACCGTCAGCAATCCGGTCATCCAGGGTGCCATGTGTTTCATGGAAATCCCTCCTTCCAGAAGGAGTCGGGATCGAAATCCCGATGGTTGGTTGGAAAGGCGTCGAAACCGACCGCCTTACCATCAGGTTACTCCTGAAAACCGGGATGGAACGGAACGAATGTTACCCTTATCTAACTTCACGGCAACAAGAAGGGCCGCCTCCCGCACTGATCAGCTGCGTTTGAGGCGGCCCTGTCTGGTCCGGTTTGAAACCTGAGAGTTCGCTATCTACTCCGGTCTTCTTCTCCGCATCCAGAGACCCACGCCAAGAAGGGCCAAGCCAGCAAGATAGAGGGTTGTCGGGTCGGCTCCACCCGTATTGGGCAGGTCGGTTGTCGGTGTGGGATCCTCCAGGGGTATCGTCGGATCCTCAATCGGAACTGTCGGTGTCGGAGTTGGCACGTCGGTCGGTGTCGGAGTCGGCACGTCGGTCGGTGTCGGAGTCGGCACGTCGGTCGGTGTCGGAGTCGGCACGTCGGTCGGTGTCGGGGTCGGCACGTCGGTCGGTGTCGGGGTCGGCACGTCGGTCGGCGTCGGGGTCGGCACGTCGGTCGGTGTCG
>JAKPNJ010000340.1 GCA_029548445.1 Bacillota bacterium | reverse complement strand
CGGAGTGGAGCAGTTGGTAGCTTGTCGGGCTCATAACCCGAAGGTCGGAGGTTCGAGTCCTCCCTCCGCAACCAGGAGAAAAATCCCCCCGAACCTGTATCGGGGGGATTTTTCGCGTGCGAGCCACGGCGCAGCAACGTGCGAAGCATGTTGCGGGAAGCCGTGCAGGAGCACACCCCCTCGGGACAACCTCCACCTCATGTTTGAAGCTGCCGACGGAACCTTCCACTGCCTCCTGGTCAGGGGAATCGACCGGACAGACGCGATCCTGGTCGAAAGCGAGGGATACGGGTATGCCCGATATGCGGCGGTGTGGGGGTGAGTCCGGTCCCTACCGGATTCCGGTAAGCTTCTGAAATTGTCAGGGTTCGCAGGAAGGTCATTGTTTAGACGTTCTGATGTGCCACATCTTCATTCGTGCGAGCCACCAGTTTTTATCATGCCGCATCCGATAGTGGTCAATTGATTGGACCCCATTAAGGTACACGGACAAGCCTGAAGATTCTCGCGACCCGGGACTGTTATCCAAATGGGCCTGCCAAGGAGGATCGCCTTCGGGACGTCGTCTTCAGTGGTGGGCTTGTGCGACATCACGATGGGACGGCGACGCTCTATGCCGGACTTAGCGATGCAGCCGCAGGCTGGGCGCATATCCCGGACCCGTTTCTTGAGTACGAGTGATCTGGATGAATGGGACGGGGATTCGGAGAGGGATGAAATCCACATTACCGATCACGAGGTGCCCATTGTCCACAGAATTCAATTGACATAAATGATACATCATTCTATCATGTGAATGATCTCCCGTCTCCGCGAAGGTGACATTGAGGTGGACACATGGGTAGGCCGATGTATCAGCGGATCCACGACGATCTGGCGACGGCGATCGCCATGGGACAATACAAGGTCGGGGACCGGCTTCCTTCCGAAAAGGAGCTCGCCGCCCAGTACGGCGTCAGTCGGATCACCTGCACCAACGCCCTGAACTTATTGCAGGAAAAAGGGTACGTGGATCGGCATCCCGGCCGGGGGACCTTCGTCCTGACCAATCAACTGGGGATGGAGGACTTTCCGGAACGAAACCCATCCGGGACCGGTAGCCGGTTGGTCGGCGTCGTCATAACAGACTTTTCAGACTCGTTTGGCGCGGAGATCCTTCGCGGCATCGAACGGGAGGCCTCGTCGGCCGGGCTTTTCTGCATTCTGCGCATGACCGGCGATTCGGTGGAGAAGGAATCCAGGATCCTGGCCGACCTGATGGCCTTGGACCTGGCTGGGCTTCTGATTTCTCCCGCCCACGGCGAAGCCTACAATCCGAAGATCCTGCAGATGATTCTCCGGAATTTTCCCGTTGTGCTGGTCGACCGGGACATGAAAGGCATGGGGGTCTCCTTTGTGGGGACGGACAACATCCGGGCGGCTGCGGAAGCCACATCCCGACTGTTCGACGCGGGACACCGGCAGATCGGGTTCCTCAGCGCCCCCCCGGCCGGGTCCAGTTCCCTCGAGGACCGGATGGCCGGTTTTCTCAAGGTCTATGCGGAACAGGATGTCCGCGTGAATCGAAATCTATGGATCACGGACATTGAAAGCGCAATCCTGGCCGAGTACAACCAGGAAGCCCTGGAGGCCGATGTGCGGCGCATCCGGGACCTGCTGGCAGCAAATCCCGACATGACGGCGATCTTCGCAACGGAGTACCGGGTGGCCCGCATGGCCGTCAAGGCGGCGGAACTGGCCGGACGCCGGGTTCCGGAGACCCTCTCGGTTCTCTGCTTCGATGCCCCTCCCGAGTTTCTGGAAGGGCCCCGCGTTTCCTTCATGCGGCAGCAGGAACGGAAGATCGGCATGGAGGCCGTTCGGCTACTAGTGGATTCAATTCGTAACGGAGCCAAGGGTGAGCGCCGGATGATCGACGCCCGATTCGTCGACGGGGGGTCGATCGGAATTATAAATGATATATGATATGATATTGACATAGCATTCTGTCAGGCAATACACTCCAGACATCCGAGACCGTCATGGCCGCCATGCCATTGTCCGGATGAAAGGAATCAATGCCATGCGACCCTATTCATGCTTCAGGGACCACCTGTCAAAGCTGGAGGGGATCCTCCGGAAGGACGCTCCCCACCTGGCCGACCTGTTCTCCGCCTGCCTGAGAAACACCCTGGAAACCACGGTCCGGTGGGAACCCGGCGAGCCGCCGCACATCATTACAGGCGACATCCCGGCTATGTGGCTCCGGGATTCCTGCTTCCAGGTTCGGCCCTACCTTCGCTTCATCCGGGAGGACCCGGATCTCGCCTCGCTGGTTGCGGCCCTCCTGGAAAAACAGATGGAGCTGATCCGGATCGACCCCTATGCCAATGCATTCAACGCGGCCCCGGACGGCCACGGCCACCAGGGGGACATCCCCAGGCCCGGTCCCTGGGTCTGGGAACGAAAATATGAAACCAACTCCCTCTGCCTGCCCTTCCTTCTAGCCACCGACTACAGCAGGGTCATGGGGGATGATTGCTTGCCCGTCGGACGTCTTCTGGACACCTTCCGAATCGCCCTGGATGTCCTGGAAGTCGAACAGGACCACGGAACCCGGTCGGAGTACCGGTTCGAGCGACCGGATGCGCCCCGTTCGGAATCCCTGTGGAACCATGGAAAGGGCCTTCCGGTCAATCGGACCGGCATGACCTGGTCGGCCTTTCGGCCCAGCGACGATCCCTGCACGTTCGGCTACCTTGTGCCGGACAACATGCTGGCGGTCGTGACACTTCGTCGGATGGCGACCCTCTGCCGCCGCCTGGAGCCTGGCGGACAATTGGGCACCCGTTCGGACGCGCTGGCGGAGGAAATCGACCATGGGATCCGAACCTATGGGGTAGTCGACCATCCGGACCACGGCCGGATATTCGCATACGAAACGGATGGCTTCGGGAACTACCTGCTGATGGACGACGCCAATGTCCCGAGCCTGCTGTCGGCTCCCTACCTCGGATATTGCCGGGCGAACGATCCCGTGTATGCCCATACCCGGCGCTTCCTGTTGAGCCGATCCAATCCCTATTTCTACGAAGGAATTTGTGCCGCGGGCATCGGGAGCCGACATACCCCCGAGCGCTTTATCTGGCCCATCTCCCTGTGCATCCAGGGACTGACGGCCCAGACCGAAGAGGAGCGGGACTCCATGATCGATCTGCTGTCCAGGACAGATGGCGGAACGGGGTTCATGCATGAAAGCTTCCATGCGGATCGGCCGGAGGAGTATACCCGACCCTGGTTCGCCTGGGCCAACGCCATGTTCGCCGAGCTCGTCCTGGCGGGCCGCTTTCCGGAAGTGGGCGAGGAGGCCCGGCTGCAGGATGAACAGATCGCCTGAAACGAATCGTCGCCGATTCATTCCAGTCCTCCTGGCGGGCTTCCTGGCCGCAGGAATGGTCCTGTCCCTCGCCGGGTGTGCCGGCCCCGGCACCCCGACCCCCTCCGTCTCGGGAAAACCGGACCTTACAGTGACAACGGCCGGTGACCCCAGCGGCGAACCAACCCGGGATCCTTCCACTACCCTGGCGCCATCCTCAGTACCTTCCGACAACCCAACCGGAGAACCCTCCGGAGAGCCCACAGGCGCCTCGCCCGCAACGGTGGCCCCCTCTCCCGATCCGACAAATTCCGTTTCCAATCCTCCCAGTCCGACCACGGTCCCTGGCCGGCTGTACGCGACATTCCACGCGGCGGCACTGGGGCTCCATGAACGAATTCTCCGGGACTTCCACCTGCCGCTCCTGGGCGCATACAGGATGTATATCCCCGCCAAACCGGAAGAAAAGGAAATCGCCTATCTCTGGCCTTTCCTGCAGCAGCATGCGTTCCTCAACAGCCTGGTAGCCTTGGACCCAGACAGCGAACGATTTCGGTCCGACCTGGCCTCGG
>JAKPNJ010000105.1 GCA_029548445.1 Bacillota bacterium | reverse complement strand
TTGACCACCACCGCCAGGTCGGACAGGTTCCGGCCGGTCAGCCGCAGGGCGTTGAACATGGCGGCCAGGGTCACGATGGCGGTTCCATGCTGGTCGTCGTGGAAAATCGGGATGTCGCAGACTTGCTTGAGGCGGCGCTCGATCTCGAAGCACCGGGGCGCGGAGATGTCCTCCAGGTTAATGCCGCCGAAACTGCCGGCCAGCAGTTCCACGGTCCGGACAATCTCGTCGGGATCCTTCGACCGGATGCAGAGCGGGAAGGCGTCCACATCCCCGAAAGTCTTGAAGAGGACGCACTTGCCCTCCATCACCGGCATGCCGGCCTCGGGACCGATGTCCCCCAGCCCCAGCACGGCGGTACCGTCCGTCACCACCGCCACCAGGTTCCAGCGCCGGGTGTACAGGTAGGACAGGTTCACGTCCTTCTCGATCTGGAGACAGGGTTCTGCAACCCCGGGGGTATAGGCGACGGACAGGTCGGCTTTCGACGTCACAGGGCAGCGGGCCACGACCTCGATCTTCCCCCGCCATTCGATATGCTTCCGGATGGCTTCCTGCTTCACGTCCATGGGTTCCGACCCCTTTCGGTCTCCTGCGGCCGGGCCTACCGGTCGCGATGTGCAGTCGATGGTACCACAACCGGATCGTTGTGTACAAGAAGGAGGAAAATCAGCGCCCGGAGCCGGGCGCCCATGAGCGCCACGGCGGCATTGAGGCAGGCCGAGACGGAAACGAGGACGGCGCGGCTTTCCGATCCGGAGATCAGGCTGGCGGCGCCCATGATCCAGACGGTGGGCAGGTAGGTCAGGAGTTCCAGGGCCAGGATCCGGAAGAGGATGCGGATCCGGTGGCCCCTCGTTTTCTCGTAGCTCTCGACCATGGCTTCGAACAGCCGCATGCGCCGGGTGGTCAGGAGAAGGGGGACCAGGATCGTCATCAGCAGAATGGCGACGGAAGGAATGAAAAACAGGAAGGCGCCGAAGGCCAGGGGCACCGCCAGCAGCGCATAAAAGGCCAGCAGCACGGGGATCGACCGGAAGGCCGACAACAGCGACCGGAGGGCCGAAATCCCGACCCGCTCGTTGACCAGCGCCGTCCCGTACACAAGTCCGATGTAGCTGGCCACCGGCAGGGTGGCCAGGAGGCCCAGCAGATACGGCAGGCTGTCGAGAAGCTCCGGGATGCCGACAAAGAAGGGACGGAGGCGGGTGGTCAGGCCGGCGATGAACGGTGCATCGTCCGGGGTAAGCCCGGCCAGGGCTTCCGGCACAAGAAAAACGGCACAGGAAACGGCGAACAGGATGCGGGCCACCCAGGGGTTCCGTGTCCTGTAAAATCGAAGGGCTTCCAGGACCAGGCGGAATCCGCCCGGATCTAGGCGTGCCTCCATGTCGCTCCCCTCCGGCGGCGAGCCCGCTCCGGCGGCCTTCGCCGTCGGGCTGCAGGCTAGTTCGCCTCCACCGCCCCGATGGTCAGGTCCTGGCAGACCCGGCCGTTCACCAGGTGCTCGGCCACGAGGCGGCGAGCCTTGGCCGGATCCATCCGGACATAGGTGGTCTTGGATCCGTCCTGTTCATACACCTCCACGATGGGCTCCAGGCGGCAGACGCCGATGCAGCCCGTCATGGTGACGGGGATGTCCGCGAGGCCCCGGGTCCGGAGATCCTCCAGCATGGCTCCCATCACGGTCCGGGCACCCGCGGCGATGCCGCAGGTCGCCATGCCCACCACCACGCGGCGGCCGTGGCCCGAGGTCCGGGCGGACATCTCCTCCCGGGCCTTGCGGCGCATTTCAGCGAGTTCAGCGAGTGACTTCATCGAGGATACCTCCCAATATCAGGCCAACGGCCTCGTTCACATGATCCCGGATCCAGGCCGACACGGCCGGATCCGAAAGGGGGATGCCCGGAATGTCCCGCCTGGCCGCCCCGGTGTGGAAACGGTACGCGGCGCCTCCCGAGGCGATTTCCATCTCGTATTCGATTTCCGGATCGGATACGAGCAGGAGGGACAGGGTGTCGCCCACGTCGCCCAGCGGCGGCCGGTCGATGGAAGACAGGCCGAACGTCGTGACGACGGAGGTTCCCTCCCGGACTGCGGACCGGATCGATACCCTCCCACCGGTCCGGACCGCGCTTTCCTGGAGCAGCGACAGCCCCAGGCCCACGGAACGGGTTGTCCGGGTAGTGGAGAACGGATCGAGAACCGTTTCCAGGTGTTCCGGCGGCATGCCGGACCCGTTGTCGTCCACCGTCAGGGTCAGGAGGTCGGCCGGAACCTCCGCCAGGATTGCGATCCGGATCCGGGTCGCTCCCGCCCGGACGGAATTCCGCACCAGGTCCAGGAAATGGAGCGACAGGTCCTGCATCGTACTTCCTCTTTCGGGTCAGGTCTCAGCCGCAAAAATTATACCATCCGGCCAGTCAGGGCCGCAACGATTCAAGGATTGACAGGATGGAGGTTTTCCCCTCCCCTGCCCCTTCCAGCTCAAGCAACATGCACGGTTCCAGGAGGTCGACGGCACGATGGGCGTCGGAACCGGCCATCAGCCGGAACCGGGCGGCCTCCGGGTACCTGGAAAGGAATCGTTCATACCGGGCGGTGTCGGTGAGAGTCGGCAGCGTGACCTCGAGGTATCGGCACGGAAATCCCGGAGGAATCGTCCCCAGGGTATTCAGCAGGCTGTACGATTCGCGATCGGCATGGGCCGGTACCACCGCCCCGCCCATTGCAACCACGCGGGCCCCCGCCTCCTCGGCTGTCATGGAACAGGCTGTCAGGAGCAGGGCCGGGTCCTCGCCGGCGAGGCGGTCCCGGTCGTCGAAGAGATACTGCCGGCCCAGGATTTCCGGACGGTTCGCCCTGTCGGGCAGGCGCCGCCGCACTTCCCCCTCGAACGCCAGGGCACGGCCCAGGTCAGGAAAGTAGCAGAGAAGGTGGACTTCCTCGATGGTCTCGAGCTCCATCGCAGGCACCACGAGGACCCCGAGGCGTTCCCCGTGGACCAGGGCCGGTGCCACGTTGCCGCAGGTCTGGTGGTCTGTCAGGGCGATGGCGGCCAGGCCCTTGACCCGGGCCATGCCCACCAGGTCTCCCGGCGACGCGGTGTCATCGGCACAGGGAGAAAGGGCGGAATGGACATGGAGATCAACGGGGATACGCATCACGGGAGAAGGCGGGACAAGGCCGCCGCGGCCCGGCAGGTGGATTTGTCGGTGGACAGTACGCACACGCCCTTCTCGGCGGCCCGGGCCAGGACCGGCGGATCCATGGCCGTGCCCTCCGCCAGGACGACGCAGGCCACGCCGGCCAGGGACGCGACAGCCACGACGTTCAGGCTGTTCAGGATCGTGAACCAGGCATCCCCCGGACCCGCGCCGGCGACCACCCGGCTCAGCATGTCGCAGGCATACCCGCCGGACACGATCCGGTCCGGGTCGGTTGGCGGGACGAGAATCCGCCAACCCAGCCTGTCCGAAATCTCATGGATCGGCAACCCGGCCGAGTTCCCCGTCGTCAGCCGATTGTACTGCTCCCTCAGCAGGACGATGCAATCCGTTTCGGCCGCTTCTCCCCGCACGATATCCTCCGCCAGGGACGCGCAGCCCGGCGCGCCGCAGGCGCCGCAGTCGAGCCCGGGCAGCCGCGCCGCGATGGCTTCCATTTCCTCGAACATGCGCATGGCGCGGCCGATGTCCGCATCCAGCCGGAGGACATGGTTCGGCATCACCGGTTCGGTCCAGCGGCCCACGGGCTGCAGGCCGGCCGCCTCCGGATCCGCGAATGGCCCGCCGGCCCGGGCGGCGCTCCGGGCCTCGTCCAGGTGCCGGCGCATCCGGGTCCGGGCAGCAAAGCGGTTGGCCACGGTCAGGGGCCCCCCGATGCATCCGCCGAAACAGGCGTTCGCCTCGATGAAATCCACATCCGCGAGGCGTTCTCCCTCGATCTCTTCCAGGATGTCGATCACATTGTGGATCCCGTCGACCGCCAGGAACCGGTCGGTCTGCAGGGCCACGGCCTCCCCGCCGGCATTGCCCCACCGGACCCCCGCCGGGCCGGCCAGGGGGCGCCCTGCAAAGGCGCGGGCCTCCTCCGGATCGACCTGATCCAGCCGGGACAGGATCAGCGGGTAGACCTCCGCAATGGACAGGACGCCGTCTACCTCCGACCGGGACGCTCCCGCCGGGAACCGGACGGCGGAACGCTTGGCGGCGCAGGGCGACAGAAAGAAGACGCCCACGCGATCCGGAGAAAGGCCGGTCCTGGACACGGCCCTGCGTCTCGCCTCCCGGGCGGCCACCTCCATGGGGGCGTCCAGGGGCAGCAGATGGTCGAGGAGCCCGGGAAAGCGGACCTGGACCAACCGGACCACCGCCGGGCAGGCCGACGATATGACGGGGAGCGGCCCATTGCCCCGGTCCGACAGGAAGGCGATCGTCGCCTCGGTTACCCGTTCGGCTCCGGCGGCCACCTCCTCCACATCGTCGAATCCAAGGGCCTTCACGGCGGCCAGGATCATGGGGCGGGAGGCCGGCGCGCCGAACTGCCCGTACAGCGATGGCGGCACAAGGGCGACAGCGGTCTCGAATTCGGACAGGCGGCCGATGGAATCCATTTCCGCGCTCTTGGCATGGTGCGGGCAGATCCGGATGCATTCGCCGCAGTCGATGCAGAGGCCCTCCAGGATCCTGGCCTTTCCGCCGCGGACCCGGATGGCCCGGGTCGGGCATCCCTTGATGCAGCTGGTGCATCCCATGCACTTGTCACGATCCAGCTTGACCGAATGCGTCCTGTCCGTCATCTCCCGCTCCCGTCTTCCGGCAGGTCCCGGCCGATCGGCACATCCCGGTCTTCGGGCCCGTTCCGGACCCCGGGCACCGGAAAGCGAACGAGGAGGTCCAGGGTCGTTCCCTCTCCCACTACCGTCGCGATCTCCATGGAATCGGCATGCTTCCGGATATTGGGCAACCCCATGCCGGCCCCGAACCCCATTTCCCTGGCCATGTCCGACGCCGTGGACCAGCCTTCCCG
The DNA here is from genome assembly GCA_029548445.1 of Bacillota bacterium. Lineage (GTDB taxonomy): Bacteria > Bacillota > Clostridia > Saccharofermentanales > UBA5734 > JAKPNJ01. Next base: position 1,263 of record JAKPNJ010000105.1, on the reverse strand, counting down.
CATGGCCAGCCCGACATCGGGAATCCCGGGCCCCCGATCCGACACGCGAATCCGCACTTCGCCGGGATGGATCTCGACATCGGCGACTCCTCCGCCGGCGTGAATGACGGTGTTGATTTCGGCTTCATACATGGCGATGGCCGCCCGGCGGGCGGAGGCGGCATCGATACCCAGCCTGGACAGGGCTTTCTTCATGGCGCTGGACGCTTCGCCGGCATGGACGAAATCGTCCCCGCGGATCTCGAAATGGAGGCGTACCGGTTCGATCCCTACTCCCCCTTGCCCCGGACCCCGGCCGCATACAGGCGCCCGCAGGCGACGAACATGGGGCATGCAGTCCGCATCACTGCGACACGCCGGGTGCGGGCGAGCTCCAGGATCCCGTCGTCCGGACGTTTTCCCCGGACAAAGACCACGGCCTTCACATCCATCATTTCTGCGGTCCGGATGACCTGGGGATTCACAAGCCCCGTCAGAAGCATCTCGTTGGCCGAACACGCGAAAGCCATCACATCGCTCATCAGGTCGGATCCGCAGGCCACCCGGATTTCCATTTCGGGATCGGTGGGCGGCACCAGGACCTCGGCCTCCAGCAGCCGGGCGCATTCATCGAAGCGCATGGCAACACTCCTTCCATTCGATCGCGTTCAACCCATCCCAGGATCCGGAATATTATAGCATGCGCCCTTCGCCCTGTCTCCGCAGGTTGACGGACAGCGCCATTCCGCTACAATCGAAGTAGCCATGGAACGGCGGCGCCGAAACCCGGCGACGCACGCGGAAGGAGCGCCACATGACCTGCGACCTGCTGCCCCTCCACCAGGACCTGCTCCATACGATTCCGGCGGGACAGCACGGGCCCGATCAGGTTCGGGCCCTTCTGCAGGAGCATCCCGAAGTCCGCTTCGTCTCCCTGGTGGGCATCGACCACTCCGGCCACGATACGGACGAGAAAATCCCTGTCGGCGTGTTCCTCCAGGATATCGACGGGTTCCTGGCCGGCGGCGTGCAGACCGACGGCTCCTCGGTGGTCCTGCCCGCCATCGCCACGCTCAACGATGGCAAGGTCGACCTGGTGGCCGATCTCGACGTCACCTGGTTCATCGACTACAACCATGAGAATCGGGACCCCCGGTCCGGCAAGCCCTGCGGGACGCTCCGCATCCCCTCGTTCCTGCGCCACGACGGCCTGCTGGTCGATTCCCGGGCTGTGCTCCGGCGGGCCGTGGAGCGCTTCGACCGGGACCTGCGCCGCCTGCTGGA
>JAKPNJ010000315.1 GCA_029548445.1 Bacillota bacterium | reverse complement strand
CACCCGCAGCCACGAGGCCATCGCCCTGGGCATCAGTCCCCGGGGCGGCATCGCCCTCATGCGGGCGGCCCGGGCCCGGGCCTTCCTGGCCGGCCGGACCTTTGTCCTGCCCGACGACGTCCAGCAAGTGGCGGGACCGGTCCTGGTCCACCGGCTGGTGCTGCGGCCCGAGGCGGCCCTCCGGGGCGGTTCCGCGGCGCGGCAGCTCCAGGAGATCCTCCGGGGGATCCAGGTCCCGGCGGTCCGATGAGGTTCTGGCGCCCCCTGTACTACGGATCGGCGGGGGTGGTGCTCCTGGCCGCCCTCCTCAGCGGTGCCCGGTTTCTCTTTGTCCTGTTCCTGGCCCAGGCCTTCCTGGCCCTCGCCTCCCTGGCCATGAACCTGTGGGCCGCCCTCTCCTTCGCCTACCTCCAGCAAATCGATCCTGCCGTCACTGTCCGGGGACGGTCCGTCCGGCTCCAGCTCCGTATCCACAACGAAAAGCCGATTCCCTATCCCCTCATGCGCATCCGCATCGGCACGCCGGATCCCGACCGGCCGCTGTCCCTCGACCTGGGGCTCGCCCCCTTCGAGAAGCGGGAATTCGAATTCCGCCTCGACTGTCCGCACCGGGGCGAGATCCCCGTCGGCATGACCGTCATCGACTTTGTCGACATCTTCGGCCTGGTCCGGATGCCCTTCGACATGCGGGTGCTGCCCTATTACCGACAGCGCATGCTGCTGGTACGGCCCCGGCTCCTGGAGATCGACCGGCTGGCCGTCCTTCCCGGGGAAGCCCGGTCGGGGCGTGCCCGGGCCGTCCCGTCGGAAAACCAGGACGAGCCTTTCTCCACGATCCGGACCTATCGTCCCGGCGATCCCATGAACCGGATCCACTGGGTCCAGTCGGTCCGCCTCCGACAGCTCATGACCCGCCGCTTCGACCCGGCGGCCGAACCCCGGGTCCTGCTCCTGCTGGACCTGGGGGCGCCCCGCCGAACCGGCCGGGACGCCCTGGAGGCCCAGGATGTCTTGTGCGAATGTGCCCTGGCCATCCTGTCCCTTCTCCTGAGGCGCCGGATCCCGGTGTCGACGGTTTCCCATTCCCGCCAGCGGGAGGTCCGGCCGGGCCGCAGCCTCGCCGACCTGGAGGATTTCCACCGGTGGCTGGCCACGGTGCCCTTCGACGCCCGTCCCTCCCTGGCCGACCAACTGGCGGCCGAAGCCGGAACCCTGGCCGGCGTCCGGTCCCTGGTCCTTGTCACGACCCGGTTGGAACCCTCGGCCCTGCCCATCCTCCTCGACCTGAAGCGGCGGGTAACGGTATCCTGCGTCATGGCCTGCCCCGCCGCAGCCGACGGGGATGAGCCGGACCTGGCCGCCCGGTTCCGGCAGGCGGACCTGCCGGCGGTGTTCGTCCATGAGGGGGAGGACCTGGAGCGGGTCCTGGAGGACCGGTCATGACGGCGGATCGGGACGGCCGGGCGAAAGGGGACGGCTGGGCCGACCGGGCTGCCGACGGGCTGACCGCCGCGGCCTTCGCCGCCGGTGGGGCCGCCATGGTGTTCGCAACCCGGGGCGTACCGCCGGACGTGTTCCGGATGCTGGCCTATGCCCTGGCGGCGGCGGCAGTCCTGGTTCTCTCCTCGCACCGGGCCTGGATCCTGCCGTCGGCCCTGGCCGTCCTCCTGGCCGGCGCCTATGGGGTTGCCTGGAGCCTGGGAACCCTCCCGGACACCCTGGCGTCGCTGGGGGACTTCGCCCTCCGCAGCGCCACCTTTCTCCTCCGGGGCGAACCCACGGGCCCCTGGCTCACCAGCCTCCGGTTCCTGGTGACGGTGCCCGCCGCCCTGCTCGCCTGGCTCCTGGTACGACGGGCCTGGCACCTGCCCCTCTTCGCCCTCCTGGCTGCAGCGGCCGCCATCCCGTTCCTCGTCTTCTATCCTTCCGGGCAGGCGGCAGTCCTGCCGATCCTGGCGGGCTGGCCATGATGCTCCCCCGGTATCATCTCCAGCGGATCGACCGGCATCGTGCCCCCGGTACGCCGCCCTCCACGGTCCCCCGGGCGCCCATGCAGTTCCTGGCGGCCCCCGTGGTCCTGCTCTGCCTGGCCCTGGCCCAGGTGGCGATTCCCGCAGATACCGGCCAGTGGCGGTGGGCCGGCCTGCTGAACCACCTGGCCGATATCCGGGACCTGTTTCCCGGCCGGACGGGGGACCCCCGGGCGATTCCGTCCTTCGACCTGTCCGCGTTGGGATTCCTTCCCCTGGAGACCCGCCTGGGCGGGCCGGTCTCCCCTGCCGGCTGGACCCTCCTCGAGGTCACCGCGCCGGAGGCCCAGCCCATCCGGGGCACCTCGAAATCCGTCTATACCGGGACCTCCTGGCAGCGGAGCCCCTCCGACATCCATCGGTTCGACAGCCTGTTCTGGACGGGGATCCGGAGCCGGACCTTCGGACAGGACCTGCCGGCGGGCCGGGCGGGCCGGGATTTCCTGCGGGACTACAGCCGCCCCGTGACCTTCCGGATCCGGTCCCTGTACCTGTTCCAGTCGACGGTGTTCGGGGCGGGCCGGGTTCGGGGTCTTGTGCTGCCGGACCCCCTGAATCCCGCGTACTTCAATGACGGCGGCGACCTGTTCGTCCTGAAGCCCCTGGCCCGGGGCGGCGAGTACCAGGTCGAGACCCTGGTCCTGGACCGGTCCCTGCCCGGGTTCGAAGCCGCGATGGTGGCCCTGGAGGAGCGGATCGCCGGGGAGACCGATGGCGCGGAGCCGGACGCCTGGACAGCCGGACAGGTCCAGGCCCATCTCCAGCTCCCCGATGGCCTGCCGGAAGCGGTCCGGGCAGCCGCCCGCCGGGTGGCGGGGGACGAAGCGTCCCCGTATCGGATCGCCCTGCGGCTGGAGTCCCATTTCAGGACAGGGTACCGATATACGCTGGACCCGGCCGTGCCCCCCGCCGGCCAGGACTTCACCGCCCATTTCCTCGAGACCCGGGAAGGGTATTGCGTGTACTTTGCCACGGCCATGGCGGTTATGGCCCGGACCCTGGGGCTGCCCTCCCGTTATGTGGAGGGATTCCTCCTGGAGCGGAACACCCGGTCGGGCTCCCTCCGGGCCACGGGCGAAACCGCCCACGCCTGGGTGGAAATCTATTTCGCGGGCATCGGGTGGCTGTCCTTCGACCCGACACCCCCGGGAGGGGAGCCCCTGACCCCCACCCCGACCCCGGCGCCCTCCCCGACGCCAGGGGGCGCCACGTCCGCACCGACGCCCGCCCCGACGCCGACTCCGGAGCCGACCCCGTCCCCGACCCCGACACCGGGAGCCGGGGGACTCGCTGTCGGAATTCCGCTGCTATCCGCCGGCATCCTGATGCTGTTCCTGGGCTTCGCCGCCCTGTTCCTGCGGATCCGCCACACCCTGCGGCTGGATCCGGCCCGGTTGCGGCGACGGCTGCCCGATCCCGGGGACCGGCTGGTCTTCCTGTATCGGGACCTGCTCCGCCAGCTGGACTGCCTGGGGGTTGCCCCCGAGCCGGGGGAGACGATGCTGCAATTCGCCCGGCGGGCCGATGGCTTCCTCCGGATGGGAACGGCAGCGCTGCCCGACCTGCTGTGGCCCGTGGCCCGGCTGCATTATGGCGACCTGGCGGTCACGGAGGACGAGGTGGAGGCCCTGTCGGACCTGGGGCAACAACTCGAGTTGCGGCTGCGGGAGGCCCTGTCCGTCCCGGCCTACTTCCTGCGGCGGGTCCTGCCGGCCTCGGCCGGATGGAAAGGAGGCAAGCATGCCTGATGGGAGGAAGGGAACACGGACGGCTCCGGTGAGCCGGATCCTGGTGCAGGCGGGGCTCCCCGGAGATGCAACCGGGGAGGCGGCGTTCCTCCGGCGGGTCCGGGAGGTCGACCCGGAGGCGGCGTGCCGGGTCGGGCGGTTTGCGGACCTGGCCGCGGACGATCTTTCCGGATTCGACATCGTGTTCGGCGCCCTGCCGCCCGGCCGCCTGGAGGAGGCCGCCGCCCTGCGCTGGCTCCACCTGCCCAGCGCCGGGTTCGACGGCTATGCCGACCGGTCGCGCCACCTGTCACCGGACCTGGTTGTGACCGGCTCCAGCGGCGTTTTCGGCATTCCCATCGCCGAGCATGTCCTCGGCGTGATGATCGCCCTGTCCCGGAACCTGTCCCGGTATGCCCTGCAGCAGCGGGACCGGGAATGGAAACCGATCCTGGACGGCCGGCGGATCGCCGGGTCCACGGTGGGGCTCCTGGGGTTCGGGGACATCGGCCGGGAGGTGGCCCGGCGGGTCCGGGCCCTGGGCGCCCGGGTCCTGGCGGCCCGGCGGACCCCGGAGGCCGGGGCCGGTACGGATGGGACCGGGGGGCTCGCGACCGATGCGGGAGCCCTCGCGGACGAGGTGCTGTCCGGCGACGCCGGCATCGACCGGGTGGTGGAGCAGGCCGATTTCCTGGTGCTGTCCCTGCCCGACACGCCCAGGACCCGGGGGCTCCTGTCCGAGGCGCGGCTGCGCCGCATGAAGCCGGGAAGCGTTGTCATCAACGTGGGCCGTGGCACTGCGGTGGACCAGGACGCCCTGGTGCGGGTTCTCCGGGAGGGACGGATCGGCGGGGCGGCCCTCGATGTCATGGTTCCGGAACCCCTGCCGGCGGACCATCCCCTGTGGGGCCTGACCAACGTGCTCCTGACCCCCCATGTGTCGGGGCACACGATGCAGAACCGGGAGCCCATGCTGGCGATCTTCCTCGACAACCTGCAGCGGTTTCGGGCCGGGGAGCCGCTGCGGAACCGGCTGGATCCGGACGAGGGGTACTGATGGGACGCAAGGACCGGGACTTCTCTGCGGGGTGGGCCGGCAGCCTTCGGAACCGGCGGGTTTCCCCGGAGAGCCCACGGGTGTAGAATGATGTAAATGGTACCCGGATTGGCAGTGGCGCTGCGCCGACCGGTTCCCGCGGGATCCGACCGGCAGGGAATGGGAGGTCACCCATGAAACCACGATCCGAGACTCCGAACGGGAAGCCGAAGGCGACGCCGACAGCGGCGCCGAAGCCCGAAGGCAGACAGCCGCGCCTGTCGACGAAGAAAAAGATCCTGGTCGGGGCGGTGGCCGTCCTGTTCCTGGCCGCGGTGACGCTGCCGATCCTGTATTTCGCCGGCGTGTTCAATCGCCCCGGCGGACCCGGGCTGAATTTCAAACGGCCGGTGATCCTCCGCCAGCTCAGTCTCCCGGCGCCCCAAACCCTGTCCGACCTGCTGAACCGGAACGAGGCCAGCGTCGAGTCCCTGCTGGACCACCCGGCCCTGGAGGCCGAGCTGCTGGCCGCGGAAACCCTGACCGACGTGGTGGATTCCCGCCTGTCCCTCCGCAATCTCCGGCAGATCCGGGAGACGGGGCTGGCCCTGGATGCGACCCTGGCTGCCCGGGACCGGAAGACGGGCCCTGTGCCGGTGGCTGCCCGGCCGCCCGACCAGACCCGGGCCCGCCTGTCCGCCATCGAGTCGAAGCTGGCCGTCCTGCTGGCGCCGGCGGAACTGGCCATCGGCCTGGTCCAGTCCCGAACCGACTTCAAGGCGGTGTGGACCAAGCCGGACGAGGTCCGGCTCCGGTGGTCGCCCCACGGCGAGTGGATTCCCGAGGAGGGGTATCGGCTGGTCCGGATCGTCAACGGCGAAGAGACCGTGGTGGCGGAGCAGCTGGGCGCCCTCCGGAAGATCCGGGACCTGGCCGCGGATACCCGGAAGGGCGAGGAGGGGGCCGAGCTGGTGGCGGCGGTCCAGTCCCTGTTCGAGGAGGCCAACCTGACGCCGGACAAGTTGTCGGTCATCGGGGTGGCGGACTCGGCAGCCTTCGACTCCCTGGTGTATGGAAAGGGCGTGGAGAATGTCTCCCGGGCCCGGGTCTCCGCCGAAAAGGATTTCGCCTGGAGCCGGGACCTGCTGCTGACCGTGGCCGGATCCCCCGAGGAGAAGGTGCCCCTGGAGGACGCCCTGCAGCGGCTGTCCGTCCGGTTTGCCGAGGCCCTGTCGCCGGACGTGTTCTCGATGACGGACGTCCGGACCGGCATCCTGTCCGCCTTGTCCCTGCGGCCCCTGTCGGTGGCCCTGCCCTATGCGGAGCCGACGGCGGAGGAAGGGGGCACGGGAGGCGGCACGGGCGGGGAGGAGGATCTCGTTTTCCTGACGCCCCGGGACCAGGCCATGTACGCGGTGCTGGAAGCCCGGAAGACCATTGTGGGCCGGGCCTTCGTGGATGCGGAATTCGCCGCCGCCACCGGCCTCGGCCATGACGACGACCTGTCCTCCCTGCGGTTGCCCGACGGCACCCAGGTCGACTACCGCCTGTCGGTTCCCTCCGGCCGGTCCTGGACCGTGTCCGTGACGAAGGGAGAAGAGCAGGCCGTGGCCACGCCCGGGGGCCTCCAGGGCTACGGGGTCGACAACCTGGTGTCCCTGCGATGGCAGGCGCCCGAGGCGGCCTTCGACCGCAGCGTCATCTCCGGATACTACATCGAGCGAAAGGGCCCCGATGGCGGTGCCTTCCAACGCCTGAACGCCATCCCCGTCGCCATCTCCTACGGCCTGGACGAGACCGGTGTGTTCTTCGAGGCCCCCGTTTTCTACCAGGACGACGGCCTGGCCAACGGGCAGTCGGCCACCTACCGGATCCAGGCCCTGGACATTTTCGGCCGTCTCAGCGCCCCCTCCGACGAGATCGAGGTATCGGTCTACAAAGTGACGCCCCCCGACCCGCCGAACCTGGGCCAGGCGACCCTGTCCCGGGAAGCGGACCGGCAGAAGGAAGCCTTCTACAGGACCCTGGCCAACCTGAACGGCAACGGGGATGGCATCATCGTCCCGGTGGTCCGGACCTCTTCCGATACGATCGGCCTCGTGGTCTACCGGGCCGAAGCCCTGGGCGCCGGCACGTTCGGGCCCCCCGAGGAGATCGGGCGGGTTCCGGTGGAATCGGAGCCGTCGGCCGCCGTCCGGGAGCGTTCCATCCGGGTGGGAAAGGCCATGGCCCTGCTCTCGCCCGTGTCGGAAGGCAAGGTCGACCTGGCCCTGTTCGACGGCGATGTGAAACCCGGATCCTTCTACAAATATTGGGCGGCCGCCGTGGACGACTGGGGCAATGAAAGCGCCTGGTCGGCTTCCCGGATCCAGGGAGTCCCCCTGGGAGACCTGCCGGCGGCACCGGCGGCGCCCCTCGTGTCCCTGACCCGCAATACGCTGCCGGACCTGTCCCTGGTACCGCCGGGATTCGGTACGACCCTGACGGGTGTCAGGACTTTCCAGGCCACGACCCGCAAGCTCCTGGAAAGCCTGCAGGCGCCGGGCGGCACGCCGGCGGGACCCGTGATCCGGATCGTCCCGGGATCGGAGAAGGCCGTGGATGCCCTTGCCGGGGGGATCTCCCTCGGGACGGCCGTGTCGGATCTCTCCGCCGCTACCCTGGCCCCGATCCCGCAGCGGGTGTCCGCCTCCTTCGGCAACCTGCCGGATCCCGACCGGATTCACGCGGTGGCGGCTTTTGGCCAGGACGACCTGCTGCCGGACGGCTCTGCGGTGGTAGCCTGGATGCATTACAGCGGCGAGGGCCTGGCCGGCTACCATGTGTATCGGGCCCTGGTGGACGGGGAGACCCCGGAATCGCTCCTGGCCACGAGCCGGGAGGAGATCGTCCAGAAGGGGGCCTGGAGCCTCGTCCAGTCGAACCTGAAGGACAACCGTTTCGTCGACGGTCCCCTGGAACGCCAGGAAGGCCGCATCTATCTGTATCTTGTCTGCCTTGTACCGGAGAAGCCCGCAGGATCGCTCCTGGCCGACGCCCTGGCGGAAGGGGCGGCCGGTCTCCAGGGATTCGGGGGGTTCGCCCCCGGCGGATGGATCCAGCTGTCCTGGGAACGGCCCGCCGATCCCCAGGTGTCGGCCTTCCGGGTTTATCGGAGCGAAGTGCCTTTCTTCCAGGAGGGCCAGGACCTGTCAGCCCTGGAATGGTCGCTGGTGGCCGACGGGCTGGACTACACCTTCTTTACCGAGAAGGTGGACCAAACCTACGCCCATTATTACTACTATAAGGTGACCTCCATCAGCGTCTGGGGGCAGGAATCCGCCGGGACGGCCGTCTCGGCCTTCCGGGTGCCGGCCACCTCCCCGCCCCAGACCCCCGCCATGCTCCTGCCCCTGCCGAAGAAGGGGAAGATCCAGGTGAACTGGGCCGGCGTCCCCCATGCATCGGCCTATCTCGTGTACCGGACCACCCTGCCGAAGATCGCCGAGGCCGACATCCTGGATCTCCAGCTGCAGCAGCCGGACCTCTACGCCAGCGTCTTCCAGGCCCCATCCGAGGATGATCTCTTCCTCTCGGGCAAATTGCTGGTGCCGAAGCTGCGGCCCATCATACCGGGATCGGATACCCCGGTTTTGTCCACGGACAAGTTCAACACCCTCCAGCAGGTCAGCCCGACGCGGATCCTGGCGTCGGTTCGGCAGGTGTCGGCCCGGGACAAGCTGGAAGCGTTCCGGACCATCGCGGACACCTACGGTCCCCTGGCCCTGACGCCGTACGGGCGCCTGAGCGAAGCCGCGGCGAAGCTGATCCTGTGGGAGAAGGTAGCGGAGGTGGCCATCGAACCGGGACAGGATTCCACCGGGATGTTCTCGTATACGGACGAGGCGGTGGTCTTCGGCAGCACCTACCTGTATACCGTCCAGGCGAAAAACGACGACGAGCTGTACTCCGGGCGTCCCATGCCCGAGTCCTCCTCCCCGCGGAAGGCCCAGCCCTTCGAGCCGGTAACGGGCCTTTCGGGCGCCATTGTGGAAGGCAAGCCGAAACTGTCCTGGAACCAGGCCAGGGACCCGGGCCTGACCTGGCAGGAAAGCCGGGAGTATGTGGCAGGGTACCTCGTCTACCGCAGCACCCAGGAAGACGGCTTCTACCACCAGGCGAGCCCCCTCCTCTCCGATCTTTCCTGGCGGGACGAGTCCGCCGACCCCTATGCCTACAACTGGTACAAGATCAAGGTCGTGGACACGGGCGGGTACCTGTCCGACTTTTCGGCCCCCGTCCTGGTCCGGGGCACGCCTCCCTTCCTTTTCAAGAAGGGGGACTTTATCCTGGTCCAGCCCATCGTGCCCAACCGGAGCCTGATCATCATCAAGCCCACCCCGATTCCCATCCTCCTGTATGACAAATACGAGACCCTGACCATGGGGCCCTTTACCCTGCAGGATGTCTCCCTGCTGCGGACCACCGGACCCAGGACGGGCAGCGGCAAGCTGGTCGTCGGGGACCACCTGGTCGAGGTGGCCCTGGAGGGCGTCGCCCTGCGGGCCACCCGGATCGCTTACGGAACCGCGACCCTCAAGGGGCCGACGGTTATCGGCCCCGCCGGGGTCCATCTCTCGGCCCTGACCCTGAAAGCCGGGGACACCGTGGCCAGGGTGGACGGGTATGTGACCGCCCCCACCGCCGACGGGGAGGCCGCCACGAGAAATCTCATGGGCGACCTCTATTCGATCCAGGTCACGAACGGCAGCCTGTCTCCCGAAGGCCTGCTGGCCGTGACCCGGATCCCGGGGTTCCGCCACCGGAACCTGCTTTTCGGCACAGTCTCGGCCGGAACCGTGTCCCTGGCCCTGGAGGAGCCGGCGGGAGGCCGGGTCCGGCTGTACAAGGGCTCGGTCGAGGTCCACCTGGGCCTCGAGACCGTGGACAACATCGGGCTCCCCTATACGTATGCCTCCGTGGGGTTCGACGGGGCCGGCCGACTAACGGGCGAACTCTCCCTTCAGAAGACCTCGACCCTGCGGCTGGTCATTCCGGCGGGCCTGGGCATGCGGGTCACCGCCTCCCGACTCACCTACGCCGACGGCGCCGTGGACCCGGCCCGCAGCCTGATCCAGGGCAAGCTGATCCTGCCGTTCCGGACCTTCGAGGACTCCCTGCCGGTGACCCTGGATCCCAACGCCTTCCGAATCCGGACGGATATCAGCGAGACGGCCATCCTGGCCGGCTTCGACCGGCTGCTGCCGGAGGGCAGCCTGCCCTCGGACAACTCCACCTCTTTCGATACGGTCCTGGGCTCCCTGAGCCTGGAAGAGAAAGAGGAACTGGACGAGTCCATGCTCTACCTGGGCTACCGGATCCAGGCGTCGTCCCTCCTGGTGCTGCCCACGGATCTCGCGGTCCAGGAAACCCTCTCCACCGTGCCTTTCAATATCCAGAACTGGTCCGGGGAAGGATTCACCCTGGCCGACGCCGCCATGACCCCTGCCCTGGTGGGGAACAGCGAGGAGCTGACCGGGGAAGAGATCGGGATCACGCCGGGCCGGGTGGCGGTGGACCTGGACCGGAGCGCCCCGGTGGCCGGAACGGCCCCGGAGGAGACGAAACAGCCCTTCTGGCTGGGAATTGTCGTCAAGAACGGCCGGGTGTCCCTGCCCTCCGCCTACATCACCACGGATGACGACCAGCGGGTCTTCTTCGGCCTGACGCCCGGCGAGCTCCTCTATGACCTGAACGGCGTCAGCTACCAGAACCTGATTTACTCCGCGGAGGGGATTCCCGTCAACTTCGGCGACGCCCTGGGCGGATTCCGGGACGTGCGGGTCTTCGACTGCATGCTCGATCTCTACGGCAACCGGGTGAACCTGGAGATCAACGGCGACATGGGCATCCCGCTGTTCAACTACCAGCGGGCCAATGTGCGGCTCTTTACCAGCAAGGAGCTGGGGACCCTGGTCTGCACCGTGGCGGAAACCGACAAGTTCGATCCGTCCGGAACCGGGGAAGTCCAGTTCCGGATTACGGGGGGCCAGCTGCAGCCCGACGGGCTGCACATGAACGGCACCCTGGACCTGGCCTTCCCGGGCAAGATGGCGTTCCAGGACCTGGCCTTTACCGATCTCCTGGTGCCCTCGGACATGGAGCGGATGACGGAAGCCGGCAACCCCGAGGGCCTGTACGGGAAGGCGCTGTTCGACACGCCGCTCCGGGTGTCGTTCCACGACTTCCCCATGGAGATCCGGGCCCTGTCCTTCGCGTCGACGAAGGAGCCCATGAAGCTCGCCCTGCTGAAGCCCCGGCTGGCGGAGGGCGCCTCCCGGAGCCTGAAGCTCGCCGGCCTGCCGGTCGTCTCCGGCATGTCCATCGACATCTACCATACCTCCCTGACCCTCTGGGGCGGGATGCAGCTGGCCGACACCCTGGCCATGGACACCACCGAGGACTTCGACCGGGTGGTGCTGGCCGACGTCATGTCCGATCCGGCTGTCCATTATGAAGAAGCCCGGTCGAAACTGGAACTCGAGTTCGAGGAGTTCTCCCGGGTCGACGCGGTGGTGAAGCCGGCCGTGGCGTCCACCACCGACGACTCCATCGTGGAGTTCAACACGGATCATCTGGAGCTGGCCTTCAAGGCCGCCTCCGCCCTGACCGGGGGCCTCGTGGAGGCGGATGTCCGGATCGGGTACGACAAGGCCATGTCCCGGTACTTCTTCGCCATGGGGGTCTTCTACGACGACCCGTCCGGCGGCATCAACTTCGCCTTCGGGCGCCTGAACCAGGTCACCGGCCTCATCGGCTACAACCTGGCCCTGGACCGGAACGAGGCGGGGACCTTCGACGTGCCCAAGGGCAAGGGGGCCCTCTTCTCGTCCATCGACGACCTGGCGGTGGACCGGTCTCCCGGCGGCAACTGGTTCCTGGCCGCCTCCGCCAACCTCTATCTCTCGATCGGGGTCGGGGAGGCCTCCCTGCCATTGGGCGAAGTTCGGGACATCTACCTGGTCGTGGAAAAAGGACCCGACGTCGAGATGGGCGGCGACTTCTACGCGCCGGTGGATGTCCTGAAGATTATCCAGGGCAAGGGCTTCACGAAGGTCGGCAGCGCCCGGATCGGGTACTACCACGGGGAGCGCCTGTTCCAGTTCTCCCTGGTCCTGGATGGCTTCCCCATGTACGGCATGACCGTCAGCGGCGACCTGGGCTTCGACATGAGTCCCGATTACTGGGAGGTCCGGCTGGGGTATCCCGAGGCCCTGACGGCCAGCGCCTACGGCATCGTCGATGTCGGATTCGGCCTGGCCATGCGGGACTCCGACGTGGACGACGGCAGCTTCATCAAGGCCAAGGCGCTGTTCAACTTCGACACGGGGGACATCTCCATCTGGCCGGTCTATGTCCGGGCCTATCTCTATGCCGGCGCCGAGGGGCAATACTATTACGACCGGAACCTGGTGGAGCTGGAGGCCTGGCTCCGGGGCGGCGTGGAGGGCGGCATCAAGGCCTTCGGGAAACGCTACTCCATCATCCACCTGATGCTGGACGCCCGGGGGAAACTGACCAACGGCGGCGGCGACTGGAAGCTCGCGGCCCATGTCCGGATCTACTATTCGCTGGATCTCTGGCTGGACGAGATCGAGGGATCCGTCGGGTGGAACATCAACAGGACCTTCTAGGAGGGCGACAACTGTTGCGGTATACTCAGTGACAAAGCTACGCCCCATCGTCCCCCAAGGCCTGGAAGGGAGGGATTCGCCATCGTGATCGCAGCCTACGGCCAACGATTCATGAAACAGGTGATCATGCGCAGGGTGCTGGTCGCCCTCGTCCCCATCCTCCTGCTGTCCGTCTACCTCTTCGGCCTGCGGGTCCTGCCGCTCCTGGCGGTGGTGACGGCCATCGGCGTCGTGACCGAGTACCTGGTCCTCCGGTCGATCCAGGGCCCCGCGGCCAAGGTCTCGGAGGCGGTGTTCGTGACCTGCCTGCTTTTTACCCTGACCCTCCCGCCCTCGACGCCCTACTGGGTGGCCGGAGTGGGCATCGCCTTCGGCGTCCTGTTCGGGAAGGGGGTCTTCGGCGGGTTCGGCCGGAACATCTTCAATCCCGCCCTGGTGGGCCGGTGCCTGATCTACATCGCCTTCCCCCGGTTCATGACCACTTCCTGGACGATTCCCTTCTCCGGATTCCCGGGCGGGTTCCTTCGGTATGCCGGCGGCGCCGACACCATGACCTCGGCCACGCCCATGATCCTGCTGCGGGATAGCGGGGAGGCGACTCCCCTGCTGAACCTCTTCCTCGGCACCATATCCGGCTCCCTGGGGGAGACCTCCGCCCTCCTGATCCTGATCGCCGCCGCCTATCTCCTGGCGACGAAGACCGCCTCCTGGCGGATCATGCTGGCCTGCGCCGCGACCTTCGCGGCCCTGTCGGCGGTCTTCCATTACGCGGCCGGGCGGGGGCCCGACCCGCTGACGGCGGTCCTCTCCGGCGGGTTCCTCTTCGCCACGGTGTTCATGGCCACCGATCCCGTCTCCGCCCCCTCCCGGGACCTGTCGAAGATTCTCTACGGCGTCCTGATCGGGGCGTCGGCCGTGGTCATCCGCCTGTTCGCCCTCTTTACGGAAGGCATCATGTTCGCCATCCTGGTGGCCAACGCCTTCGCCCCGCTCCTCGACCGCCAGGTCAAGGCCCTGGCTGACCGGCGCAAGCCGGCGGCGAAGGCGGAGGCGGGGCCATGAGCGGCGGCGGCGGGCGGGGGCCCGTCTACACAATCCTGTTCATCCTCGTGCTCAGCGCCGTGTTCGCCGCCGCCCTGGCCGGGGCCAACGCCCTCTACCGGCCGAGGATCGAGGCCAACCGGGAGCTGGCCGAGAAGCGGGATCTCCTCTATGTGTTCGGCATGGACACCGGCGGGACTCCCGGGGAAGTGGCGGCCCGGTTCGACGCATCCGTCCGGAAGGACACCCTGGGCGACCTGGAGGTGTATGCCCGCCTCGACGGGGCAGGGGTCGTCGAGGCCTACGCGGTGCCCTTCGTCGGCGCCGGCCTCTGGGGAACCATCCGGGGCTACCTGGGGGTCTCGCAGGACTTGCAGGCCGTCCGGGGCGTGGTCTTTACCTCCCACAGCGAAACGCCGGGCCTGGGGGGCCGGATCGACGAACTGGCGTACAAGGAGCAGTTCCGGGGCCTCTCCCTGGCGGGCGGCGCCCGGCTGGCCTACGGGGAAGGGGACCTGGACGCCATTACGGGGGCGACCTCCACCAGCAACGCGGTTCTCCGGATCCTGAACGACCTGGTCGAGAACACCCTGTCCGGACTGGAGGTGGTCCCATGAGTCCCCGGGAAACCGTCCGCTCGGTGATCCGGCGCAACCTGTTTTCAGAGAACCAGGTCATCCGCCAGATCCTGGGCATCTGCTCCAGCCTGGCCGTTACGAACCTCCTGTCCAACTCCCTGGTCATGGGCCTGGGCCTGACCTTCACGACAGCCCTGTCCAGCCTGACCCTGTCCGCCCTCCGAAATTGGATCCCCCACCGGATCCGGATGATCGTCCAGACCCTGGTCATCGCCGCCTACGTCATTTTCGTCGACATCTTCCTCAAGGCCAACCTGCCGGAGATCAGCAAGGCCCTGGGGCCTTACGTGGGCCTCATCATCACGAACTGCATCATCATGGGCCGGGCCGAGGCCTTCGCCCAGAAGAATCCGCCGCTGCTCTCCCTGCTGGACGGCCTCTTTGCCGGCCTGGGATATACGGGCGTGCTGCTGGCCATCGCCTTCATCCGGGAGTTCCTGGGATTCGGCACCCTCTTCGGCTACCCGGTCAACGTGGTCGGCTTCGAGACCTGGACCGTCATGGTCATGCCCCCCTCGGCCTTCTTCCTCATCGGGGTCATGATCTGGATCGCCTCCGCCCGGATGGCCGCGAAGAAGGGAGTGAAGAAGGCATGATCAGTCCCTTCGTCATCTTTTTCGCCTCCATCCTGACCAGCAACATGATCCTGTCCAACTTCCTGGGCATGTGCTCCTACATCTCGGTCTCCAACGAGTACAAGACCGCGTCCGGCCTGGGCAAGTCGGTGACCCTGGTCATGGTCCTGACCACCGTGATCAACTACGCCGTCTACCGGTTCCTGGTGATCCCCCTGGGCCTGGAGTACCTCCAGTACATCGTCTTCATCATCGTCATCGCGGCCCTGGTGCAGGTGCTGGAGATGGCCATGGACCGGTTCCTCCCGGACCTCCACATCAAGCTGGGCATCTTCCTGCCCCTGATTACCGTGAACTGCGCCATCCTGGGCACGACGCTGTTCATGGTCATCCGGGACTACAACTTCCTGCAGTCCCTCCTGTTCGGGCTGGGCAGCGGCCTGGGATGGTGGCTGGCCATCAGCGCCCTGGCCGCCATCCGGGAGAAAATGGCGAAGAACAAGCTGCCCCCCGGGCTCCAGGGGCCGGGCATCGCCTTCATCATTACAGGCCTGATGGCCCTGGCCTTCGTCGGGTTCTCCGGGATCTTCCCCATTACATGAGAGGAGTCGGACCATGGAAATCCTGAGCACCGTCCTGGGCCTCTCCCTCATCGCCACCGCCCTCTCGGTCCTGATCCTGGTGGCCGAGGCCATCCTCAACAACTACGGGGACTGCACCATCGACATCAACGACGGCCAGCGGACCGTGACGGTCCGGGGCGGCTCGTCCCTGCTGGCGTCCCTGGCCGGCGCCGGGATCTTCATCCCGTCGGCCTGCGGCGGGAAGGCCACCTGCGGCCTGTGCAAGGTCCGGGTCCTGGAGGGGGCCGGACCGCTCCTGCCCACCGAAGAACCCTACCTGTCCGCCGACGAGATCCGGAA
>JAKPNJ010000301.1 GCA_029548445.1 Bacillota bacterium | reverse complement strand
CCACCCGCGGGAGAGAGCGGTCTTCCGGATCCAGGACGCCCTCTGCCGGGGATTCCGGGACGACCTGGCCGGCGACGGATTCACCGAGATCCATTCCCCGAAGATCGTGGGAGCCGGGGTCGAGGGCGGCGCCGGTGTATTCCGCCTCGATTACTTCGGCCGGGAAGCCTGCCTGGCCCAGAGCCCCCAAATGTACAAGCAGGCCATGGTGGGCGTGTTCGGGCGGGTCTTCGAGGTCGGCCCGGTGTACCGGGCGGAGCGCCATAACACCACCCGGCACCTGAATGAATACATGGGCCTGGATTTCGAGATGGGCTTCATCTCGGGCCACGAGGAGATCATGGCCCGGCAGGCCGGGGTCCTGGCCGCCATGATGGCGTCGGTCCGGGCCCGGTGCGCGGCGGAGATCGATCTCCTGGAGGTGGAGGTCCCGGTGCCGGGCACGATTCCCTCCATCCGGTTCGACGAGGCCCGGGAGATCCTGGGCCGCCTGACCGGCACCCGCAGCCGGGGCGCCGACCTGTCCCCCGAGGAGGAGGCGGCCCTGGGCCGGTATGCCCGGGAGGCATGGAACAGCGAATTCCTGTTCGTGACCCACTATCCCTCCTCCAAGCGTCCCTTCTATGCCATGGACGATCCGGAAGACCCCCGGTTCACCCTGTCCTTCGACCTGCTGTTCCGGGGCATGGAAATCACCACCGGCGGCCAGCGGATCCATGACCACGAAACCCAAGTACGCAAGATGAAGGCGCGCGGCTTGCATCCGGAGGACTTTGTCGATTACTTGCAGATGCATGCCGCCGGCATGCCGCCCCACGGGGGGCTCGGCATGGGCCTGGAGCGAGCGACCATGCAGCTCTGCCGCCTCGGCAACATCCGCCGTGCAAGCCTTTTCCCGCGGGATACGGGCCGGGCCTCTCCGTAAGGCCGTCGCCGGGACAACCGCGCCATGGTGCGAATGGACGGAAGGGGGGCGATGGGGTCGTCGCGAATTGGATAGAACGGATAAATGCAGGATTGGAAACATAAACTTGCAAATAGGGGTTGTATTCGCGGAAAGCCCGTGATACACTGGCACCATCGGACCGGTTCCGGCGCATCCGCCGGACCCACAACAAGTCGAAGGGGACAAGGGCGTCTTCGCGGGAACCGGCTGGGCCGGGGATCCGCGCAAGCGCCCTTTCTGTTTCCCGGAATGAGAGAGGAGTCGAGACCATGACCAAGAGACTGACCGCCGACGACGTGAAGAGACTGGCCCGCGAAAACGATGTGAAGTTCATCCGCCTGCAGTTCACGGACCTGTTCGGCCAGCTGAAGAATGTGGCCATTACGGTGGACCAGCTGGACAAGGCCCTGGACAACAAGTGCATGTTCGACGGATCCTCCATCGAGGGGTTCGTCCGGATCGAGGAGTCCGACATGTACCTGCGGCCCGATCCCGACACCTTCGTGATCTTCCCCTGGCGGCCCCAGACCGGCCGGGTGGCGCGGCTGGTGTGCGACGTCTACAATCCGGACGGCACGCCCTACGAGGGGGATCCCCGCTACATCCTGAAGAAGGTCCTGGCGGAAGCCGCCGAAATGGGGTACACCTACAACGTCGGCCCCGAGTGCGAGTTCTTTCTCTTCCGGACCGATGCCGACGGCAATCCCACCACCACGACCCATGACCAGGCCGGCTACTTCGACCTGGGTCCGTCGGACGGGGGCGAGGACTGCCGGCGGGACATTTGCCTGACCCTGGAGGAAATGGGATTCGAGATCGAGGCGTCCCACCACGAGGTGGCCGAAGGCCAGCATGAGATCGACTTCAAGTACGGCGACGCCCTGGCCACCGCGGACCGGATCCTGACGTTCAAGCTGGTTGTGAAGACCATCGCCAAGCGTCACGGCCTCTGCGCCACCTTCATGCCCAAGCCCGTCTTCGGCATCAACGGCAGCAGCATGCACACGAATCAGTCCCTGATGGCGGACGGGAAGAACGCCTTCTACGATCCGTCGGATCCGCTGCAGCTGTCCGCCACCGCCTACAGCTACATCGCGGGCATCATGGAGCACATCCGCGGGTTTGCCGCCGTCACCAATCCCCTGGTCAACTCCTACAAGCGACTGGTGCCCGGCTATGAAGCCCCGGTCTACATCGCCTGGGCCACCCGCAAC
>JAKPNJ010000102.1 GCA_029548445.1 Bacillota bacterium | reverse complement strand
GGATCGTCCGGTCCTCGATCCGAACCCCGCGCCTCCGGATCGATCCCGAACGGGCGGAGGTTCGGATCGAGGACCCGTTTCAGCACCGCCCGGATCCGCAGCACCAGCTCGTTGGGGTCGAAGGGCTTGACGAGGTAGTCGTCCGCCCCCAGGCGGTAGGCCTGGGACTTGTCCTCGATGCCGCCCCGGGCGGTCAGCATGATAACGGGAATCCCGAAGTCCTCCCGCAGGCGCCGGCAGATTTCCAGTCCCGATACGCCCGGCAGCATGATGTCCACCACCGCCAGGTCCACGGAATCCTCCCGGGCCCGGGCCAGGGCGGTCGGGCCATCGGCGGCGGCCACCGGCTCGAATCCGGCGGCCTCCACATACCGGACCACCAGCTTCAGGATGGCCGGGTCGTCATCCACCACGAGGATCCGGAACATGGGCGCCTCCTTCCTGCCGAAAACGGACACACCTCCGCGGGATCATACTCCCACGGAGGTGTGTCATCCTCATGTCGTCCGTCGCGCCGGGGGCGGGGCTCCGGTCACGGATGGCGGATCAGAGGGCCCCGTCCTTCCCGGCCATGAAGCGGAGCAGGTCGACCACGCGGTTGGAGTAGCCCCACTCGTTGTCGTACCAGGACACGATCTTGAAGAACCGGGTTTCGCCCTTGAGGTTGTTCTGGAGGGTCGCCAGGGAATCGTAGATGGAAGAGCGGTCGTCGTGAATGAAGTCGGTGGAGACCAGTTCTTCCTCGGTGTATCCGAGAATCCCCTTCAGGTAGGTTGTCGACGCCTGCTTCAGCAGCCGGTCGATCTCCTCGATGGAGGTGTCCCGGGCGGACCGGAAGGTCAGGTCGACCACCGACACGGTGGGGGTGGGCACCCGGAAGGACATGCCCGTCAGCTTTCCCTTGGTCGAGGGCAGCACTTCGCCCACGGCCTTGGCGGCGCCGGTGGTGGAGGGGATGATGTTGATGGCCGCTGCACGGCCGCCGCGCCAGTCCTTCTTGGACGGGCCGTCGACGGTCTTCTGGGTGGCGGTATAGGAGTGGATGGTGGTCATGAGGCCGGTTTCCACGCCGATGCCTTCCTTCAGGAGGACATGGACCAGGGGCGCCAGGCAGTTCGTTGTGCAGGAGGCGTTGGACACCACGGCATGGGCCGCCGGATCGTACTCGCCTTCATTGACGCCCATTACGAGGGTCTTGACGCCACCCTTGCCGGGTGCGGTCATGACGACCTTCTTCGCGCCGGCGGCCAGGTGGCCGGAGGCCTTGTCCAGTTCATTGAACAGGCCGGTGGACTCGATGACATAGTCGACGCCCAGGGCCTTCCAGGGCAGGTCGGACGGATTGCGCTGGGCCATGACGCAGCGGACCTTGTGGCCGTTCACCACGAGGACATCGTTGCCCTCGACTTCGGGCGCGCTCTTCTCCGTGGAGACAGGGTGCTTGAACTTCCCCTGGACGGAGTCATACCGGATCTGGTAGGAGAAATAGTCCGCGTCCGTGGAGATATCGACCACGGCGACGACGTCCAGTTCGGTTCCCAGCAGCCCCTGGTCGCAGATGGCCTGGAAGACCATGCGGCCAATGCGGCCGAATCCATTGATACCCACCTTGATTGCCATTTTGCTTGCTCCTCCTGCTCATGGCCCGTCCCCGGGCGCTTTGTTCGCACCAGCTAGAAGTGTACCCGATCCGGGCAGTCGATTCAAGCGTGCGAAACGCCGAAATGCCGGTACGGGAAGGGGTCAGTCCTCGTCCCGGTTGCCAACGCGGCCATACGCACCGGAGCCGTTCCCCCCGCCGGATCCGTTGGCGGCACCCATGGGCCGGGTTCCCCGCATGGCTTCGAAAATGGCCTTGTCGTTCAGGGTCACGTTGACCGAGGAGATGAAATGGGCGTTGGTCTGGGTCTTGAGCAGCAGGTTGATGATCATCTCCGTGACCGTCGAGGTGTCCAGCTGGCTGAATGCCTTCCGGATGGTCCAGACGGCGTCCAGTTCGCGCTGCCCCAGGAGCAGTTCCTCCCGGCGGGTGCCGGACCGGTTGATGTCGATAGCGGGGAAGATCCGCTTCTCCGAGAGCTTCCGGTCCAGGTAGACCTCCATGTTGCCGGTCCCCTTGAACTCCTCGAAGATGACCTCGTCCATGCGGGAACCCGTCTCGATCAGGGAGGTGGCGATGATCGTGAGGCTGCCGCCGTTCTCGATGTTCCGGGCGGCGCCGAAGAACCGCTTGGGCCCGTGGAGGGCGCCGGGGTCCAGGCCGCCGGACAGGGTCCGGCCCGTGGGGGTGATGGTCAGGTTGTAGGCCCGGGCCAGGCGGGTCATGCTGTCCATGAGGATCACCACGTCCTGGTGGCATTCCACCAGCCGCATGGCCCGCTCCAGGACCATTTCCGCGACCCGGACATGGTTGTCCGGATTCTTGTCGAAGGTGGAATAGACGACCTCCCCCCGGATGGACCGCTGCATGTCGGTCACCTCCTCCGGCCGCTCGTCGATGAGCAGGACGATCAGGGTGACGCCGGGGCTGTTGGTGGTAATGGCGTTGGCGATCTTTTGGAGCAGGATGGTCTTGCCGGCTTTCGGCGGCGAGACGATCATGCCCCGCTGTCCCTTCCCGATGGGCGCCACCAGGTCAATGATCCGGGTGGAGAGCTCGTTCCGCTGGGTCTCCAGGACCAGGCGGTTGTCGGGATAAATGGGCGTGAGCTTGTCGAAGTGGGGCCGGTGGGCCACCTTCTCCGGGGCCATGCCATTGATTTCCTTGATGTAGAGGAGGGTCTGGTAGCGGTCGGCTTCCCTCTGGACCCGGGCGGGACCCTTGATCCAGTCCCCCTGGCGGAGGCCCAGCCGGCGGACATACTGGGGTGGAACATAGACATCCCGGCTCCCCGGCAGGTAATTGTCGCGGTGGAGGAAGCCGTACCCGTCGGGGGAGATGTCGAGGACCCCCTCGACCATGTCGCCCATTTCGATGGCCAGGCGGGCCTTCTCCTCGTTCATCTCCTCATCCAGGAACTCCCGGACCGACTCCGGCGACGGCACGTTCCGGTGCTCGGACTGGGAAGGACGGCCGGTATAAATCGGGCGGCCGCCGTGGCGATCCGTCCGCATGGGCCGCTCGCTCCGGTCCTGGCGCATGGGGCGGCCGGAGCGGTCGGGTTGCCGGTCGGGCTGGCGATCCGGCTGGCGATCCGACTGGCGATCTTGCTGGCGGTCGGGGGGGCGGGACTGCCCCCGATCGGCGGAATAGGCCGGGCGTCCGGGCAGGTCGACCCGCAGGGTGGGCTTGCGGGGATGGCGTTCCTGGGGCGCGGCGGGGGCACTTGGGGGAACAGGGCGGCCATTCCGGTCCCGATGCCGGTCGGGACGGGCGGAACGGTCCGGTTCCACGCCGTCGGCCGCTGCTGCCGCGGGTTCCGCCGCAGGTGCTGCGGGGCTCGCTTCCGGGACATTGGCCGATCCGGCCTCCCCGACCTCCGCGGCAATCCCGGCTTCGGGTGCTTCGGCCAACTCGGCCGACTCGTCCGCTTCGTCGCCCTCGCCGGTTGCGGCCTTGCCGGCGGCGGCCCGCTCCGCCTTCCGCCTGCGGCTCCGGGCTCTCCGGGAGAGGGGAGCCGGGGATTCCGGCGTCGGCGCGGCTTCGGGGGACGGGGTTGCGACCGGTTCGGCGGCAACTGCAGGTCCTTCGGGAAGTTCGGTCACGGTCACCCTGCCGACCGCCTCGACCGCTTCGGACACCAGGACCCCTTCGGCCCCTTCGGCCGCCTCGGCTGCCTTCGCCGGCTCATTTGCCGTGTTTCGGCCTGTTGTGCCGGTCGTCCGGCGGATGGATCGCCGGACCGGGGTCTCATTCCGGGAAGCCGGAGGACGCGGCGACATGGCGAGGATCGACTCGGCCACGGACTTGGCCTCTTCCTTGGAGGCCGCGCTGCGCTTCCGGCCCGGCGTTCTGCGGAGCTGCGCACCGGTTGCGTCGGCTTCCGAACCCGTTTCCGGCGATGGAGGCACTGTCACGGCGGGCGGAGGCGGGGTCTCCGCCCGGGTCCCGGCGGCACTCCTTTTCGTCCGCGTTCGGCGAACGGGCGCCGCTGGCCCGTCCTCCCCGGGCCCGGAGGTCGGACGGTCCGTCCGGTCGGCGACGGACGCGGCCTGCCGGTCCAGGTTGATCAGGTACTCGGCCAGGTCCTTCTGGGACATGCGCCGGGCCTTGGCTTCCGTCAGGACGCCGCCCAGGGTGGCGATGGTGACGAGGTCGTCCTTGGATTTTCCAAAAAATGGATGGGTGGGCATGGAATCACCTCTGGCATGGATTGGGACCGCCTGCGTCCGACTGGATCCGCCTGCGGCCGGCGGCCGCGGGCAGCCGGACCGTGCCTGGCTGTCATTCGATCGGGACTTGGTTTTGTGCGGAAATGAAAGCAGTGGATGACACAGCTGAGCGGATGTCCGCCTGAAACGACATGATTATACGCGAAGCCCGATGAAGTCGTCAATCATGGGATTGGCGGGCCCCGAAGGGCCTCGCGGGATTGCGGCCCGGCGGACCGGCGACCGGCATTCCCTGGTGAGTCTCAGCCTTCCTGCATGGCGGCCAGGCGGTCGAGAATGTTGAGGGCCCGCCCTGTTCCGACCGCGACGCAGGAGATGGCGTCGTCGGCGATGCGGACGTCGATGCCGACCTTGGTGGCCAGCATCTTGTCCAGGCCGTACAGCATGGAGCCGCCGCCCGTCATCACGATGCCCCGCTGGGAGATGTCGGCCATGAGCTCCGGCGGCGTTCGCTCGAGCACCGAGTGGACCGCCTCGAAAATCTGGCTGACCGGCTCCTCGAGGGCCTCCAGCATCTCGGTGGAATTGATCGTGATGGTGGCCGGCAGGCCGGTGATCAGGTTGCGGCCCCGGACTTCCGCGGTCAATTCCTCTTCCCGCGGATAGGCGCAGCCGATGCTGATCTTCAGTTCCTCGGCGGTCCGCTCCCCGATGAGGATGTTGTGCTTGCGCCGGACATGGCGCACGATGGCCTCGTCGAACTTGTCCCCGGCCACCTTGATGGAATGGTCCACCACGGGCTGGTACAGGGAGATGACGGCGATGTCCGTCGTACCGCCGCCGATGTCGACGATCATGCTGCCGCAGGCCTTGGCGATGTCGAGCCCGGCCCCGATGGCCGCAGCGATGGGCTCCTGGATGAGGTAGACCTCCTTGGCGCCGGCTTTCCGGCAGGAGTCCTCGACGGCCTTCCGTTCGACCGGCGTAATGACGCTGGGGACGCAGACCATGATCCGGGGCTTGGCCAGGCGGGCGAGCCCGCTGGACATGACCCGCCGGATAAAGGTCTTGAGCATGACCTCGGTGGCCTCGAAATCGGAAATGACGCCGTCCCGCAGCGGGCGGATGGCTTCGATGATCCCCGGCGTCCGGCCCAGCATCAGGCTGGCGCTTTCTCCCACCGCCAGCACCTTGCCGGTCCGGGAGTTGATGGCGACCACGGAGGGTTCCCGCAGGACAATGCCCTTGCCCTTCACATAAATCAGGACCGTCGCGGTGCCGAGGTCGATGCCGATATCCTTGCCGATGCTCATGGGGACCTTCCTTTGCACGGGAGAACCGCGCGGGTGCGCGGTCCATAGGTGTGTTCATGATACAATAAGAAAGATCGAAAAAGCAACGCCGGAGGGTTACCCGTGCTGAAACTGCTGGCCTGCCTGTTCATGGCCATCGACCATGTCGGACATTACTACAGGGAGTTTCTCTCCCCTGAAGCCTACATGGTCCTGCGCATGGTGGGGCGCCTTGCGTTCCCCATCTTCGCCCGGGGCATCGCCCTGGGATTCGCCAGGACCCGCAGTCCCTTCCGATACCTGCTGCGGATGTCCGTCTTCGCCGTGGCGGCCCAGGCGATCATCGGCGGGGCGGAATTCGTCGCCGGCCTCCGGTCCTCGCCGTTCGCCATCGGGGACCCCAACGGCTGGACCAACATCCTCTTTACCTTCGCCTTCGCCATCCTGCTCCTGATCGGCTACGAGCTGACCGTCCGGTCGTTCCGCGACATGATCATGAGCCTCCGGACCGTCCCAGCCCCCGCCGGCGGTCCCCCGGCCTGCCACCGGTTCGACGTGCGGGTCAACTTCGGCGGGATCAGCCTGGCGCCCTGCATCGGCATCCCTGTCGGGGTGGCCATGGTGGCGGCGGCCTTCGCCCTGACCGCCCTGGTGGAGCCGGATTACAGCCTGTACGGCCTGCTGGCGGTGCTGGCCTTCCACCTGGCACAGGGACTGGAGGATCCGAAAGCCGCCCGCCGGCTGGAAGCGGTCCTCTTCATCGGGGTGACGTTCATGTTTTACGCCGGTCCCCTGGTGGATGTCCTGGCCGGGGCCCACCCCCCCTTCGCCATCGTCCAGCTGCTGTCGATCCTGGCCCTGCCGCTGATGTGGATCCCCTTCCGCGAAAAGAGGCCCGGCCCCTGGGGCAAGTATTTTTTCTACGCCTTTTACCCGCTGCATATGGCGGCGCTGGCCCTTGGCCTCCTGCTGTTCCCCCCGCCCCTTCCTTGATCGGACGGGTCCCGACGTGATATGATTTTTTGACATGCCATGCGACTCCGGTGTCCCCGGCCAAAGCCGGCGGCAGGAGTCGGGAGGGGGAGCGTTCCATGCCGTATTCCGTTGACACCGACCGAAAATGGCAGGCCCACTGGGAGGCCATCGGGCTCAACCGCTTCCGGGACGAGCCCGGCAGGCGGAAGCTCTATGTGCTCGAGATGTTCTCCTATCCGTCCGCAGCCCGGCTCCATGTCGGCCACTGGTACAATTATTCCCTGTCCGACTCCTGGGCCCGGATGAAGCGGATGCAGGGATACTCGGTCTTCCAGCCCATGGGGTTCGACGCCTTCGGCCTGCCTGCCGAGAACTACGCCATCCGGACCGGCATCCACCCCCAGGACAGCACCCTGGCAAACATCGCCAACATGCGGCAGCAATTGCAGGAAATGGGCGGCATGTTCGATTGGGACCACGAGGTGGTCACCTGCCTGCCGAACTACTACAAGTGGACCCAGTGGCTGTTCCTGCAGCTCTATCGCCATGGCCTGGCCTACCGGGGCAGCGCCCCCGTCAACTGGTGTCCGGAGTGCCGCACGGTCCTGGCCAACGAGCAGGTGCATGACGGGGGCTGCGAGCGGTGCGGTGCCCCCGTGACCCGCCGGAACCTGACCCAGTGGTTTTTCCGCATTACGAAATACGCCCAGGAACTGCTGGA
>JAKPNJ010000295.1 GCA_029548445.1 Bacillota bacterium | reverse complement strand
CGCCCCGGCCGCCGGTTCCGCATTCGGCCCAGGCCGGATCCAAGCAGCAGGCCGGCTGCCAGGGCCAGGCCCGACAACAGCAGGACCCAGGCCAGGGAGAGTCGACCGCCTCCTGCCCCGCCGCCTCCCGAAGCGGGCTGCCCGGACGGGGAAGGGGAGCCTGGGGATGGTTCCGGTGTTTCGGGACTCCCTGTCGGGGAGAAAGGATTCGTAACGGCGGCCGTTGGGGTCGGCGTCGGATCGGAGGGTCCCTGGGATACGGAACCGGATGGAGGGGGCACATCCGTCGGAGTGGAGGACGATCCGTCGGTGGGACCCCCGGTTGGCGCCGATGTCGGGCTCGGCACCCGCGTCGGGCTCGGGACCGCTGTCGGGCTCGGGACCGCTGTCGGGCGGCCGGTCGGCAGGGCTGTCGGTCCTTCGGTCGGGGGACCGGCGGCCTTCTGGACCAGGTCAACGGTCCGGAGTGCCGCCGACAGGCCGAGGTCGTCGACCTCCGCGAGAAAATCCGTCAGCGTGTTGTTCCGCCGGAAGGAGGCGTCGACCTCCATGATCCCATCCGTCCTGCTGCCGTAGCTTCGCGGCCGGTCCATCAGCAGGGCGTCCCGGATGGATCCGTCGGAATTGGCCAGTTCCTCCGCTTGCCCCGAGGTCCGGACCCGGCTGACATGCCGGTTTTCCTCCAGGCGGATATTGGTGTTGCCCGAGTTCCAGATGCAGATATCCCAGCGATATCGATCGCTGGCCACATTCTGGAGATTGTCGTAGAACAGGCAGTTCCGGATGGTCACGTCCCGGTGGGGCTTCGGCCCGTCCGGGGCGCCGGCGTGATTGTCCATCATGAGGATGCCCTGCCCGTCGTTGTCGGTGAAAATGGATCGCTCGACCGTGATGTTCCGGCATTCGCTCTCGAAATCGAAGCCGCACCCGTCCGGATTCCCGTTGTTGCGGACATGGCTGAAGCTGCAGTCGGAAAACCGGGCGTTGGCCACATCCTCGAGAATCAGGCCGGTGGTGCCCAGGGCGAATCCCCGGTTCTCGCTGCCCGCGAGGATGTTCAGGTTCCGAAAGCGGCCCCACGGGCTGTCCGGGGTTCCATCGTGGCCCGCGTCCAGTCCCTTGGCCGCCAGGATGCCGTTGACGGTGCCGGTGATCGTGCAGCGGGTCATGGACAGGTTCCGGTAGAAGTTCGTGCTGGACGGCAGGTTGTAGAAATAGACCAGGACCCCGGTGATGCACCCTTCGAAGCGGAGGTTGTCCAGCGAGATGTCGTGGAAGCTTGTCGGGCTGGCCAGGCCCCGCCTTCCGCCGAGGACGACGGCCGCCGGCCAGACATACTCCGCGCCGCCGCCCCCCTGCGATTGATAGGACGAGGCAAACATGTCCAGGTTTCCTTTGGCCATGTTCAGTTCCGCGGCGATGCTCCCGGAATCCAGCATGGCGGACATGACCGGCTCGCAGTCCATGTTCTCGAACAGGCAGTCGGTGACCCGGATGCCGCGGTTGCCTGTCGAGACCGCCGCCCGAATGTACAGCCCGATCCGGGAGTCGGACAGGACGAGGTTGTCGATGTGGATGTAATTCAGGCCGACGTTGTACGGCGGGGCCGACACCAGGTCCTGGACCACGACGCAGATGTCGTCCCGGCGGTTCGCAAGCCGGATCCGGGGCGCCGGGTCCGAAAGGCGACCGTAGGGGCCGACGTAGGCCCAGTTCTCTGCCGTGCCGGCCGCATGAATCGTCAGGCGCTCCGTCCATGTATCTCCCCGGCGCAACAGGATGCGGT
>JAKPNJ010000288.1 GCA_029548445.1 Bacillota bacterium | reverse complement strand
ATCCTTCGATGCCTCCCCCGACGTACCCGCCGGCACTACCAGCTTCTTCCGGCCCGACCGCTTCGACCACACCTGGTACCAGAAGAGCATGACCTTCACGACCGGGTTGGCCACGACCGTCTACCTGACGATCAATAACCTCGGCGGCACCCTGTACGCCGACGACTTCTACCTCGCCCTGGCGCCGGAAGCCGTCGCCAAGACCCCGCCCGTCGGGACCCCGATCCTGATGACCAACTACTACGAGCGGAAATCGGAAGGACCCGATGACAGCCGGAACCTGCTGCACGGGAACGCCGGGGCGGAGAGCGAGCTGACCGCCGCCGATTGGGGCATCGATCCCTTCGCCGGGACCGGGGCGCTGACCCGCTCCAATGACACGGCCTACAGTGGAAGCTTCTCCCTGAAGTTCGCCGTCTCCGGCGAGACGCTGCCCAAGCAGGCGGTCCGCTGGATCGACATCGAGGCGGGCCAGGAGTACATGCTGGCCTTCTGGGCCAAGGCGACGGCCCTGAACGACATCCGGGTCCTCCTGGTCGATCGCTTCAATTCCGTTACGATCCAGTGCACACAGGAGCTGGCCGATTCCCTGGCCAGCCGCCACTGGCCGGCGTCCATCGCAACCTATCCCCAGCTGCGGCCCAGCGGCTATGACAACCAATGGCACCGGGTCGCCGTCACCTTCCACGCCGGGGACCAGGCAGAGATCGGCCTCCAGATCCTCGGAACCAACGGGACCATGTACTTCGACGACTTCATGCTGACCAAGCTGGCGAATGCCAGCCGGCCGGCCGATCCCTCCGGCCCGGTCTTCTGCGAGATGAAGGACCCCGCCCCGGAGAAACTGGGGTGCCCGGACGAACTGAATCTCCTGGACAACTTCAAGTTCACGGACCCGGACATCGACTTCTGGACCGGCGGACTGGGGTATGGCGACAACGTCTTCGTGGCCGCCGACAGCAAGATCAACGGAAACCGGTACCTGCTCCTGGACGGTTCCGAAACCCCGCACCACAACCACTACATAAAGTGGATCGACGTGGAGCCGGATACGGACTACACCCTCTCGCTCTACATGTTCGGTATCAAGGAAGGCGACGCCACCGTCGGGCTCCTGGACTCCTATACGGAGGGTCCGAACCTCATCGGATTCGAGTTCACGCCGCTCTGGGACGGCAAGTGGCACCAGATGGGCATGACCTTCAACACCGGCCCCTATTCGAAGATCGGGTTCTTCGTCCATAACGGCGGCGGAGACATCGCGCTGGACAACATCCGGCTGTTCGAAACCGAGAACGGCATCGTCATTCCGCCGGACGAGACCCTGGAACCCCCGAGCCCGCCGACGGGCGACGGGTTCCCGGTCCTCCCGGTTGCGATGGCCCTGATGGGTGCGGCTTTCCTGCTGATCCAATATCGGAGAAGAACCGCAAGACGAGAGACCTGATCCGTCTCCCGCTCCCGCAAGGCGCCGGCGACGAGCCGGCGCCTTGTGAAAGGAGCCATCCCACCCCTGGAGTGAGTGAACGCACATGATCTGTCGACGCGACCTGTCGGCCCGGTCCGGATTTCTCCATGGAATCAACGTGCCGTGGTTCAACGCCGATTCGTACGGATGCGATATCGGGTGCAGCCATCGGCGCATGGACAGCCGCTTCGACCCGGCACGGGTCGAGGCCGTCTTCCGCAACGGCCGCAGCGTCGGGTTCGACTGCATCCGGATCTGGCTCTTCGAGATCATGGAAGGGATCCGGTTCGACGCGGACGGGTTCGCCACCGGTTTCGATCCCTTCTTCGTTCGGAATCTCCACACCCTTCTCGACATTGCCGGCCGGATCGGCATCGACCTGCTGGTGACATTCCAGCCCCACATCAGCTTCTCCATGCAATATCCGGATGAATACGGTTTTTACACGCGCATCCTCCACGAGCCCCGCCATACGGACCGCTTCATCACGAATTGCGTCCGGCCCCTGGCCCGCCTTCTCGCCGCTTGTCCCCAGGTCATGATGGTGGATCTCTATGCCGAACCGGAGGGGGATGTCACGGGACCCCAGGGGAATGGCCAGCCCTACGGCGGCTCCTGGGATTCCATGCATCGGTACCTGGCCGCCGTGGCCGGCGCCCTTCGGGAGGAAGCCCCCGGCCTGCCCCTGACCGTCGCGTCCGGCTGGCGGAAATACGACAGCCTGCGGGAGGGGCGGTACAACGACCTGGGCCTGGACTGCATCGGCGTCGACATCTATGACGACGCGGGAATCGTCGAGCCGGCCGCGACGCTGGGGACCGACGGGATCCCGGTCTGGCTCGCGGAGTTCGGCCCGGAGACCAAGGACGACTGGGACGAAGAAACCTATACACAAAACACCCTGTCGTTCTACCGGAACGCCAGGGCGGCCGGCTACATCGGCGCGTTCCACTGGATGTACGGATATGCCGGCTCCGGGGAATCCCTGACCCTGGAAGGGAAGGACGGGCGCCTCCGCCCGGTGGCGGACCATATCCGCGCCCTGGTCCTGGAGGACCGGGCCGCGGGCGGCGAACCACCGCGCCCGGAACTCCTGTCCGTCGTTCCGGGGAGGGCCGTCGAGTGGTTCCCGGTTCCGGACGCCGTTTCCTACACCCTGGAGCGGACCGGGGATCTCCGCCGATGGTCGGAGGTGACGGCCGTCCCCCACAACCCGGGCGACCCGGTCTCCCGCCTCTCGGCGGCGGATCCGGCCGCCGGCTCGGCCGGGCCCGTCGTGCAGTATCGCGTCCGGGCGAACCTGCATGATGGCCGGGAGGTTTTTTCCGGCCTGTCGAATCCTGTATCGACCGGGGGGGCCGGTGTCGTGCCGCGTTCCTCCCCATCCACTGCCGAGGGCCAGGACGAGGAGGTCTCCAACGCATGAATCGCAGGGAACGGGTGCTGGCCGCCCTGGACTACCGGCCGGTCGACCGGATGTGCCTGGACATCGACGTGTCCGGCGCCGGCCTGTATGAACACGGAGAAAAGCTTCGGGAACTGCTGGAGACCGTGGAAGGAGATTTCCACCCCATTTCCGATTTTCCGATTCCCGTGCCGCCTCCCGAGGCATTCGACGAGAATGGCCGATACCACGAGTTCCGGACCGACGCCTGGGGCGTCCTGTGGGAATACCGGATCGTCGGGATGCATGGCCATCCCTATCGCCGGCCCCTGGACGACTGGCGCGCCCTGGACACCCTTCGTCCGGCCGAGCCCGTCTACCCCCCGAAGGGCACGCCGGCCTTCGACTGGCTGAAAAAGGCCACGGACGAGCTCCGCAAGGACTACTTCAAGGTCGCGGGATGGATCGGGACCTTCGAGGTGCTCCATGCCCTCCGAAAATTCGACGACGTCCTGGCGGAAGTCGCGGACGGAGATGAGAATCTCGTGCGCCTGGCGGATCGGGTCGAGGGGGTCATGGCCAGGGATGTCCGAAACCTCATCGACCTGGACGTGGACATGATCACGTATGCCGAGGACTTCGGCATGAACACGACCATGCTGATTTCCCCCGAGGACTACCGCCGTTTCTTCAAGCCCAGGCAGGCCCGGCTCATCGCGCCGGCCCGGCAGGCGGGGAAGAAAATCTGGATGCACAGCTGCGGCCATGTCCTGCCCATTCTCGAGGACTACCGGGAGATCGGGGTGGATGCCATCTGGCCCCAGGTGACGGCCTATGACGTCCGGGAGCTGGCCGCCCGGTGCCGTTCCCTCGGCATCGCGGTGGCGGTGGCACCCTGCCGGCACAAGGACATGACCGTCGGGTCGCCGGACGACGTCCGGCGGTTCCTGGATTTTTATGCCGAAGCCTTCCGCCCCTGGGAGGGAGGCAGCTGGTTCTACATCGAAATCGACAACGGATTTCCGTTCGACAATATCGTGGCCCTGGTCGAGTTCCTGGCCGAACTGAGAAAGTAGGAGGCGCTCATGGAGATGACATCCAGGGAAAGAATGCTGGTTGCGATGCGGAACCAAAAGCCCGACCGGGTTCCGGTGGCGCCGGACATCTCGAACATGGTGCCCTGCCGCCTGACCGGCAAGCCCTTCTGGGACATATACTACAAGCGGCAGCCGCCCCTCTGGAAGGCGTACATCGACGCGGTGCGCTACTACGGAATGGACGGGTGGTCCGTGGATGTCGGGATCCGGTTCAACGCCGACAACGGGGTCTGGTGGGAGAGCAAGGTCCTGTCCCAGGCGGCCGACCGCATGGAAGTCCTGTATATCTGCCATACGCCCGAAGGGGACCTGGATTTTACCCAGGTGTTCTACCCCGCCGACCCGCCGACCATCACCCGGAAGTGGATCAAGAACATGGACGAGGATTTCAGGAAAATCAAGTACATGTTCCCGCCGAACTTCAAGAGTTACGACGACAGCGAGTACAAGGAAATCCTGGCCTATGCCGGCGACGACTCACTCTTCAACGGCGTGGTCGAGCCCCCGGGATTCCAGCACCTGTTCGGCATCGTCATCGACGGCGGCCTGGAGGAAGTGACCTACCAGTACTATGACAACCGGGACATGATCCTGGAGATCTGCGACATGAAGGCGCGCCACGAATTGAAAAAGCTCGAGATCATGCTCGACAAGGGGTATGAGGCGATCCTCCTGGGGGCCAGCGGGTCCATTACCCTCCAGAGCCCCGAGATCTGGGACGAGCTGGCCCTGCCGTTCTACAAGACCGCCACCCGGATGTGCCGGGAAGCGGGGGCGGTGTCCGGCGTCCACTCCTGCGGCAAGGAGCGACACCTGCTGCTGCGCTGCTTCGAGGAAACCGATCTCGATTACGCGAACCCGCTGGAAATCCCGCCCATGGGCGACTGCACGCTGGCGGACATGAAGGCGGCCGTCGGGTCGAAAATCGCCCTCATGGGCAATGTCCACACCGTCGAGGTCATGCTCCTGGGGACGCCGGACCTGGTTCGCCTGGAGAGCCTGCGGGCCATCCGGGATGCCGGCCAGGGCGGTGGATTCATCCTGTCCACCGGCGACCAGCCGGGGCGCGACACCCCCGACGAGAACATCCGGATGATGGTGGAAACGGCCAGGGAGTTTGGCGGGTATGAACTCGACCTGGATCGGATCGAGACGGAGATCGCCGTCCTGGAGACGAGACTCCGGACCTGATGGGAGCCCGGTTTTGGTAGAAGGGAGGCGGACCGACATGGATCGGAGCGGGGAAGTCCATCAGCGGCGCCTGGTCGGCATCGACATCGGCGGGACCAAGTGCTCGGTGTCGATGGGGTGTCGAAGCGGGGAGGAGATGCAGATCCTGGACCGGATCGGCTTTTCGACCCTCTCCGGCCAGCCCCATGCCGTCATCGGGCAGATCCTCGATGCCGTCGACCTGCTGCTTTCCAGGCAGCAGATGGAACGGGCCGACATCGCCGGCGTCGGGGTCTCCTGCGGGGGGCCGCTGGACTCAAAGAAAGGCCTGATCCTGTCGCCTCCCAACCTCCCGGGATGGGATGCCATTCCCATCGTCGGAATCCTGGAGGAGCGGCTCGGGGTGCGGACCTTCCTCCAGAACGACGCCAATGCCTGCGCCTTTGCCGAGTGGAAATTCGGGGCGGGACGGGGGTACAATCATCTTGTGTTCATCACCTTCGGAACGGGATTTGGCGCGGGGCTGGTCCTGTCCGGGCGGCTGTATCGCGGGGCCAACGACATGGCAGGCGAGATCGGCCATGTCCGGCTGACGGAGGACGGCCCTGTCGGATACGGAAAGGCGGGATCCGTGGAAGGCTACTGCAGCGGCGGCGGGATCCGCCAGATCGCCCTGCGGCTCCTGGAGAACCCGACCCCGGCCGTCCGGGCCTCGGCGCTGTATCGCCTGGCCGCGACGCCGGACCAGGTCACGGCGAAGTCCATCGCCGAACTGGCGGAAACCGGGGACGAAGTCTGCCTGGGGATCTACCGGTCCAGCGGCGCCATGCTGGGCCGGGGACTCAGCATCCTGATCGACATCCTGAACCCGGAGATCATTGTCATCGGCAGCATCTTTACCAGGAGCCACGACCTGTTGTGGGACAGCACGAAGGAAGCCATCGAGAGGGAAGCCCTGCCCTGGAGCCGCGACGCCTGCCAGGTGGTGTGCTCCGAGCTGGGCGAGCGGGTGGGGGATATCGCCGCCCTGTCGGTGGCCCTGGGCGAGTGCTAGGAGGGAGCGAACCAATGCTTGTACCGGAAGTCCAGGCGATTCTCGACGCAGCGATTCGTCGCCATCCGTCCCTGTCGGCCTGCGAAGCCGCGATCACGGACGCCTTTCGCCTGCTGTCGGATACCTTCCGGTCCGGCGGGAAGCTCCTCGTGTGCGGCAATGGCGGCAGTGCCGCGGACAGCGAGCACATCGCCGGCGAGCTGAACAAGTCCTTCCGGCTGCGGCGCCCCCTCCGGGAGGACCTGAAGAGGCGGCTCCAGGCGGCTTGCGACGATGGCGGCCTCCTGGCCGACCGGCTCCAGGAAGGATTGCCGACCCTCTCGCTGGTCAACGCCCTGGCCCTCGGCACCGCTTTCGCCAACGATGTGGACCCGGAGCTCGTGTATGCCCAGCAGGTCCTGGTCCATGGGCGGGCCGGCGATACGCTCCTCGGGATCAGCACGTCCGGGAACGCCCGGAATGTTCTCCAGGCCATGAAAG
The DNA here is from genome assembly GCA_029548445.1 of Bacillota bacterium. Classification (GTDB taxonomy): domain Bacteria; phylum Bacillota; class Clostridia; order Saccharofermentanales; family UBA5734; genus JAKPNJ01. The sequence continues at coordinate 8,198 of JAKPNJ010000288.1, read as the reverse complement.
TCGCCAGGGTCCTGGGGCTCGCGACCCTCGGCCTGACCGGCGAAACCGGCGGCCGACTGGTCCCCCATTGCGATGTCCTGGTCCGCGTGCCCGAGACCGAAACCTACCTGGTCCAGGAGCTGCATTTCCCCATCTACCATGCCCTGTGCGCCATGCTGGAACAGCAGTTCTTCGGAACAGAACGGGGAGGATGACCGGCTGTGAGACGGATCGACCATCGAGCCAGGCACACACAGGCCGGATTCGCCGACAGGCCGGGCAGGGGCATGACCCTGGCCATCCTGTTCGCCTTCCTGCTGTCGGTCCTGGTGCTGCCGTCCGCTGCCGTCGCAGGTGGGGAAGTCCCCCCTGCCGGGCAGCCCAGGGCTGCCGGCGCGCCCACCGGGACCGGGCTTCCGGATTACGCGGCGTACCGGGAGTCCCTGGGAGACCTGGAACCCGGCCGGGAGATCATCCGGATTCCCGCAGCCGACTTCTCCGGGGAAGAGGGCGCCGGCACCGAGGTCGCGGAAGGATATGAAGGAGCCCCGGGAAAGGTCCTGCTCTGGACCAGTGAAGAAGGCCTCGTCTCCTGGGATGTCTCCATCCCGTCCGGCGGCCTGTATTGGCTGCAGCTGACCTACCTGCCCCTGCCCGGCCGGGAGAACCCCATCGAGCTTGCGGTCCGCCTCGACGGCGAGTTCCTTTTTGCGGGAATGGAAAGCACCTATTTCCCGAGACGCTGGCAGGATGACGGCCCGGTTCGTTCGGACGGCCTGGGCAACGAGTTCGCTCCGGGCCAGGTCGAAAGCCCGGCCTGGAGCGCCGAGTTCTTCCGGGACCAGACAGGTCTCGCAGCGGAACCGTACGGGATCCATCTCGCCGCCGGATCCCACCGCCTGACCCTGGAAGCCCGGAGCGAGCCCTTCGCGCTGGAGGCCATCGCGTTCGTCCCCGAGACGCCGGTCGCCTCCTATGCGGACGTGATGGCCGGGGAAACGGGCGGCATGCCCCATTACGACGGTCCGGAGATCGTCCTGCAGGCCGAGTCGGCCACCTGGAAATCGACCCGGGCCATCATCCCCAAATCGGACAACCAGAATCCCGATGTCCATCCGTCGAATCCCTTCCGGCAGAAAATCAACTATATCGGTTCCCACAACTGGCAGAAGCCCAACGAGCGCCTGACCTGGGAAATCGAGGCGCCCGTGTCGGCGCTCTATCGGATCGGGTTCCGATCCCGTCAGTATTACCTGCGCAATATCGACGCCTATCGCCGGCTCCTGGTGGACGGGGAGATGCCCTTCGCCGAGGCGGGCACCGTTGCCTTCCCCTACCGCCACGACTGGCGTGTGACGCCCCTGGGCAACGATACGGTCGAGGGCCTCGTCTACCTGGAGGCCGGCCGCCACGAGCTCTCCCTGGAAGTGACCCTGGGTCCCCTGGCCCGCTTCAGCCGGGATATGCAGGATGTCCTGTACGGTCTCGGGGAAATCTACCGGAGCATCGTCATGATCACCGGCGAACTCCCCGATCCCAACCGGGACTATGACCTGTTCGACCAGATTCCCGACCTGGAGGCCCGCCTGACCGACAGCATGGACCGCCTGCTGGTGCTGGCGGACGAGATCGAGGCCATTGCCGGGGCCGGGGGCGGATCGGAAGCCGTCGTCCTGCGCCGACTGGCCGAGGTCATCCGCCGCATGCTGGCGTTCGATTACCGGGCCCAGGATTACAAGACGGACTTCTACAACTCGTACACCAGCGCCAATGCCTGGATGTACGAGATGCGGAACATGCCCATGGACCTGGACGAGATCATCCTGGCCGCCCCAGGCCGGCCCTTCGGCTCCCGGACACCCGGATTCTTCGGACGGGTTGCGTTCTCCGTCCAGCGCTTCCTGGCTTCCTTCCTCGGCAATTACAACAACATTTCGGCCGTCGAGGGCCAGGAGGCCCTCTCCATCTGGATCAACTGGGGCCGAGACCAGGCCCAGGTCCTGGACAACCTGAGCCGCAACTATTTCACGGGAGAGACAGGCATCCCGGTCAACATCCGGATCGTGAATTCCTCCCTGATCCAGGCGATCCTGTCGGGGAACGGGCCGGATCTCTCCCTGATGCTGTCCCGAACCCAGCCGGTCAATCTCGCCATGCGCGGGGCCCTCCGGGAACTGAACGGCTTCGAGGGATTCGAGGAGGCCGTCGGGGAGTTCATGCCGGGCGCCACGGTTCCATACTCGCTGGGCGACCGGTGCTTCGGCCTGCCGGATTCCCAGCAGTTCCACGTCCTTTTCTACAGGACGGACATCTTTGCCGAACTGGGCCTCGAGCCGCCGGACACCTGGAAGGCGTTCCTGGATATTGCGGCGATCCTCCAGCGCTACAACCTCCAGGCCGGCATCCCCTACACGCAGATCACCGAGATCTGGCAGACCGACGCCGGCATCGGCGCCCTGAACCTCTATCCCACGCTGCTGCTCCAAAGCGGGACCACCCTCTACCGGGAGGACCGCGCCGCCACCACCCTGAGCACCCCCGAATCCATCGCGGCCTTCCGGTTCTGGACAGACCTCTATACCCAGTACAAGCTGCCGGTGACCTTCGATTTCTACAACCGGTTCCGAACCGGCGAGATGCCCATGGCCATCGCAAATTACACGGAATATGCCCGGCTGTCCATCGCCGCGCCGGAGATCAACAACCGGTGGGCCATCTCGGCCGTTCCCGGCATGGGCCAGCCCGACGGCACGATCAACCGGTCGGAAGCCGCCGGCGGAACCGCCAGCGTCATCCTGGCCATCTCCCCCAATCCGGAGGCGGCCTTCCGGTACATCCGCTGGTGGACGTCCTCCCCGACCCAGAGCCGGTATGCCTCCGAGATCGAATCGATCCTGGGCATCGCCGGGCGCCATGCCACCGCCAATGTCGAGGCTTTCCGGCGGCTGGCCTGGAAGCGGAAGGACCTGGATACGCTGCTGGCCCAGTGGTCCCAGGTGCGGGAAATCCCCGAGGTGCCCGGCGGCTACTTCGCGCCCAGGGCCATCGACAACGCCTTCTGGAACGTGGTGATCAACCGGCAGAATCCGCGGGAAACCCTGCTGACCTGGAGCGTGGCGGTTGATGACGAAATCGTCCGGAAGCGCAGGGAATACAGTCACCTGCTCGACTAGGGACACACAAGGGAAAGGAACGGAACCGACATGACGAACGCCGCAACCCCCTCCGTGACGGCAGCCGGGACCTCCCCGGTCCCCGCCGGATCCGGCGAACGACGGAAACGGCATGGCCAACGGCATGAGCAGCTGACCCTGCTGCTCATGGTGGCGCCGTTCCTTGTGCCCTTCGCCCTGGTGACCATCCTCCCGATGCTCTCCTCCGTCGTCCTGAGCCTGTTCTCCTACGACATGCTGTCGATGCCGTCGTTCCAGGGCCTGGACAACTACCTGCGCATGTTTCTCTTCGATAATGTCTTCCTCATCGCCATGAAAAACACCCTGGTCCTGGCGGCCATCACCGGCCCCGTCGGCTTCTTCCTGGCCTACATCCTCGCCTGGCTCATCAACGAGTACAGCCCCCTCAAGCGGAGCCTCCTGTCCTTCCTTTTCTATTCCCCCGCCCTGGCGGGCAATGTCTACTTCATCTGGCAGATTCTCTTCAGCGGGGACAGCTACGGGTTCATCAACGGGTTCCTGCTCCAGATCGGGCTCATCGCCGAACCGATCCAGTGGTTCCGGGACCAGCGGTACTCGCTGCTGATCGTCATGGTCGTCCAGCTGTGGCTGAGCATGGGCATCACCTTCCTGGCCAACATCGCCGGCCTCCAGAGCATCAACCCCGTCTACTATGAAGCCGGGGCCATCGACGGCATCCGGAACCGGTGGCAGGAACTCTGGTACATCACCCTGCCCTCCATGAAAGGCATCCTGCTGTTCGGCGCGGTCATGCAGATCCAGGCGACCTTCAGCATCAGCTATGTGGCCACGGTCCTGACCGGGTTCCCTAGCGTCAATTACACGACCCACACCATCGTGACCCACCTCATCGACGTGGGCACTGTCCGGTACGAGATGGGGTATGCCTCCGCGATCTCGGTGATGCTGTTTGTCGTCATGGCGTTCATCCGGGTCCTGGTGGGCAAGCTGATCAACATGACGGGGAGGTGAGGCCGGTGGTCCAGCAGGTCAAGCGCTACACACGCAGCCGATACGGCAACTTCCTCCTGACGGTCCTGCTCCTGGTGGCGGGGGCCTTCACCACCCTGCCCATGCTGTATTCGATCATGACCTCGTTCAAGCCCATCGACGAGCTCATGATTTTCCCGCCGCGCTTCTTCGTCCAGCGCCCCGTCATCACGAACTACACGGAGCTCCCGATCCTCCTGTCGAACCTCTGGGTGCCATTCTCCCGCTATGCCTTCAACAGCCTGTCCATCTCCATCCTGACCACCATCCTCCATGTCCTCGTGGCCTCCATGGCGGCTTTCGTCTTTGCCAAGACCCCCCTGAAGGGCCGGAAACTGATCTTTACGATCATCCAGTTCTCCCTCCTCTACAACGCCTTTACCCTGGTGATCCCCCAGTACATCCTGTTTGCCAAGCTGGGGGTCATCAACACCTACATGGCCTATATCCTGCCCTTCATCCCGTCGGCCCTGGGGGTCTTCCTGATGAAGCAGTACATGGACGACAACATCCCCGATTCCCTCATCGAGGCCTCCCGCATCGACGGAGCCGGTTTTTTCACGACGTTCTGGCGCATCATCCTGCCCATCGTCAAGCCCGCCTGGCTGACCCTGTCCCTGTTCATGTTCCGGGACCTGTGGTCGCTTCCCCAGACCGGCATGATCTTCAACGAGGAGCTGAAAACCCTGCCGAATGTCATGTCCCAGATTGTCTACGGCGGAATCGCCCGGGCCGGCAATGTCATGGCCGCCACCGTCCTGATGATGATTCCCCCGATACTCGTCTACCTGCTGGCCCAGGCCAACATCATCCAGACCATGAGCAGCGCGGGGATCAAGGAATGAACGGGAAGCACGGGAGGCGGACACTTCGGAATGGCGGCCCGGCGCAGGCCGGTGCCGCGGCGAAAGCCCGGATCGCCGGCCTGGCGACGGGTCTGGCCGCTGCGGGCATCCTCCTGGCAGCCGGCCTGCCGGTGGGCGCCCTGGAGGACATTCCTTACGACTCCTACTCCTATCATCGGGGCCAGGGCCAGGAAAAGGCGGTGCCGATGAAGGCCCTGTACGCGCCGACCCGGGTGATCACGGGCGCCAGCCTGGGCATCGATCCCCTGGAGGCCCCCGTGAGCCTGTGCCGCCACACGGACGGCCGGATCGTCCTCCTGGATGCGGAGGACGGCCGGATCGTGATCCTGGGCGCCGACTATACCTTCCTGGAGGAGCTCGACTATTTCTCCAACGAGTCCGGCTCCTTCGACATCCGGGGGGCCCAGGGCGTGTCCGTCAATGCCAGTGGCGAGATCCTGGTGGCCGATACGGAGAACAAGCGGGTCCTGTTCATCGACCCGGCCGGGACGGTCACCCGGGTCATCGAGGCCCCCGTATCGGAGCTGATCCCGGAACAATTCGCCTTCATTCCGGTCAGCGCGGTGGAGGATTCCCGCGGCTATACCTTTGTCCTGAGCAAGGGGTCCTATTACGGCGCCATGATATTCACGGAGGACGACACGTTTTTCGGCTTCTATGGCGCCAACCGGGTCACGACCAATGTCTTCACGGCGTTCCAGCGGTTCATGGACATCCTTTTCCGCAGCGATGTCAAGCGAAAGGCGGAGGTCCGGAAACTGCCCTTCGAGTTCAACGATCTCTGCATCGGGCCCTCCGATTTCATTTATACGGTCACCAGCACCACCCCCTCCCGGACCGGGCAGGTCAAGAAACTGAGCCCCGGCGGGGACAATGTCCTGACCTACAAGGGCAGCTACGCCAGCTATTCGGCCGAATACTACCGGTTCGGCGACCTGGGCGGATTCATCCGGGACACCGGGACGGTCATCGTGAACCGGTTCGTCTCCATCGACATCGACGAGCGGGAATTCATGTATGTCCTGGATGCCGAGTACGGGAAGGTCTTTGTGTACGACACGGACTGCAACCTGATTTCCGCCTTTGGCGGCGGACTGGGAAGCGGAAACCAGGTCGGGACCTTCCGGCGGGCCTCGTCCCTCGTGGTCAATGGAGAGGACCTCCTGGTGTCCGACCTGGACAAGGGCACCCTGACCGTGTTCAGCCGGACGCCATTCGGCCGCCAGGTGCTGGACGCCCAGTACCTGACCCTGCAGGGGGAATACGAGGCCTCCCTGGACCTCTGGCAGCGCGTCTCGTCCCAGGACCGGTACCTGCAGCTGGCCTACCGGGGCATGGCCCGGGCGGAATTCCTGTCGGGCGATACGGCCGGGTCCATGGCGCATGCCTATCTCGGCGCCGACCGCGACACCTATGCCCTGTCCTACGAAATCGCACGCCGGGAGTTCATCAGCCGGAACTTCGCCTGGCTGTTCCTGCCCACCGTCATTCTCCTGGCCCTGCTGGCCTGGCTGATCCGGTACTCGACGAAGCACGCGGAATTTGTCCTGGTCCGGAACGGAAAGCTCCGGGTTCTCCTGAATGTCCTGGTGCATCCCATCGACAGTTTCCAGGCCGTCAAGTACAGGCAGCAGGGATCGGTGCTCCTTTCCGCCATCGTCCTGTTCCTGCTGTATGCGGTCAGCACGGCCCGGGACGTGTACGGCGGGTTCCTGTTCACTTCCTATGACCCCTACCAGTACAGCTCGCTGTTTACCCTCCTGGGGACGGTCGGCCTGCTGTTGCTGTGGGTTGTGGCCAATTGGGGCGTCAGTACCCTCCTGGAGGGCAAGGGCCGGATGAAGGAAATCTTCATCGTCTCGTCGTACAGCCTGCTGCCGGTCGTCCTGGCCAGGGCGGTTCTCCTGGTCCTGTCCTATGTGCTGCTGCCGACGGAGGCCCAGCTCATGACGCTGCTGTCCAACGCGGGGACCCTGGCCATGGGCCTCCTGGTCCTGCTGGGGACCATGGTGGTGCACGAGTACAGCTTCCCGAAATCGATCGGGACAGCGGGCCTCTCCATCCTTGGCGTCGCCCTCATGGTCTTCCTGATCGTCCTGATCCTGACGCTCTTCCAGGATGTCGCGAGCTTTTTCACCGGCATTTTCTGGGAAGTGGCCATCCGGCGAGGGTAGGGGACCATGGGCCGTTGTGTCGAGGAGGGTGCGGGCTGCCGCACACGGGGAATGGAGGAGAGGATGGGCAACCTGGCGGAGATCCGGGGAGACCGGGAGCGACGATCCCGCGGCGGCCGGGCGGGCCGTGTCGCCCTGGCGGCGGTTTTGCTTGCGGCCACGGCGGCAGTGGGGCTCCTGCCGGCCTGCAGCGGGGAGACGCCCGATCCGGCCGGCCTGCCCGCTTATGACGAGACCCTCCAGGAGAAACTACCGGTGCTCGAAACCGGCCGGGTGGCCGAGAACGACCGGATGGCCCTGGACTGGAACCGGGAGGCCGCCTGCATCCTGCTCCTGGACAAGGGCAGCGGACAGGTCTGGAGCAGCATCCCGTACGACTACTTGACGTCGGACTGGTTCAATCCCGACGAGAACTACATCCTGAGTTCGTCCCTGGTCATGACCTACGTGGAACCGGTCAACGAGCAGGTCAAGGTCATGAACTCCTACTACGGAACGACCCTGAAGGGCCGCATCCGGGTTGAGCCGGTTCCCGGCGGCCTTCGCATGACCTACTACTTCGACCTGGTAAAGATCTCGATTCCGGTGGAGTACACCCTCCTGGATGGAGGCCTCTCGGCGCGCATCGACGCGTCGGGCATCGTGGAGGCGGACGGAAACCGGGTGCTCCAGGTGGACCTGCTGCCCTTCCTGGCCTCCGCGCCCAACGACACGGACTCCTGGCTGTTCGTCCCCTCCGGGTCCGGCATGCTGATGCATACCGATTCCTATGTCCGGCCGACCCGGGAATACAGCGGCGAGGTCTATGGGGAGGATCCCTGCGCCACCGTGCTGCTGAAAACCCGGAACGAGGCGGCGATTCGCCTGCCGGTTTTCGGGGTCCGGAACCAGGGACGGGTCCTCCTGGGCATCGCGGCCGACGGTGCCGATTCGGCCGTGATCATGGCCAGGGCCGGGGAGATGAACTCGGGCTATTCGAACGTCTATGCCGGGTT
>JAKPNJ010000272.1 GCA_029548445.1 Bacillota bacterium | reverse complement strand
CGAAATCGCTGGGAAGGATCGGCTGAGCGGCGTCGCAGTCTCCAGATGCCTTCGTCTTCTCTCTGAGGGAGATTATCGGAAGAATCCATGAGCTCGACGTCAGGGTCATAGTGCATTCGAATGGCGACCTCCGGCTCATCCTGGACCAGCTGAGCTGCACTGGCATCGACGGGTGCCAGTCGATCGATCCGCAGGGGCACATCGACATCGCCGAGGCGTTGCGAATGCATGGAAAGCGGTTCGTCTCATGCTGGACGCATACGAGAGAACCGCGTACAACCGAACCGTCGGAGACCTTGAGATCGCACAGATCCATGAGTGGACCCTATCGGATTTGGTGAAGCCACTTTTGCGTGGATCGTACTAGTAATGAGTGGGAATATGGACAGACATGGCGATGCAGCACAACCCAAATTTCATAAAACATGCGTTCGGCGACGGGCGGAGCAGAGAGCGCGTTCACCCTCCAACCCCACGGGCACCGCCCATCTTCGGCTTCAGGATGTCCTCAATCGCGTCGCTGGCGGCCTCGTCCATGGACTGGATGGCATGGGAGTAGATCGTGCTCGTCGTCGTCGTGTTGGCGTGTCCCGCCCGCCGGGCGACGATGCGGAGCGGCACGCCCGCCGGGTCTTCGGAGGCCGAACCCGCTGGGCCGGATTCGAAGGAATCACCTGCCACAACACCGCTGTGTTCAGGATGACGGAGATCAGGCGATGGTAGTGGCCAGTGGCCGGCAGGATGCGCTTCAGGAGGTCGGCATATCAGGCATGGGGCCTGGGCGCCAGTTGTTCTCGCCCTTCTCCTGGACCGCCTTCCGGATCTGTCGCTCCGTCATGCCGGGATCGGGCTTCCAGTTCATGGTTTTCCGGACCTGGCGATAGGCAGAGTCGTATCCCAGGCTGACCATGACTGGGAGCAGCCTCAGTCTTGGAGCCGAGGATAGCAATAGAAGGATTTCATCCAGAATCGAAGGAACGCATCGTTTCATTGGACGGCACCGTTTGCGAAGATAAAACCGGAGACAGACTGGCAGGGGGCCGGAACTGTCGGGGAAAGCGGTGTCGGATGACGGGTAGACTGCCGAGGGGTTTCAAGCGGATGATGGCGATTCTGGCCGGGATCGCCCTTCTCTGCATACCCCTGCTGCCTGTTGGGGGTGAAGTGAGCCTGGATCTATCGGATGACGAAATCCGACTGGACGTTTTGGCCGACCGTCGACATGGCTATGCGACATACTCCGATGCGAACCGGGGAACGCCCGCCGGCAGGGAATCCATCCGGATTCGGGCCGCATCTTTTGCAGCCCAGTCCGAAGATGCCGGAGTGACAGTCCTGTCGGAATTTGAAGGGGAGGAAGGGGTCCTCCTTTGGTCCAGTATCCGGGGATGGGTTGAATGGACTGTCGACATCCCGTCAGACGGTCTGTATGAACTTTGTCCGATGTATTACCCACTGGAAGGAAAGCAACGGGCGATCGAGGTTGCACTTGCGATCGATGGCGAGGTCCCCTTCAGCGAAGCCGCCAGCCTCACGCTTCAGAGAGCCTGGACGGACGAGGCGCCAATTCGCCTGGATCCGTTCGGCAACGAGTACAACAGTCGACCTGTCGAAGCAGCCGGGTG
>JAKPNJ010000270.1 GCA_029548445.1 Bacillota bacterium | reverse complement strand
CGGTGCGGCCGGGTGGCCGCCCTGGACCACCACCGAAAGAGCGCCGACTACATCCGGGAGGCGACCCTGTCGCTGGTGGAGCCCTATGCCTCCTCCACCTGCGAGCTGGTGGCAGAGATCCTCTATCACGCCGCCGCCGAGGTGGACCTCTCGCCGGACGAGGCCGATACACTCTTCGCAGGCATTCATGTCGACACGAAAGGCTTCACGACGCGGACCGGCGTCCGGACCTTCGAGGCGGCCTCCTTCCTTCGCCGGAAGGGCGCGGATCCCGATTCGGTCCGGCGGCTCATGGCCGAGGACCTGGAGACCTTCAACCGGATCGCGGAGGTGGTCCGGTCGGCAGTCTTCAAGGAAAACGGCGTGGTGTTCGCCCGGGCGGCGGACACCGATCCCGGCGCCCGGCTGGTGGCCGCCAAGGCGGCCGACCGGCTGCTCAACCTGTCGGGCATCAATGCCTCCTTCGTCTTTTCGGTGGATGCCCGGGGGGTCACCATCAGCGCCCGGTCCAACGGGTCCATCAACGTCCAGGTGGTCATGGAGTATCTGGACGGCGGGGGACACATGACCCAGGCGGGGGTGCGGCTGGAGGGCATGCCGGTGGAACTGGCCGAGATGCGGGTTACGGAGGCCCTCAAACAGGAATCGAGACAGGAGGGGAAGGATCGATGAAAGTCATTTTGCTGCAGGATGTGCAAGGGTTGGGGAAGACGGACGACATCGTCAACGCCAGCGACGGGTATGCCCGGAATTTCCTTTTCAAGAAGGGCCTGGCCCTGGAGGCCACGCCCGAGAACCTGAACACTGTCCGTACCCGGAAGAAGGCCGAGGCCGCCCGCTCGAACCGGGAGCAGGACACTGCCCGCCACCTGGCAGCGAAGCTCGAGGGCCAGACCTTCCGGTTTCCGGCCCGATGCGGGGAAGGGGGCCGGCTGTACGGCGCCGTGACGGCCATGAATGTGGCCGACATGTTGGAAGCCCACGGCCACAAGGTGGACCGCCGGAGCATCACGCTGCCGGAGACCATCAAGCACACCGGCCGGTATGAGGTGCATGTCCGCCTGTATACCGATGTCCATGCCACCCTGGTCCTCCAGGTGGAGGCGGACGGGAAGGACCACCCATGACCCCTCCGCCCGATGCGTCCCGGGCTGTCCAGGGACGGGTTCCGCCCCACAGCGGCGCCGCCGAGCAGTCGGTCCTCGGCTGCATCCTGTCGGGGGAACGCCAGCTGGCCGAAGTGGTGGCCATGCTGGTGCCGGAGGACTTCTACCGGCCGGACCACCGGCTGATCTACCAGGCCATCTGCGACCTCTACCTGTCGTCCAGGCCGGTGGATATCGTGACGGTGGCGGACCAGCTGCAGGATGCGGGCAACCTGGAGAAGGCCGGGGGGCTGTCCTATGTCGGCACGCTGCCCGATGCCGCACCGGTCCTGTCCAACGCGGTCCATTACGCCGACATCGTCCGGCAAAAGGCCATTCTCCGGCGCCTAATCCAGGCCATGGACGAGGTGGCCGGCCTCTGCTACGCAACGGAGGAATCCGCCGGAACCTTGCTGGACCTGGCGGCCAAGCGGGTCTTCGAAATCCGGGAGAACCGGGATTCCACGGGCTTCGAGAGTCTTCGGGACATCATGGGCCGGGCGGTCAACGAGATCTCCGCCATCGCCCATGGCCACAAGCGGCAGCGGGCCGTCCTGACGGGATATCCCTCCATCGACCGGGCCCTGACCGGTCTCCACAAGGGCTCCCTGATCATCCTGGCCGCCCGCCCGTCCATGGGCAAGACCGCCCTGGCCCTGAACATCGCCCAGAAGTCCGCCCTGCTCCACCAGACCCCCGTGGCCATCTTCAGCCTGGAGATGTCCAAGGAGGAGGTGGCGGGCCGGATGCTGAGCTTCCAGTCCCAGATCAACTCCCGGAATCTCCGGTCGGGCGAGATCCGGTCCGACGAGTGGGAGCGCATCTCCCGGGCCCTTCCGTCCCTGTATGCGGCGCCGGTCTATGTCGACGACCGGTCGGGGACCGGTGTCGTGGAAATGCTGGCCAAGTGCCGCCAGCTCAAGCTGGAGGGCCGCCTGGGCCTCGTGATCATTGACTATATGCAGCTCATGAGCGGCAACGGCCGGGCTGACAGCCGACAGCAGGAAATCTCCGAGATCTCCCGCTCCCTTAAGATCATGGCCAAGGAGCTGTCGGTGCCTGTCATGGCCCTGTCCCAGCTGAGCCGGGCCTGCGAGGCCCGCTCCGACAAGCGGCCCCTGCTGTCGGACCTCCGGGAATCGGGGGCCATCGAGCAGGACGCGGACGTGGTCATGTTCCTCTATCGGGACCACTACTACGACCAGAACAAGATGCAGCTGGATGTGGAAGACGCCGAGCTGATCATTGCGAAAAACCGGCAGGGCGCCACCGGATCGGTCCGGATGAGCTGGCGGCCCAGCTTTACCATGTTCTTCGAGCCGGATGACGGCCTGGCAACCCCGTCGCTCCCCTGACACCCCCACCGCCGGGGACCCGATGGTCCGGGATACCCTGGCGTACGGGCGGCGCCACGGCCTGTGGCCCGACCCGGGCGGTGCGCTGCTCGCGGCCTGCTCGGGAGGACCCGATTCCATGGCCCTCCTGGACATCCTCCAGGTCCTCTCGACGGGTCTCGGGTTCCGGTTGGCTGCCGCCCATGTCCACCACGGCCTCCGGGGAGAGGCAGCCGACGGCGACGCGGCTTTCGTACGGGAAGCCTGCAGGGCCCGGGGCATCCCCCTGATGGAGACCGCCGTGGACGCAGGCGCCCTGGCCCGCTCGTCCGGGAAGAGCCTGGAGGAGAGCGCCCGGGACCTGCGCCATGCCTTCCTGGAGACTTGTGCCCATACCCTGGGCCCCGGCACCCGGATCGCCCTGGCCCACCATCGGGGCGACCAGGCGGAAACCTTGCTGCTCCACCTGTTCCGGGGCGCCGGGCTGGACGGCCTGTCGGGCATGGCGCCCCGCCAGGGCCTGCGGATCCGGCCCCTGCTGTGGGCGTCCCGGCCGCAGATTCTCGCCTACCTGGCGCGGCGGGGCCTCTCCTTTCGGGAGGACGAGACCAACCGGGAACCGGTTGCCACCCGCAACCGGGTGCGGCTGGACCTGCTGCCCACCGTGGAGCGGGCTTTCGGCCTGGATCCCGAGCCTCTCCTGGCCCGGACCGCCGACCGGCTCCGGGACGACGCCGCATACCTGGAGGGACAGGCCCGGGAGGTCTTCGCGGACCTGGCCCATGGCGGCGCGGCCCCCATCCCGGCCGCCGCCCTGGCCGCCCTGCCCGCCGCCCTGTCGACCCGGGTGGTCCGCCTGGCCGTGGCCCGGGCCAACATCCCTGGACCGGCCCCGGATGCAGCGGCCCCGGATGCGGCGGTGCCGGATGCGGCGGCCCCGGATGCGGCGGTGCCGGATGCGGCGACGCCGACACCCGGCCGGCCCATCGACCTGGAATCGGTCCACGTCGACGCGATCCTGTCCCTGTGCGCCCGCCATGCCCGGCATGGCCGGCCCGGCACCCTGGACCTTCCCGGGGGTCTCCGAGCTGTGGCGGAATCCGGCAGCCTGTCGGTGGAGCAGCGTCCCGTCCCCCTGCCCTCCCGCCCTGTGCCGCGTTGCGGTTCGGTGGCCATTCCGGAGGTCGGCGGGGTTCTCTTCTCCGAGCCGGACGAAAGGGGCTGCAACCTTCGGCCATGCGGTGACGCTGGGTACGAAATGCCGTATAATACTATGACATGGTATTTGGGTGACGATCTCCTGCCCCAGGCCGTTGTCCGGTCGCCGGGACCCCGGGATCGGATCCGGCCGCCGGAACACCCGGAGGGGACCTGGTCCCTGAAACGGTACCTGGTCCAACGGGGGCTCCCGCTCCGCCAGCGGGACAGGCTCCTGCTGGTGGCGGTCGGCGACCGGGTCCTGTGGATCCCGGGCCTGGTCGGGGATCCGGACATCGGCCCGGGCGTCCCGATCCGGCTCCGGTTCGAACGGCGGGACGCGGGGGAATGAACGCGAATGGCGGACGGTCCGGTGCGCAAGCCGGACAGAAAGGACCTGGCATGGGCATGGTGATCGGCGACGTCCTGGTGGACCGGGACCGAATCCGGGCGATGTGCGCCGAATTGGGGGGCCGGATCTCGAGGGATTATGCCGGCAAGGACGTCCTCCTGGTGGGCGTGCTGACCGGCGCCTTCGTGTTCTTGTCCGACCTGATGCGCCACATCAGCATTCCCGTCTCGGTGGATTTCGTGGCGGTTTCGAGCTACAACCACGGCACCGACTCCTCCGGCGTCGTCCGGATCCTCCGGGACCTGGACACGAACGTGGAGGGCCGCCATGTGATCCTCGTAGAGGACATCATTGACACGGGCCTGACCCTCCAGAGCCTGCGGGAACTGCTCCGGACCCGGAACCCGGCCAGCTTCGCCATCTGCACGGCCTTCGACAAGCCGGAACGCCGCCGGGCGCCGATCCATGTCGAATACGTGGGCATGGTCATTCCGGACCGCTTCATCGTGGGATACGGCCTGGATTTCGCCGGCCGGTACCGAAACCTGCCCGACGTCCGAATCCTGAAGAACGAGAACGAAGGAGGCATCCCATGCCTGTAAAAGCCCCCAACGCGATGAAGGGCCTGTCCTTTTACCTGATCATCTTCGCGGTCCTCATCGCCCTGACCCTCAGTTCCCCCCTGTTTTCCCAGCAGGAACCCATCCAGCTGACCCAGGTCCTGGACCAGATCGAGAAGGACAACGTCACCGAGGTGACGGTCTCCGGCTACACCCTGGTCGTGACCCTGAAGCAGCCGGTCAAGGAACTCCGGAACCTGAAGGAGATCAAGGTGGCCCTGTCGCCCCTCTGGATGGAAAAGGTCTGGGACCTCCTGAAGAACGCCCGCGATACCGGCAAGATCGCCCAGTTTACCTACGAGGAGCCCCAGGATTACTCCATCCTCTTCAACCTGGTGCCCGTGGTCCTGATGATCGGCATGATGGTCTTCGTCTGGATGATGTTCATGCGCCAGTCCAACGACGGCAAGAACGCCATGAGCTTCGGACGCAGCCGCCACCGGATGAACGACCCGTCCAAGAACAAGATCACGTTCCGTGACGTGGCCGGCGCCGACGAGGAAAAGGATGAACTCAAGGAAGTGGTCGACTTCCTGAAAAACCCCCGCAAGTATGCCGAGCTGGGAGCCCGCATTCCCAAAGGCATCCTGCTGGTCGGAGCCCCCGGAACCGGCAAGACCCTGCTGGCGAAAGCCGTGGCCGGGGAGGCCGGGGTCCCGTTTTTCTCCATCAGCGGCTCCGACTTCGTGGAGATGTTCGTGGGTGTCGGCGCCTCCCGGGTCCGGGACCTCTTCGAGTCGGCCAAGAAGAACTCCCCAAGTATCGTCTTCATCGACGAGATCGATGCCGTGGGGCGCCACCGGGGCGCGGGCCTGGGCGGCGGCCACGACGAGCGGGAGCAGACCCTGAACCAGCTGCTGGTGGAAATGGACGGGTTCGGCCCCAACGAGGGCGTGATCATCATGGCCGCCACGAACCGGCCCGACATCCTGGATCCGGCCCTGCTGCGTCCGGGCCGCTTCGACCGGCGCATTACCGTTTCCCGGCCCGACATCAAGGGACGGGAGGAGATCCTGAAAGTGCATGCCCGGAACAAGCCCCTGGCCACCGCGGTAGACCTCCGGGAAGTGGCCCGGATGACCCCCGGCTTTACCGGCGCCGACCTGGAGAACCTGCTGAACGAGGCCGCCCTCCTGGCAGCCCGGCGCGGATCCAAGGAAATCATTTACGGCGACATCTCGGAGGCGGTCTTCAAGGTCATGATCGGGCCCGAGAAGAGGAGCCGGATCATCAGTGAAAAGGAAAAACGGCTGACTGCCTACCACGAGGCGGGCCATGCCATCGTGCTGCGGGTGGCCTCCACCACCGACCGGGTGGAGCGGGTGTCGATCATTCCCGCCGGCCTGGCCGGCGGCTATACGGCCCACAAGCCCGAGGAGGACCAGTACTATTCAACCCGGTCCCAGCTCATGGAAAACATCATGATCTCCCTGGGCGGCCGGGCCGCCGAGGACCTGGTCCTGGGCGAAGTCAGCACGGGCGCCGCGTCCGACCTGCAGACCTGCAACGGCATCGCCCGGGATATGATCACCCGGTACGGCATGAGCGACCGGCTGGGCAACCTGGTCTTCGGCAGCGGGGACGATGAAGTGTTCCTGGGCCGCGATTACGGCCACATCCGGAACTACAGCGACAAGCTGGCCTCCATCATCGACGAGGAGGTCAAGCGCATCATCGACGAGGCCTATGCCAAGGTCAAGGATATCCTGGGCCAGCGTCTCGACATTCTCCACCGGCTGGCGGAAACCCTGCTGGTCAAGGAAAAAATCGAGGGGCCGGAATTCGAGGCCATCTTCAACGGCCAGGTCCTGCCGCCGGAGCCGCCTCCCGCGATCTCCGCCGAGCCGGGCGCCGATCCGCAGGCCATCGCACCGACTGACGCGGCGGCTGACGCGGCGGTTGACGCGGCGGCTGACGCGCCTCCCATCGACCCACCGGCCGGCGACCCGCCGGCTGGCGAGCCCGATTCCCCCGCCGGCGTCCGGCCGCCCGGGGAGGGGACCCCGCCGACGTCCGAAGGACCATGACCCTGTCCGTCTGCCCGCTGGGGCTCGTCCCCTACGGCCAGGCCCTGGACATCCAGCGCCGCCTCCTGGCCCGACGGCAGGCCGGGGAGATCGGCAATGTCCTCCTGCTGCTGGAGCATCCGTCGGTCCTGACCCTGGGGGCCCGGGCGAACCGGGCGAACATCTACCTGCCGGAAGACGAGCTGGCCCGCCGGGGGGTGCCGGTGGTCCCCGTGGACCGGGGCGGGGACGTGACCTATCATGGACCCGGCCAGCTGGTGGGGTACCCCATCGTGGACCTGCGGGATTTCGGGGACGGGATCCGCCCCTTCCTCCATGGCCTGGAGGATGCCCTTGTCGGGCTGCTGCGGGAGGAGTTCGGCCTTGATGCCGTGCGGCTCCAGGACCGCTATACCGGCGTCTGGATCCGGGACCGGAAGATCGTGGCCATCGGCATCGCGGTCCACCGCTGGGTGACGACCCACGGGTTCGCCTTCAATGTCAACGTGGACCTGGAGCCCTTCGGATGGATCAATCCCTGCGGCCTGTCCAAGGGGGTGACCTCGGTCCTGGCCGAAACCGGACGCCCCGCGGACATGGACCGGATCGTCCGCCTCACGGGCCGCCGCATCGCCGCCGCCCTGGGGACGGAGCCGGCGGATGTGTCGCTGTCCGACCTGCTGGGCCAAGCGGCCGCAACACCGGCAACCCCGGGGGGACCGGAATGAACGGCCCCACCGGCGGCGCCGACGGGTCGGGGCGCAACGGCGGACCGGGCGGACCGGGCAGTCCAGGCGGACCGGGCGGACCGGGCAGTCCAGGCGGACCCCGATGGACCCCGAAACCCGACTGGCTCCGGGCGCCCTCCACCTCCGGCGACGCCTGCGACGCCATGGTGGCCCTCCTGCGGGACCTGGATCTCCACACGGTCTGCGAGGAAGCCCGCTGTCCCAATGCCGGCGAGTGCTTCCGCTCCGGAACCGCCACCTTCATGATCCTGGGCGGCACCTGCACCCGCTCCTGCCGGTTCTGCGCCGTCAGCCGGGGATGCCCCGCTCCCCCGGATCCCGACGAACCCCGCCGGGTGGCCGAGGCGGTCCGGCGGCTGGGTCTTCGGCATGTGGTCGTCACCTCCGTGACCCGGGACGACCTGCCTGACGGCGGCGCCTCCCAGTTCGCCCGGACCGTGGACGCCATCCGGTCCCTGGCCCGGCCGGAGGGACCCGCACCCCGGGTGGAGGTTCTGATACCCGACTTCCGGGGAGACCCGGCCGCCCTGGGGATCGTCCTGGCCGCACGGCCCGATGTGCTGAACCACAATGTGGAGACGGTGCCCCGCCTGTATCCGGCGGTCCGTCCCGAGGCGGATTACACCCGATCCCTGACCGTCCTGGAGCGGGCCCGCCAGCTGAATCCGGAGGGGTGGACCAAGTCCGGTGTCATGGTGGGCCTCGGGGAGACCCCGGAGGAAATCGAGACTGTGTTCCGGGACCTGCGACTGGTCTCCTGCGACCTGCTGACGGTTGGCCAGTACCTGGCGCCGACCCGGACCCACCTGCCCGTCGTGGAGTATGTGCATCCGGACCAGTTCGAGCGCTACCGGCTCCTGGCCCTGGCGATGGGATTCCGTCACGTGGCGTCGTCGCCGCTGGTGCGGAGTTCCTACCACGCCGGCGAAATCAGTCGCCTTCCGCCGCCAGCCGGTCCCCGAGGGACCGGATATCCTCCGGACCCAGCACCAGGATAAGGTCGCCGGGCGCGACCCGCTCGGCCAGCCGGTCCCGGATCCCCCCGACCTGTTCGAAGAAGAGCGCCCGGCCCCCCCGGGCGTTGATGGCGTCCGCCAGCATCCGGGAACTCATGTCGCCGGGGTCGGTCTCGCGGTCGCTGAAGATCTCGGCCAGCATCACGTCCTCGCAGCCCGCCAGCGCGTCGACGAAGTCGTCGAACAGGACCCGGGTCCGGCTGTAGGTCAGGGGCTGGAAGACGACCCAGGTCCGCCCGTGGGAGGTTTCCGCAGCGGCCGACAGGGTAGCCCGGACCGCGGCCGGATGGTGGGCGTAATCGGTCACGACAGTCGCGCCCCGGAAGGTTCCCCTGATGGAATACCGGCCGTCGGCCCCCCGAAAAGCCGAGAGGGCCCGGGCCGCGGCGGCGGGGTCCGCCCCGTTCCAATGGGTGCAGGCGATGGCCGCCAGGGCGTTCACCAGGTTGTGCCGGCCGGGAATCCGCAGCGAAATCCGGGGATAGGCCTCTCCATCCGCGACAGCGGAGAAGGAGGCCCGACCCTCGCACCACTCGATTTCCCGGGCGACGACGTCGGGCGGGCCGTCCAGGCCGAGAACCGCCAGGTCGTCGGCCATGTCGGGGGCCGCCGAGGCCAGGCGATCCACGGGCAGGCCGAAGGTCACGAGGCGGGGCATGGCCCGCCCGGCCGACGCCCGGAGGCGCCGCAAACGGGCCAGCATCCGGGCCACCTGCCCGTCGAAGGCGGGCACCACCAGCAGGCCCCCGTCCGGCAGCCTGTCAGCGAAGGCGACGAAGGCGTCGACGACCGCTTCCATATTGGGGAACGTGTCCACATGGTCATAGTCGATGTTCAGGACGACGGCCGTGGTGGAATGAAAACGCAGGAAACTGCCGGTGTATTCACAGGCCTCCGACACCAGGACACCGCCCGGCTTCCCCAGCCGGACCGTCCCGTGGAAGTCCGCCATCTCGGCTCCCAGGTGGACCGAGGGATCCTGCCCGGATTCCATGAGGACCAGGGCGGCCATGGCGGTGGTGGTGGTCTTGCCGTGGGTGCCGGCGACATTCAGCACCCGTTCGTACCCCAGGTTGAGCCAGCCGAGGAAGGTGGCCCGGTCCACGGCGGGAATCCCCAGTTCCCCGGCCCGGATCCGCTCCGGGTTGTCCCGGGGCACCGCCGCGGAATAGACCAGCAGGTCCGGACGAAACGCGTCGACGGTGTCCGCCCGGTGTCCTTCCACCACCGGAATCCCCAGGCTTTCGAGATGCCGGGTCCGGTCCGATCCGTGACGGTCCGATCCCATGGGTCGGAAGCCGGCGGCCCGGGCCATCTCGGCCAGTCCGGCCATGCTGACCCCGCCGATGCCGACAAAGAACAGCCGGGAACCTGGCGCCGGCGGCTCGGGGGCGGCAGGGTCGGCAGAGGGCTTTAACGGATGGGCCGGTCCGGGTGTCGGATGCATGTCGATCCCTCATTCGCATATTTTTCGATAAAGATGGAACCGAACAATATTCTAGCACGTATCAACAAAATGGAATCGTCCGGACTTGTCCGGATTTGTCCGAAGTCACCGAGCCGAACGGGTGTTAAAATCAATTTTGAATGATTGGAATCGTGAACTTTCATCCACTGCCTATTCAAATCCTACAAAATTGATGTACAATAAAGCTCGTGTGATCATTTCGCCTTCGAGCAGGGGGTTCCCGACCATGGAAGTCACTGATATCCACATTCGTCGACTGGATCCGACCGGCAAGATGAAGGCCGTCGTATCCGTGACGTTCGACGACGAGTTCGTCGTCCATGACATCAAGGTCATCGAGAGCCAGAACGGCCTCTTTATCGCCATGCCCAGCCGCAAGACCCCCAGCGGGGAGTACAAGGACATCGTCCATCCCATCCACAGCGCCTTCCGGGAAAAGCTGTCCGCCCTGGTGCTGGAGCATTACCAGGAAGCCCTGGAGCTGCGCCGGATTCACGAGGAATTCGAGGCCAGCGAGCGGAATGAGCATTCGGGCGCCATCCCCCACGAGGAAATCGACTCCGGGGACCGGGACATCGGCCACCCTCCCTTGCAGGATTCCAAGACCTGAGGCGCATGGGGCGGTTCCCGCCCGCATTCACGCGCGCCTGTACACCCCGCACCCGCGCCTCCCACCCCCGACCCGGCCCACTCTCCGCCCCATCCGCTGACACGACATCCATCCCTGGTTTCGCCGGGATCCGCCCACCATGGCGGGTCCCGTTTTCGTCCGGGGAATCGGGGGCCGGGATACGATATAATGAAGGGCGACAAGGGCCGGCGCAGGCCGGAATCGGGTTTCGGGAGAGGAAGACGGGATGCTGGATGTGCTCATCGTCGGCGCCGGGATCGTGGGAACCCTCGTCGCCAGGGCCCTGTCGGTGCATCGACTTCGGGTCGCCCTGGCGGACCGGGCGTCCGACGTGGGGGCCGGGGCGACCCGGGCCAACAGTGCCATCGTCCATTCCGGGTACGACCCGGAACCCGGAACCGCCAAGGCCCGCCTGAACGCCGAGGGCAACCGGGAGATGGAGGGCCTCTGCCGGGCCCTCCATGTGCCGTTCCGCCGCAACGGGTCCCTGGTCGTCGCCTTCGACCCGGAAGAAGAGGCCATGCTTCGGCTCCTCCTGGACCGGGGACGCCGAAACGGCGTACCGGGCCTCGCCCTGCTGGACCCGGGAGAGGTCCGCAGCCTGGAACCTGCGGTGTCGGACCGGATTGTGGCGGCGCTCCTGGCCCCCACGGGCGGCATCGTCAGTCCCTACGGCCTGGCGGTGGCGGCGGCGGAGGTGGCGGTGGCCAACGGCGTCGGGCTGTGGCTCGACAGCGAGCTGGTCGCCCTCGAGAGGCTGCCGGCCGCCACAGGCGCTCCGGGATCGGATGGGCGACGGGGATTTCGGGCCACCCTGCGGGATCCCGACGGGGTCCACCGGGTGGCGGACGCCCGGTACGTGGTGGACGCCGCAGGGGTGTACGCGGATGACGTGGCCCGCCTGGCCGGCGACAATTCCTTCCGGATCCGGCCTCGGAAGGGCGAATACCTGCTGTATGACACAATCCATGGCTCGCTGCTGTCCCATACCATCTTCCAGGTGCCTTCCGAGCGGGGAAAGGGCGTCCTGGCGACGCCCACCGTGGACGGAAACCTCCTGGTGGGGCCCACCTCGGTGACGGTGGAGGACAAGGACGACCTGTCGACCACCCCGGAAGGCCTCCGGGAGGTCTTCCGGAGCGCTGTCCGGTCCGTCCCGGCCATCGGGCGCCTTCCCTCCGGCGACACGATCACCTCCTTCGCCGGCCTGCGGGCCACCCCGGACACCCCGGGACACGACTTCCTCCTGGGCGAATCCGCCCTGGCGCCGGGCCTCGTCCTGGCGGCGGGCATCGAGTCGCCCGGCCTGACCGCGGCACCGGCCATCGCCCGCCGGATCCTGGGGATCCTGTCCGATGCCGGCCTCGACCTCGTCCCGGATCCGGCCGCCCGGATGGACCGGGATCCGCCGGTCCGCTTCCGGGACCTGTCCGATGGGGAACGGGCCGCCCGGATCCGGCAGGATCCCCTGTTCGGACGCATCCTCTGCCGCTGCGAGCAGGTGACGGAAGCGGAAGTCCTCGACGCCATCCGGCGGCCGGCGGGCGCCCGGGACCTGGATGCGGTAAAGCGGCGGACCCGGGCCGGCATGGGGCGATGCCAGGGCGGATTCTGCGTCCCCCGGGTCATGGCGGTCCTGGCCCGGGAGCTTCGGCTCCAGGAGGAGGAGGTCACGAAACACGGCCCGGGATCCCGGATGCTGCAGGGAAGGATGCGGGCGCCATGACCGTGGAACCGGTCCCGACCCTGCCCGTGGACGTGGC
This sequence comes from Bacillota bacterium, assembly GCA_029548445.1. Classification (GTDB taxonomy): domain Bacteria; phylum Bacillota; class Clostridia; order Saccharofermentanales; family UBA5734; genus JAKPNJ01. Next base: position 691 of record JAKPNJ010000270.1, on the reverse strand, counting down.
CGTCATCGGCGCGGGCCCGGCGGGCCTCGCCGCGGCGACCGCCGCCCGGGAGGCCGGCGCCGGCCGGGTGCTGGTCCTGGACCGGGACCGGGTGCCCGGCGGCATCCTGCCCCAGTGCATCCATGCGGGCTTCGGCCTCCATGTCTTCTCCCAGGAACTGACAGGACCGGAGTACGCGGAGCGATGGGTGCAGCGGGCCCGGGACGCCGGCGTGACCTTCCTGCTGGACACCATGGTGCTGTCCCTGGACCCTGCCCTGTCGCCTTCCGACCGGCATGGCCTGCTGGCGGTGGGACCGGCCCGGGGGATCGTCCGGGTCGAGGCCTGGTCCGTGGTCCTGGCCATGGGGTGCCGCGAGCGGACCCGGGGCGCCATCCGGATCCCGGGGGACCGTCCGGCGGGGATTTACACCGCCGGGACCGCCCAGCGGCTCATGAACATGGAAGGCTTCCTGCCGGGCCGCGAGGTGGTCATTCTCGGATCGGGGGACATCGGCCTGATCATGGCCCGCCGCCTGACCCTGGAAGGCGCCCGGGTCTCCATGGTCCTGGAGCTCATGCCCTGGTCCGGGGGCCTGCTGCGCAACCGGGTCCAGTGCCTGGACGATTACGGCATCCCCCTGCTCCTGTCCACCACCGTGACAGCCATCCACGGCCGCGGCCGGATCCGGGGCGTCACCATCGCCCGGGTC
>JAKPNJ010000230.1 GCA_029548445.1 Bacillota bacterium | reverse complement strand
ACCGCCCAGGTCCGGCTGGCCAGGCAGCTGGTCGAATCCGGGGAGATCGGCCGGGTCGAGCATGTCCAGGCGGTCAACAATGTGCCCTACGGAGGGGTGTATTACCACAGCTGGTACAGGGACGAGAACGAGACCGGCGGGCTCTTCCTCCAGAAGGCGACCCACGATTTCGACTATATCAACGCCATCCTCGGGATGACCCCGGTGGCCGTCTGCGCCATGAAATCGAAGCAGGTCTTCCGGGGCGACAAGCCGGCGGGCCTGCGATGCCCGGATTGCGAGGCATTCCGCACATGTCCGGAAAGCCCCCATGTGCTGGCGCACCTCAAGGACGAGGTGTCATACGGGGATTTGTGCTGTTTCGCCGTGGACACCGGCAACGAGGACTCCGGCAGCGCGCTGCTTCGCTACGAGAGCGGCATGCACGTTTCCTACTCCCAGAATTTCTTCGTCCGGAAATCGGCTGCGGCCCGGGGGGCGCGGTTCATGGGCTATCGCGGGACCCTGGAATTCGACTGGGTCACGGACGAGTTGAAAGTCATCCACCATGACTCTTCCCGGGTGGACACCTATCGGTTCCAGTCATCGGGCTCGGGCCACAGCGGCGGCGACTCGTCCCTCGCGTCCAATTTTCTCCAGGTCATCCAGGGGAAGGAGCCCTCGGCCTCGCCCCTGGAGGCGGGCCTGGTCAGCGCCCTGACCTGCCTCAAGGCCCGACAGTCGGCCGAAACGGACCGGTTCGAGCCTATCCGGTGGGAGTAGCCGGGTCCGGGAGGATTGCTGAAAGAGGCCGGGGAGACGGAGATGGTCGGCGTTATCGCCAACCCAGTTCACTGGCGCTCCAAGTGGCCAGGCATTGACTCTCGTGTGTGATCGCTTCACAAACGGGGAGAAGAAACAAATGAATGACACGCGTCACATCCGAGAACTCAACTGCTGGCAACTTCATCCTAAGTATGAACTGACGCCAATTTCGTTGTATACCATCATGTTCGGATAGGGAAATGACCTTGTTCAGACTTTCGCGATCGATGGATGTTCCCCGGTTATGAAACGTTTGTTCAATGGCATCCTGCAACTTTTGTCCGTCAAAGTTAAAGGTTATGGAAAGGTACCAGATATCATAAAAGTCCTTCATTCTACTGGTCAATTCAAGGCGCTGCAAAATAGCGTCGAGTTTCTCTGCGATGGTGCTCTCCAGAGAGTATGTACTGATCTCCGGCCTGGTGAATTCCGGAAGTTGTACGGGTATACAGCGCTTATCGGCTTTCGGCACAATGACATCGCCTACACCAATGTCGACTTTGAACGGCGTTTTTGTATTCCTGATTTTTCCGATAATTCGGAAACTGATCCCTTTGTACTTGCGGTGTAAAGAGATCGTCTCAAAGCCATCGGATTCAAATGTGATGAAATCATGACCGGATTTGGTGTTCAATATATCGTCAACAATCCTCCTGACATTCTCAATATCGCTGGGCAGTTGCCTTAGAAGAAAGTCGACATCAATGGTTGTCCGACTCTCAAAATTAGTTAACGAATAAATGAACAAGCCGCCCTTCAGCACGAGATGATCCGCATATGCGGACAAAGCGAGTCGACGTAAAAACTCCTCCTGACAAAACAGCTGCATGTATAGCTGAAGTGACCTGCCGGACTCCATGGCCTTGTTCTTCAACCTTGCAATGACGGAAGCCCCGATATCCGGCATTATAGCCACACTCCTATTCTGTCCTTGACTTTATTTTGAATTCCACGTTTTCTGGCATGCTCGATCAGGTTCGATATGGATTTTTTCGGATCATTCACATACGCTCGTATCGCGGCGTTATATGTCTCCTTGTCGATTTTATTCTCGTTGCGAATGCATTCGCAAACCAGGCGATCCCGGTCGAATATTTTCAGCTTGCATCCGTCATAATCCGCCTCAATGACGCCATATGCAAGATGTGATGCTGACATGAAATAAGGCTTGACAAATGGGTAATCGATATGGAAACGCGCCTTTGATGTGTTGCGATCGATGGCGATATCCCATGCAAGCGGAGTGCGTTCGCTATATCCAAAATAGAACAAGGCCGTATGCATGCACACAACCCCATCAGGATACAACGCCCCAATTGTCTGCGCTTCACTCGGTTCATCCTCTGAGGCCTTTATCAGGCGATAGTATCCATGCCTGATCTTTTCCAGGTAACCATTGCCAATCAGCTCTACAATTTCGTGGTAATGCAGCTTGATCGCCTTCAATTTCGAGGTTCTGACCAGTTCGTGCGAATTCACGCTGTCAGCGAGCCGCCGATATTTTTCATACAGAGCATCCCGTATGATCATATACGAATTCACCTCGAATCATCCTGCAATGAGGCAACTTGGTAATAACCCTAGTATATCGGATGTATCGATCTCGCTCAATACAGATTTGCCGCATCGCAAAGTGCAATGCGGCAAGATTGTCATGATCACATGCCTGGAGAGGATTGATATATCTCAGAACCGGACCAGGGTGTCGATGTCGACCGGCAGGCCGGTGGCCATCGACTTGTTGGCGGCGATGCCGGTCAGGATCGAGAGGGCCCCGTCGATGTGGGAGGCCGCCCGGTTGAAGCGGTCCGGCTGCGGCGTGCCGAACAGGTCGTCCAGTAGGACCGGGTCTCCGCCGCCATGGCCGCCCTTGGCACTGTCGATGTCGACTTCATGGGGGTCCCCGAACATGGGGAAGACGGCGATGCTGGTTTTCCTGGCCGATCCCTCCACATCCTTCGGACCGCCGGCGTTGACATAGTCATTTTCCGCCACCAGGACCTGGAGGCGGCCCTTGCTGCCGTTGAACGCGACCCGGTACCCCTCCCAGGGGAGGTAGGCGTTCAGGGAGTACGTCAGGATCGCCTTGTTCCGGTACCGGACCAGGACCCCCATGGTGTCCTCGATACTGATGCCGTCCCCGAAAACGCTTTGGTCCCGGAGATACCCGTCGTCCTTTTCGGCCTCCAGGTAGAGGCTCCGCAGCGACTCGTTCCCGGCCATGTGCAGGGCGAACGGGTCGTCCCTGGCGTTCTCGCTGCCATGGGCCCGGGCATAGAAGCGCGTCTGTCCCCGGAGTTCCGCGTTTTCCCGGCCATAGAAGCGCAGGTCGCCCATGGCGAAGACCGTTTTGGGGCTCGTGCCCAGCCAGAAATTGACCAGGTCGAAATGGTGGGTCGCCTTGTGCACCAGCAGGCCGCCGCTGTTGCGCTTGTCCCGGTGCCAGCGCCGGAAGTAGTCCGCGCCGTGGCGGGTATTGAGGAGCCACTCGAAGTGGACCGAGAATACCTCGCCGATCACGCCGTCTTGGATCAGTTCGCGGATTTTGGTATTGTACGGCGCATAGCGGTAGTTGAAGGTCACCCTGAGACTGCGGCCGGTCCGCGCGATGGCGTCGAGGATGGCCTGGGCCTTCTCCTCGTCCGTTGTCATCGGCTTCTCGGTGATCACGTCGCAACCCAGTTCCATGGCCCGGATGATGTAGCGATGGTGGGTCCGGTCAATGGACGTGACGATGACCGTGTCCGGTTTCTCCTGCCGGATCATCTCGTCGAACCGGTCGCAGCGATAAGTGGGCACCGGTTGGCAGCCGAAGGTCCCGGCCAGCAGCCGGTTGGCGTAGTCCATCCGCGTCTGGTTGATGTCGCAGAGCGCAACCAGTTCCGCGGTGTCCCCGTAAGTCCCGGCGATGGCCTCGTAATAGAAGCGGGCCCGCCCGCCGACCCCCACCTGGGCGTATCGTCTTTTCATCCCGAACCTCCCATGCGATCGATGGCGTGATGCCGGTCTTGTTGTTGGATTCATTGTATCAGGCGGTGCAGCATGATTCTGCTACAATATTGGCGAATGGCTGTCATATATGCAGATTTTGTCATTCCGGAAGGAGCTTCGATGCAGCAAGCCAGCTGGAACCATGAAGCCGGGATCTTCGCCATCGACAGCGCCAGGCAGCAGGTTCCGTTCGCCATGCCGGACAGCCACCTGCACGACTGGTACGAGCTGTATTACCTGGTCCAGGGGGAGCGGGACTACTTCATCCGGGACAGGACCTTCCACCTGGCCGCGGGATCGATGGCCGCGATTCCGCCCAATGAGCTCCATCGCTCCCTTGGGAATCATGTGCGGCAGTGGGAGCGGATCCTCATCAGTTTCCGGCCCGGGTTCCTGGCCGGCAGTTCGGCGGACCATGCCGCCCTGCTGGCCCTGTTCCACCAGGAGAATCCGTGTCTTCAGGCGTCCGGCAAGGACCGGGCCAGGATCGAGACGATCCTGGCTGACATGCTGCAAGAGGCCTCAAGCCAGGCCGCGTCCTTCCCGCTGCAGCTCTCCGCCTTGTTGACCCAGCTCCTGGTCCTGCTCCAGCGGCTGAACAGCCAGCGCCGGCAGCCTGCCCATCCGGTCCTCTCCAGCCGCCATGCCCGGGTCGAGCCGATCCTGTCCTTCCTCAACCAGTCCTTTGCGGAACGCATCACACTGGAGGACCTGGCCCGCCGCTTCCACATCAGCCCGTTCTACCTGTGCAAGCGCTTCCGCGCCGAGACGGGATTCACGGTCGTCGAGTATCTCAACCAGGTCAGGATCCGGGAGGCCCGGCGCCTGCTGGAAAAGACGGACCTGTCCATCCTCGAGGTTTCCGCACAAACCGGGTTCAACCATGTTTCGCATTTCGGCCGCCTGTTCAAGGGCGCCACCGGCCGGACCCCGGGGGCCTACCGGCGCAACTTCCTGCAGTCCCGAGCCGTCCGGCGGGTATAATGGACATGGCAGCACGGGCCAGGACGGGGAGGGGCTGACCATGGAGACCCGGATGCAGGACCGATTCATCGAACCCGAGGCGCCGGGCGTCCTGGAGGGGCGCCAGCCCGCCTCCTACCTGCGCAAGGCATTCCGGGTCGACGGGCCTGTCCGGTCGGCCCGCCTCCGGATGACGGCCTGCGGCCTGTACATGGCCTATGTCAACGGCCAGGGGGTCGACGACCAGCGCTGCCTGCCGGGCTTTACCTACTATCACAAGCGCCTGCAGGTCCAGGAATTCGACGTGACCCGCCGCCTCAGGCCGGGGGAGAATGTCCTCGGCGTGGTCCTGGGGGATGGCTGGTATCGCGGGGAGCTCGGGGCATCGTCGAAAACCGCCGTGTACGGCAGTCGGACGAAGCTGCTGGCCTGCCTGGCAATTGAGTACGCCGACGGCACCACGGGCCAGGTGTGGAGCGACGTCTCCTGGAAGGCCACCCAGGACGGTCCCGTCCGGCAAAACGACTTGAAAGCCGGGGAAGTGCAGGATGCCACCCGCGAGATGCCGGGTTGGAATGAGCCGGGGTTCGACGACAGCCGCTGGCACGGGACCTGGCCGGCGTCGTATGCCGGCGACCTGGTCGAAAGCCAGGGGGAGCGGATCGTCGCCCATGAGACGTTCTCCCCGCAGGTCCTGCACACGCCGGACGGCTCCACAGTCCTCGACTTTGGCCAGAACCTCGCCGGCTTTGTCCGGTTTCGCGTCCGGGGCCAGGCCGGGCATACCGTCCGGCTGGTCCATGGGGAGACGCTGGACGGGCAG
>JAKPNJ010000227.1 GCA_029548445.1 Bacillota bacterium | reverse complement strand
CCAGCCCATGTTCCACTTGTGGGTAAAACCCAGCCCGCCGGATTCGGTGGAGTGGGTGACGCCGGGGAAGGTCGTGGATTCCTCGGCCATCAGCAGGAGCCCGGGGTACCGGGACCGGAGGCTGTCGCACAGCTGCTGCAGGAACCGGATGGCCTCCAGGTTCTCCCGGCCCCCCTGCTCGTTGGGAAGCCAGTCGGTGCGGCCGTAATCCCGATAGAGCATGGACGACACCGCGTCCACCCGCAGGCCGTCCGCGTGGAACGACTCGATCCAGTAATTGGCGCTGGAGAGCAGGAAGGAACGGACCTCGGGACGGGAATAATCGAAAACGAGGGTTCCCCACTCGGCATGCTCCCCCAGGCGCGGGTCCGCGTACTCATATAGGCAGGAGCCGTCGAACCGGGCCAGCCCATGGCCGTCCCGCGGGAAGTGGGCCGGTACCCAGTCGAGAATCACCCCGATGCCCAGGCCATGGAGATGGTCCACGAGAAAGCGGAAATCGTCCGGTGTGCCGAAGCGGCTGGTGGGCGCAAAGAAGCCCGTCACCTGGTAGCCCCAGGACTCGTCCAGGGGATGCTCCATCACGGGCAGGAACTCGACATGGGTAAAGCCCATCTCCCGGACATGGCGGCCCAGTTCCCGGGCCAGTTCCCGGTAGTCCAGGGGATGCCCGTCGGCATGGCGCCGGAAGGATCCGGGATGGACCTCATAAATGGAAAGCGGGGACGGAACCGAGCCGGCTTGCCGGATCCGGCGGATCGCGTCGTCATCGGTCCAGGGGAAGGATCCCGGCCCATACAGGATCGAGGCGCTGGCCGGCCGGGTCTCGGCATGGAAGGCGAAGGGATCGCTTTTCATCACGGGATCGCCGGTTTCGGGACGGATCCAGAACCGGTACCGGTCGTAGCGCCGGGCTTCCGGCACCAGGACCCGCCAGATGCCGGAGGGATGGATTCGATCCATGGGCGTCGCGGCGGGGTCCCATCGATTGAAGTCGCCCACGGCCGACACCGCTGCGGCGGCGGGCGCCCAGACGGTCAGCACATAGCCGCGATCGGAATCCAGGGACGCAGGGTGGGCGCCCATCCACTCGTAGGCCCGCAGGTCGGACCCTTCGTGGAAATACCAGATCCGATCCTGCATCCCGCTGTCACCCCCGCATTCGCCGCCTGTCGCAGACCCTGGCCCCATTATACCAATAACCCATGGGCGCCATGCGTCGGGCCGCCTGAAAACAGGCGGCCCGGCCATGAAACACCGACACGCATGGGCGCGTCATCCGCCGGACGCTCCGTCTCCGCCGGCCTCCACGGAGGCAGCACCAAGGTCGAAGGCTTTCATTTCGTCCGGGATCAGCCCCTGCTTCGACGGGGGCAGCACGACCCGGAGCGCTGCCTCGAAGGATGTCCGGTCGAAGGCGCCGGTGGCGGCGGACAGGCACCCCAGGAGGATCACGGAGGCGAAAGTCCGGTTGCCCATTTCGGCGGCGACGCTGCTGGCCGGCAGCGAGAGCAGCCGGATGTCCGGCCGCGTCGATGAGGGGCAAAGCAGGGAACCGTCCACGATCACCAGTCCTCCCGGACGGACCATGGGCTCGAACCGCTCGAAAGATGGCCCGTTCATGGCGATGAGCGCGTCGCAGTCGTTCAGGATGGGAGACCCGATGGGCGTGTCGGACAGGACGACATGGCAGTTGGCGGTGCCGCCCCGCATTTCGGGACCATAGGAGGGCAGCCACGAGACCTCCAGGCCCTGGAGCATGCCGGCCTCGGCGACGATGCGGCCGGCGGACAGGATGCCCTGGCCGCCGAAACCGGCGACCACCAGCGCCAGGGTTCTCATGGGGCAGCCTCCGGCGGCACGCTTCGGAATACCCCCAGGGGATATTGGGGAATCATGGCGGACTCGACCCAGGCAAGGGCTTCCTGGGGAGCCATCCCCCAGTTGGTGGGGCAGGTGGACAGGATCTCCACGAGGGAGAAGCCCAGTTTTCGCTGCTGGACCAGGAAAGCCGTCCGGATGGCGTCCTTCGCGTTCCGGACCGCCTTGACGGAATGGACGGAAACCCGCTGGACATGGACCGCCCCGGGCAGGGTGGCCAGCATCTCGCAGACATTGATGGGGTAGCCGTGGATCTCGGGTTTCCGACCGAAGGGCGTGGTCGTCGTGACCTGGGACAGGAGGGTCGTCGGCGCCATCTGGCCGGAGGTCATGCCGTAGACGGCGTTGTTGACGAAGATGGTCGTGATCATCTCCCCCCGGGCTGCGGCGTGGACGATCTCGGCGGTGCCGATGGCCGCCAGGTCGCCGTCGCCCTGGTATGTAAACACGGTCCGGTCCGGGAAGACCCTCTTGATGCCCGTGGCCACGGCGGGTGCCCGTCCGTGGGCGGCCTGCTGCATGTCGAGATTGAAGTACTCGTAGCAATTGTAGGTGCATCCCACCGGGGACACGCCGATGGTCCGGTCCAGCAGGTCGAGCTCGCACAGGACCTCCGCGATCAGGCGGTGGATAATGCCGTGGGTGCAGCCGGGGCAGTAGTGGAAGGGCTTGTCCTTCAGCCCGCGGGTCGGTTCGAAGACCATCGCCATCCGGTCACCCTCCTTGGCAGTCCCGGGCCAGGGCCCGAAGCCGTTCCAGGATCTCCCGCTGGGTCGGCAGCATGCCCCCCATGCGGCCATGGAAGTGGACCGGTTTCCGGCCGGCGACGGCCAGCCGGACATCCTCCACCATCTGGCCCGCATTCATCTCGACGCTGAGGAAGGCCCTGACCTCCCGCCGCTCCGCCTGGACCGAGACGGCCTCGTCCGGGA